>JAGDMS010000085.1 GCA_017860575.1 Deltaproteobacteria bacterium | reverse complement strand
GCCCAGTCGTCGACGGCAAGCGCTTACGGTCGGCGCTCTCCTCGCCTTCGACATCGGCTGCCTTGTCGTCTTCGCCGGCCTGCTGCAGTGGATCTAAGCGCGCCTGGAAACATAGGGAAAACCCTAGGTTGACGAAGGCTCTTCAAGCGCATAGTCCTATGTGCAGCCGCTGAAAAGTAGCCTGCCCTTGTGCGCGATCCCCAGTCTCGCAGCGGCAATCCAAAAGCGCAGAGGAGTTGTGACATGGCAGACGTCGTGCATGTCTCATACGCTGGGGGCGGAATCTTCTTGCCCGACGAGGGGCCTGCGGATCGACAATACCTGGTCGATTACGTCGCCCACCTCCTCCACGCAAAGCCGAAGGTACAGATCCTCCGTCGCGAGCAGCGGTGGATGGCGGAGCGGTGCAAGACCTACTGTTGTTGCGCGTCCTGCGGCCGCGCCTATAAGGCGGTGTGCCGTGAGACAGCCAACGATGCCGACCCCTATTGCCTGCGTTGCGCGCTGGAGAACGAGGGGCGTCCATCCGCGAAGGTCGGCGGCACCAACCTCCTGCGCACGCTGGCGCTCTCCGCGGCGGGCGGCTGACGTCTCCGCCCGCCGGCACGTCAGCCGGTCACAACCCGCTGGTAGATCTTCGGCAGTTCCCGCGGCAAGGCGCTGATGTCCTCGATCACCAGGTAGCGCGAGGGATCGCACATCGTGCGCAGGTAGTCGTGGCCGGCCTTGTCCACCGTAATGCAGAACGGCGTAATGCCCGCCGCTTCCGCTTCACGTAATGCGGCACTGGTGTCGCGCAAACCGTAGACGTTGCTGCGGCGATCCTGGCCGTAGTCGAAATCCTGGGGGAAGCCGTCGCTGAGCAGGATGACGTAACGGGAGCGGGCGCTGATCCCCGCCAACTTCTCGGTGGCATGCCGCAGCGCCGTCCCCATCCGTGTGCTGCTTTTCGGCTCGATCGCGCCAATGCGGCCCTTCACCGTCGCCGACAGCGGCTCGCTGAAGGATTTCACCAGATAGAATTCGACGTTGTCGCGCCCGTGGCCGGAAAAACCATAGATTGCGTACGCGTCACCAATTTCCGCCAGCGCGGCGGACATGATGACCAGCGCCTCTTTGGTGACGTCAATGATACGTCGCGCCGGCTTGGCAGGGGCCGCATCCCTGTGCGCCGTCGTGCCGACGGACCCAGCGGCGTCACCATCGTCGAGCGGAGCAGGTTTTTGGATGGGCTCGTCGGTCGAGGCACTCATGTCGATGAGGAACACCGTGGCCACGTTCCGCTCCTCGCGCATGCGAGCAACGTACAAGCGCGGTGACGGCGCCCGCTTCGCGCGCAGATCGACACGCGCACTGATCGCCGCGTTGAGATCGAAATCCTCGCCGTCTTCGAGGCCCTTGACCGTGCGGTACATCTCGGGGCGGATGCGCTGAAACTGCCGACGCACCTCGGGAAGGAGCGTCGCGTAGTCATCGAGGGCGCGGTTGAAGAACTCGCCCGCATCGCCGGCCACCGCAAGTTCGCGCAGCCGGCACCAGCGCGGCCGGTAATCGCCGATGTGGTAGTCCCACTCGTCGTAGTAGAAGGCCGCCCCCGCGCCGCCGCGTTCCAACCACCGGCGGGGCGGCGGACGATCCGCGCCAGCGCTGTCCTGCAGCATGCGCCGCAGCGCGTCGATGTCGTCCGGCGGCAGCTTGCCCAGCAGGTCGGTAATGTACAGCCCCAGGCTCTCGTCGTTGTCCCCGCGTGCCTGCTGCAGGCGCAGATCGGCGCCGGCGTCGATCAGTTGCTGCAATTGCTCCGCGGACAGCGGCATGGCGACGCCCTCGGTCGCCTCGGTCAGTTCATCGAGTTCCACGCGCGCCGATTCGGCAGGCAGGTCGGCCGGCGGCGTGTCGTCTGCGGCCTCTGCCGCATCGCCGGCGAGGAACGCCGAGTCGTCGTCCATGTATGCGCCCATCAGAAAATCCATGGACTCCTGCGCCCGGCTTGTCGGACCAAGCAATGCCGCGCGCACCCCAGTCGCCGACTGGACCAGGTGCAGCGCCAACGCGTGCGCGATCCGCAGCGCATCATCGACCGACGCGTCGGGCGCCGCCAGCGGTGCCACGCACGGCCCGACCAGCCCGGCCAGCGATCGCAGCCATGGCGGTAGGGGCGTCGGCCGCGCGCCGGTCACCAGGGCCGCCAACATCGCGTCGAGCAGTACCGACCGGCTGGGCGCCGTCGCCGCCTCGCAGCGTGCCAGGAAATGCGCCGCCACCTCAGCCTGCTCCCGGGCCAGTCCCGGATAGACGCGGCCGAGGGCGACAGCCACCCGGTAACCCTCCGCCACCAGGAACAATTCCTCCAGCAAGTCCGGCTGATCCGGAGCGCGCAGGTATGCCGGCAGGCTCTCGACCCCTGCCGGCAGGGTGAGGCTGTAGGTCGCACATTCGCGCCGCCCAGCCACGTGCGCGGCCACCATGCGGTACAGCCGGCAATTGTCCTCGTGCGTGGCAAACACATCGATCCGTGCGGGCAGGGCGATTTCGTTCTCGAGCGGGAACTCCTCGAGCGGCGGACGCAGGACCTGGGCAGCGTCGGCGTCACGAATGGTGACCGGTTGTCCGCTCAACATCTGCACGTACTTGCGCAGCAGCCCCTGCATGTCCGTCAGCGTTGCCGCCGTCGCGGTGGCGTGGAGGACCTGGTCGCTGGTACGCGACTGCAGTGCGAAGTAGGCCAGACCCGCTTCGGGGTTGTCGGCGGCAATGGCGAGCCCTCGATGCACCCAGTGTTCCACCGCCGCATGGCGCACTTCCTCGTACGCGACGGGCAACGAACGCAGCAACGCCATGGCGCCGCGCGGAAACTCCTGCGCCACCGCATGCAACAGCGCGAGCGCTCGCGGCCGATAGAGATACGGTATGCCCTGGACCAGCGCCCCGGCAACGGGAACGACGTCCATCAGGGCGTGGGTGGCCGCCGCCCCGGCAAGCCGAAACGCGCTCAGCAACTGTCGGCGCACGGCCGGATGAAGCCGCGCCACCGCCCCGGGGAGCTTGCTGTAGAACGTTGCAGCCGCCAACGGGTCGGCCGCGGCGAGGTCCATCGTGGTCGCAAATACCACTTGGCGGTCGGCCGGACTCATCTTCTCCAGTCCGGCCGGCAGATCCCGGAAGAACAATTCCTCTCCCAGGGCCGGCCGCAGCGTCACGCCAAGGTCGGCCCAGGCGGCAAATTCCGCGGCATCGAGGGACGGCAGCACCCGCCCCGCACCAGCAAAATACGCCCGCGCTAGAAACTCGCCTTGCCAACCCGCGAGCCCGTGTAGCCGCAGGCCATGCCGCGCCCATTCGGCAAGCACTTCGGGAGCCACGGTGCCAACCAACGGTGCCGTACTTTCGAGAAACGTGACGCTCAATCGCCGCGACAGCGCGGCGACCTGCATTCCCAGCGCACACCACGCCCGCAGCCGCTGCAACCCCGCGCGCCCCAGCGTTTTCGCCGGCACCGAGAAATACGCCAGGGCGGCATCACGTTGTGCCGGCCCCCCGGCCAGCACGCCGGCCCCGAGCTCGACCCAGGCTCCAAACCCTTCCGCACCGAACGTCAGCCACGCCGCCGCCGCAATACGGTAATACTGTTGGGCGACCGCCGGCGACGCGGCCGCCAGCCGATCGCCGGCCGCCAGAATGCGCTCGTGCACCCGA
Source organism: Deltaproteobacteria bacterium (assembly GCA_017860575.1). Classification (GTDB taxonomy): domain Bacteria; phylum Desulfobacterota; class Binatia; order HRBIN30; family HRBIN30; genus JAGDMS01. The sequence goes on along the minus strand of JAGDMS010000085.1, from coordinate 18,650 downwards.
GGCCCCAGGCGCTCACACTCGCGACGGGCCCGCCGGCCACGCGCATCGGCAAACAAATGCGACTCGAACCAGAGCGAGCGATCAACCATCAGGCCGCAGCCGCCCGCGCGTCACTCGAAGATGGCGGCAACCAGGGCATCGATGGCGCGTTGCGATTCGACGTCGTCGGTCAGCGAAGTGCTCACCGCCACTCGGCAGGCTCGCCGCGGCGGCAGCTGCCGCTGGATCAGCTGGCCAGCATAGATCAGCAGGCGGGTGCTCACGCCTTCCTCCAAACCGCTGGCCTTCAGGTGCCGTACCTTCTCGCCGAGCTTGGCCAGCGACAGCGCGGTCTCCATGTCGACGCCACTCTCGTGCGCAATGATCTGCGCCTCCTTCTCGCGGGGCGGGTAATCGAAATCGATCGTGACAAACCGCTGCCGGGTCGAGTGCTTCAGGTCCTTCAGGACGCTCTGGTACCCGGGGTTGTACGAAATCACCAGCAGAAAATCCGGGTGGGCCTCGATGATCTCGCCCTTCTTATCGATGGGGAGGATGCGCCGGTGATCGGTCAGAGGATGAATCAGTACAATGGTGTCCTTGCGGGCCTCGACGATCTCGTCCAGGTAGCAAATGACCCCCGATTTCACGGCCTGCGTCAGCGGGCCATCAATCCACACCGTCTCATCACCCTTGATGAGATAGCGCCCGACCAGATCGCTGCCCGTGAGATCCTCGTGGCAGGCCACGGTGATCAGATTGCCGGGGATTCCCTGCCCCGCCGCTTGCATTGCCGCCCCCGGCCGCTGCAGGCGCGCCGCCATGTACTCGACGAACCGCGTCTTCCCGCACCCGGTAGGACCCTTGAGCAAGATGGGAAGGCGGCTCGCGTGCGCGGCGGTGAATATCTCCAGTTCGTCTCCAACAGGCAGATAGTACGGAATCGCGTCCACGGCACCCCTTTGTCATCACGCTGATGAAAAATGCCTGACGAGTCAAGGTAAGGGTTGCCGCGGTACCGTACGCATTCGCCTACGCCCGTCCCTCGGGACAGAGGTTCAAGTTGACCAGAGCGAAGAAGATCTCGTCGATCGAACCGTAGCGAAACGACGGTGGAGTCTGCGGGTACAGATCAGTGGCTTCCACGCTCCACCCCCGCTGTTCGTCTCCGTAGACGGGAAAAAGCTCCAGGCCAATCTTCAGCAAGTGGGCTTTGACCATCACGTCCGAGTGAGAATGGATTGTGCTCATGTCTGCCTCTCCTCTCACACCCAAAAGGAGTTGCCAAAACCATGCCACCGATGACGCGGAGCGTTGGAGAAGTTCGTTGCGGTAAAACGGTCTGACCTCCGTCTTGAATTTGGTCATTTCGCGAGCCGTGCCCCAAATGTGGGCACAGGACCCATTCCCGTGCGCGGAGACCACGTCCCCGCGCACGGGAATGGTCGGTACCCATCATGCGAAAACATGCGGCAATTACAGCACCCGCGCGTATGGTTTGATGCTTGCGAACGCACCATGCGTGACGTTGAACGGCCCACACGGCCACGGTATCGTGGGGACAGGTAGCGTATCGGATTCGAAAGGATTCGTATGGCGAAAGCATCGCGTAAGGGGGAACCAAGTCGGATCCGGCGGAACGTGCAGCAATATGGCGACCCGTATCTCTCCAAGCTCAACCAGGGAGAAGGTGTCGTCTGCACCCGCTGTCATGCGGTTTATCAGCGGCGGCACTGGGTCCTCGACGAGCAGGCCTACCGGCAGGCAGCCGCTCTGTCGAAGACGCGCCGAGTGCTCTGTCCCGCTTGCAAGAAGATCGCGGACAATTACGCGCAAGGCGAAGTCGTCCTGCGCGGCGCCCACGACCAACGAGAAGCTCGCGCAACGCATCGGACGGGCGCTGCAGAAGGCCTACCAGGGCGAGGTGAGCTATCGCTGGTCGGAGGACACGAAATACGCACACGTCAAGTGGGCACGCTGATCCGCGTGCCGCGCGCGGCAGCGGCGTAACGCGACCGACTGCACGGCCGGACAGACATGCGCCTACTCCCCGGTAAACTGCCGGTGGAATTGCTGCAACGCCTGCTGCCGTTGCGCGGGGCGCCGGACCGGCGCGTACTGCTCGGACCGGCATTCGGCCAGGACGCCGCGGTTATCGATCTCGGTGCGCAGTATCTGATCCTCAAGAGCGATCCCGTCACGTTCACCGCCGACGAGGTCGGGTGGTATGCGGTGCATGTGAACGCCAACGACGTGGCCGTGATGGGTGCGCGCCCAGCGTGGTTCCAGGCCAGCATCATCGTCCCACCGGGCACGTCGGCTCCGGCGGTGCGACGGATTTTCCGGGACATCGACCGCGCCGCCCGCAGCCTGGGCATCGCGGTCACCGGGGGCCATACGGAAATCTCCCCCGCGGTGCGGCACCCGATCGTAGCCGGAGACATGCAAGGCACTGTCGCGCGAGAGGCGCTGGTCACGGCCGCCGGTGCGCGGGCCGGTGACCTGATCGTGATGACGAAGTCCGCGGGCCTCGAAGGCAGCGCCATCATCGCCCGGGCCTACCCTGACGCGGCGCGCACGGCGCTCGGGACCAGCGCGCACCGGCGCGCCATGCGCTTCCATCATCAGCCGGGCATCTCGGTGGTCCGCGAAGCGCTGCTGGCCGCGCGCGCCGGGGCTACGGCCATGCACGATCCGACCGAAGGGGGCGTCGCGGCGGCACTGTTCGAGCTGGCCACCGCCTCGCGCAAGGGCCTGGTCGTGGACCTTGACCGGATCCCCGTCCACCCGTACACCGTTCGGCTCTGCGCCCATTTCGGACTGCGCCCGCTCGGCCTGATCGGGTCCGGCGCCCTGTTGCTCACAATCGCGCCGGACGACGCAGCGCGCCTCCTCCGCAGCCTGAGCCGCCGAAGCATTCCGGCAACGATCATCGGCACGGTCGGACGCAGTCGCGGTGTCACCGCGCGGCGCGCCGGAAAGCGTGTCCGTTTTGAGTGGTCGCAACGGGACGAGTTGACCCGCCTGGGCGGATAGAAATCAGCAATCAGTCACCAGTGACCAGTCACCAGTGACCAGTCACGAGTGACCAGTCACCAGTAAACGATGGTAGACCTGAGACGGCGCCCACTGGTCACTGATTACTGGTCACTGATTACTGGTTACTGGTCACCTCCCTCCCACTCACATCCGTTTCTTCGCGGGCTTCGTCTCCGGTGGTGCGGGCGCGGGCAACTGCCGCAGCGCGGCGGCAATCTCCTGACTGAGTTCGCCCAGCGTGCCGCTCAGCGCCGCGACCGCGTCCGCGGTCGACCGGCCCGTCGCTGGCCGCGTCAGGTTCGCGTCCTTGACGGCCAGGAACCTGCCCCCGGTTCCGGCGCGGATGGCCCACCGTGCGGTGAGCGAGGCCTGGCCGGCAGCGTCGCGTTCGAAGCGCAGCAACTCAACCTGCACCTGGAAATCGACCTTGGCGCTCACGCCCCACGGATAGGTCGCAATCCGATCGGTATCCAGCAGGGTGGAGAGATTCTGCAACAGGACCCGGCTGACGTTGGCCTGCAGCGGCTCGGCCCAGTAATCGGTGTCCGAGTAGATCATTTCGCTCGGCGACACCCGCGTCGCGATCTCATTGCGGTCGAGGTACGCCGGCACCTTGACCGGACCGAGTCCATACATCACGCCGTGCACGTCGCCTGCCGCCGCCGGCACGGGCTGCGGCGACTGCGTGCCCGGAGGCAGCGCCGCCAGGGTGAAGAAGCGCGACGGGTCACGGCTGGGGGCCAGGAACGAGCAGGCCGTTAGAAACAGCGAGCCCGCGATCACTCCCACGAGGGCCAATCGGTTCATGTGCGCGTTCATTTCGCTGTGACTTCCTTTCCGCGGACGAGCGCACCGGGGTTGCGCTCCACATAGCTCGCCAGGAGTCGCACGGCGCGGGCCGCGCTGGCGAGTTCTTGCAATGAGGCCGCAAGTTGGTTGGCCAGTGGCGCATTGGGATCGATCAGGGCCTGCACCGTCTGGAGCGTCTCCCGCACCTCCGCCAGCGTCGCACCGGTCTGTTCGGACATCGTCTTGATGCTGTCCAGCGTCCCGCCCTTGCCGCCCAGGTTGGTAGCGGCCTCGCGCACAGTCGTCAGAGTCTGATTGACGTTGGCGACGGTCGCCGGGAGCTTGTCAATCGTCTCTTTCATCGCCGGCGAGTTGACCAGTTTCTTGGCCCCATCCAGCACTTCGGTTGCCGACTTGACCATGTCATCCAGGTGCAGTTCCTCGAGTTTGCGGAAGACCTCGGCGGCAACGGACCGCACCTCTTCCAACCCCGTCCGGATCGTTGGAATCTCCTTATCCCTCGACTCCGGTGGCAGCACGAAGACAGCGGGCTTCTCAGGGTGAAAGTCAAGGTCGACGTAGAGGAGCCCCGTCACCATACTCTGGGTGTTGAGCTGGGCTCGCAGCCCGAGGTCGATCATTTCCTTCACTCTGGACTCATTCATCGGCCTGGCGCCGCGCCCGACGACCCGGTCCTGATCGATCTCGATCAGGACCGGGATGCGGATTCCTTCCGACACCGTCGCCGCATCCGGCACCTTGTCTACGCCAAAGCGAATGCGGATGTCGGTCACCGAACCGATCTCGACCCCTTTGAACTTCACCGGTGCACCGACGTTGAGCCCGTTCACCTGTCCGGGGAAGAAGCAGATGAAGTGCAGCATGTGCTTGAACATGCGTCCAGAACCGAAGACCAGCAGCCCGGCAACCGCCAGTGCGATGGCCCCGACAACGAAGGCCCCGATCACCGCGGGATTGGCTTTCTTACCCATGGATCCTCCCCGAGTTCCCATCCTCTTCGCCGCGCGTCAGAAAGCGGCGCACCGCCTCATTCCCCGCGTGAAGCAATTCCTTCGGGGGCCCTAACGCCGTCATCGTCCGCGTCTCCACGTCGAGAAACACACTGCTCGTAGCGATGGCAAAGATGCTTGCCAGCTCATGCGTCACCACCACGATCGTGGCGCCCAGGCTCTCCCGCAGCTCCATGATGAGATCGTCCAGCAGCTTGGAACTGATTGGGTCCAACCCCGCCGACGGCTCGTCGAAGAACAGGACTTCCGGGTCCATCGCCATGGCGCGCGCCAGCCCCGCCCGCTTCTGCATGCCGCCGCTGATCTGTGAGGGGTAGAAGTCTTCGAAGCCCTTGAGTCCGACCAGCGCCAGCTTCAGGCTGGCCACCTCGCGAATTTCCGCCGGGCCCAGGTCGGTATACTCGCCCAGTGGCAGGCCGACGTTCTCCGCCAGCGTCATCGAGCTCCACAGCGCCCCGCTCTGATACAGCACCCCGAAACGCTGCAGCATTTGCTGCCGTCGGGCGGGTTCGGCAGCGGTGAAGTTCTCCGTGCCGTACCAGATCTCCCCCTTGGCCGGCTCGTTGAGCCCAATGAGATGCCGCAGCAAGGTGCTCTTGCCACAGCCACTGCCCCCCATGATGATGAACACCTCGCCCCGCTTAATGGTGAAGTTGAGATCGCGCATGAGCACAAAGCTGCCGTACGCCATCGTCAGGTCGCGGACGGTGATGTGCACGTTGGGATCGGTCGGGGCAGTCATTTGCAACCAGTAAACAGGAATCAGTGACCAGTAACCAGTGATCAGTGCCTGGCAATTGGGTGGTACTGGGCAGCGTCCTCTCTGACTCCGGGCTTGAGCGGACCGCAGAAGGCGTTCGCTTTGCCGATCATGGCATGTAACAGCCGGCCGATTTCGGCGAGATCGTCGACGAAGTAACGCTCTTGTTCCGCGGTCAGGTACCCACGCGACGCCGCGACCCGAACCCAGTGCCGTGTCTCGAGTTGCTCGGCATCGGCATCCGTCAACTTACTCACAAAATGACGCAGATATCGGCGCTTTCCCCACGCTTCCGCGATCTGCGCTCCCATCGATCGTGAGGCTCGCCGGATCTGATCCGTCAACGAGTACGTCTCCTCCTTGGGAAACGACCTCGAGATCTCAAAGATCCTGTTCGCCACACCACTCGCCTTCGCGTAGACGATCAATTCTTCAAAACTCCGAGCGTAATGCCCAGCGCCCATCTCTTCCCCCGATTCACTGATCCCCAATACTGGTGACTGGTTACTAATCACTGGTCACTGATTACTGATAACTGCTCACTGCTCACTCATCACCAGCCCAGCACATAAAAGATGACCGAAAAGATCCCACAGGCGCTGATGATGAACACGATGCCGGTGACGACGGCAGAGGTTGCGGCTTCGCCCACTGCGGACGAGCTGTTGCCGCATTGCATGCCGCGCATGCAGCCGGAGACGGCAACCAGGACACCGTAGACCGATGCCTTGAAGACGCCGCCGATCAGATCCGACACGTGCACCGCACGCGCGGTCTCGTGGTAGTAGACGAGCGCCGGCAACTTGAGCATACCCACCCCCACCACGGCACCCCCGAGCATGCCAAGGACGTCGGCGTACAGGCAGAGCAGCGGCATCATCAGGCAGAGCGCGATCATGCGCGGCAGCACGAGGAATTCGAGCTCGGAGATACCCATCGTCTTCAGCGCATCGATCTCCTGGTTTACCTTCATGCTGCCCAGCTGCGCCGCGAATGCAGCTCCCGTGCGTCCGGCCATGACGATCGCGGTCATCATCGCGCCCATCTCCCGCACCATGGCGATGCCGACGAGATCGGCGACGTAGATGGCGGCGCCGAACTGTTCCAATTGCACCGCGCCGACGAAGGCGAAAATCATGCCCACCAGCACGCTGATGAGGGTGATGATTCCCAACGCCTGCGCCCCAGCCTGCTGGATCAACAGCATCAGGTCCTGGGTGCGGTAGCGCGCCTGCCCCCGCGCCAGCTTCCCGACCGAGACCGTGATCTGCCCGATGAAGCTGAACATATCCAGCGCGGGCTGGCGCGCATCGATCACCGCCATCCCCACGCGCACCAACCACGGAGGTGCGACCGCTTCCTGGCGGGCGCCTTTGCGCTCGGGCACCGCCTCCGCCAGTGCCAACAGCCGCCGCACCCCGGTAGGCAGCCCCTCGCGGTCGGCCGTGATCTGCCGCTGCTGACAGAGTTCGCTCACTTTAATGAGGAAGGTGAGCAGTCCGCTGTCCCAGGCCGTCAGCCCAGCGGTGTCGAAGGTCACACGCTGCGGCGCGCGCTCCAGTTCGCGCTGCACCGCCGCGACGGACGGAATGTCGCTGCGCAACTGCCAGGGTCCGCTCAGCCGCAAGACGAGCGTCCCATCGGTCAAGCGGTTCGAGGAAATCTCAGCCTGTGCCATTCAAGCCCGCCGCCGACCTCGGCTTGCGCTCGCCGACGCCATGCGAGGCGACTACACCAGAAGCGCGCGCGAGGTCAAACGCGGACGACCCATCCCCCTACTGCATTCTCGCGGACTCATAGAGGATCCCGCGCGGTTCAAAAATTATAACAGCACCTGCACTCGGACACCGAGGACGGTCGCCATCCCGATGTATGAACCGAGGGCCGTTCCGGGCCCGCTGAAGGTCCCGGTGATCGCGCGCTTCTGCGCCGGGCCGATGACCTGCACGTCCGGTGTCACCAGCAGCCACGGCGTGAGCGCGATGTTGTAGAACGCTTCGAACCCCCACTCGTTGCGCAAGAACTCCGTGGTGCCGAACCGCTTCGTCTGCAGGGTGGGCTGCCCGACCCGGTCGTAGTAGTAGCCGACGCCGAAGCGGTCGAAGCGCCGGCCCGGAATCATGCCCTTGCCGCCAAAGCCGATGCTGGAGAAGTACTGCGTGGGATTGGGATTACCGGCCGAGGCCCCGAACCGGCCGAACAGTCCGATACCGTTCCCCGCCGTCTTGTCGGCCTCGTAGAGGAACTGGTCGAAATTGTAATACATGGCCCACGTGTCCTGCTTCTGCTCCAGTGTCTGCGGCCCGGCCAGCCAGACATCCCGTACGGGCAGCAGCCCGCACGGTCAACGGTCGAGCAGTCGCAAGCGGTTAGTTGCTGCTGCCCTGCGGCGCATCCATCTTCTTCATCGCCGCCTCAATGGCCTTCTTCATGCTCAGCGTGTCCGCACCCTGACTGGGCGGGAAGTCCGCCAGGCTCTTCAAGTGCGCGGCGAGGAACACGCTGGCGCCCGTCGGTGCCCAGAGTTTTTGCGCGAGGAACTTCTTGCCGATGTAGCCCCATTCCTCGGAGTCGGGTGTCATCTTCTCCATCGGGTCCATGAGCAGATTCACGACGTACGGAACACTGGGGTACGATTTCTCGTCGAACCAGCTTCCATTGTGCTTCACCCCGATGTGCATCTTCCAGCCGTCCACGCGCACGGCCATGAGGTCGGTCTCGTCGTAGTAGAAGAGCTCCCGACGGGCGGATTTTTCGCTCTGGCCGGTCCAGTGCGCCAGGTTGTTGTAGCCATCGAGGTGGACCTTGTAGGTCGTATCGCCCAGTTTCTTGCCGGTCAGCAGCTCTTCCTTGAGGTTCGGCAGCCCGGCGGCCGCCGCCAGCGTGGCATAGAGGTCTTCATGGTTCTGGATGCCGTTGGACACGCTCCCCGGCTTGATCTTGCCGGGCCATTTGACCAGCATGGGAACGCGCACGCCGCCCTCCCAGGTCGTGCCCTTCTCGCCGCGATAGGGCGCATACCCGCCGTCCGGCCACAACATCAGCTCATTGCCGTTGTCGGTGCTGTAGATGACGATGGTGTTGTCGGCGACGCCGAGATCGTCGAGTTTCTTGAGGAGCGAGCCGACCTGTTCGTCGTGCTCGATCATTTTGGCCCGGTAGACGTCTTCCTCGGCGCGGCCTTCATCCACGGCCATCTGGATATACTTCTTGGGGGAGTGCGACCAGATGTGGGTCGCGGTCGTGTTGTACCAGCAGAAGAAGGGCTTGTCGCCTTTGCCGTTCTTGTCCAACCACTTCAAGGTCTCCGCGGTTACCTCCTGATCGAAGGTCTCCATGCGCTTGCGCGTGAGCTTGCCGGTATCCTCGATCTTCTGTTTGCCGATGCGGCCGAATTTCGGGTCGGTCGTCGGGTCGTCCTTGTCGACCGCCCAGGTATGCAGCACGCCGCGCGGACCGAACTTCTCGAGATACGCGGGGTTCTTCTGGCCGGGGTAGTCGAGTTCTTCCGGTTCCTCCTCCGCGTTCAAGTGGTACAGATTGCCAAACCATTCGTCGAAGCCGTGTGCTGTCGGCAGGAACTCATTGCGGTCGCCCAGATGGTTCTTCCCGAACTGTGCGGTGGCATAGCCCTGGCTCTTGAGGACCTCGGCCAGCGTTGGGTCGGATTTCTGGATGCCGCGCGTCGAGCCGGGGATGCCGATGGTGGTCATGCCGGTGCGGATGGGCAGTTGCCCGGTGATGAAGGCGGCGCGGCCCGCGGTGCAACTCGGCTGGGCATAATGATCGGTGAAGAGCATTCCGTCACTGGCGATGCGATCGATGTTGGGGGTCTTGCCCATCATGCCGTGCGTATACGCACCGACATTCCAGGTGCCGATGTCATCCCCGAAGATGACGACGATGTTGGGTTTCTTGTCCGCCGCCTGAGCCGCGACCGCGACGAATGCGGCGCACAGCATGGCGACCCATTGAAGCTGGAACTTTCGGTTGATGTGGCGCTTCATGATCCTTATTGCTCCTTGAGACCCTTATTTGACTCTCTTCCGATTCAAATCAGCGCCTGCTTGTACTGGATCGAATCGCACCAATCCAGCATCTCTTTCAGGAGCGCGAGCAGCTTGCGCGCCGATTGGAAGCAACCGCGTCTGGCAGCGGTACGGCACTAGGCCCGCGGTGACACGACGGCCGTCTAGTGAATCCCTGCGTGCTCGTAGAGGATGCGGCGGACCTCTTCGATCGTCGCCGGCTCCGCCTGGGTCGAGTGGCTGGAGCGGACCACCAGTTCCGACTCCACGCCGTCGATGTGGGCGCTGGTGTACTTGACCACGCCGTCGTTCCCCTTCTCCGGCGGTCCGCTGCCCTTGACCGCAATGATCGAGTGCGCGTGGACGCCCTCGGCGATGGGCAGTGACGCCAGGGTGCGCAGGAACGGGTTCGACCAGTCCATGTTGTCGATCGCCGTCGGCGGATGCCAGGCCGTCCGCGCCATCCCGGCCGGGTTCAGCGTCACCAGCTCCGCACCGAGCTTCGTGATCGTCCCCGGCAGGCTGACCAGCCGGCGGCCGATCTTCCCGAGGACGCTCTCCGTGAGGAAGCTGCCGCGGTGAGGCGTGGCGACGAAGATGACCCGTTTGACGAACGGCAGGGGCTGAACGAAGATACTGCGGCGTAGCAGATCTCGCGTCTCCGTCGAAAGGTCAGCCTGCTCAAAGGGAACCTGCATGAGCTTATCCCAGAAGCGGGTGCCGCTGTCCACCACGGTCATCTTGGTCAGTAACCCGCCCTGGCTGTGGCCCATCACGACCATGTCTTGCAGCGCCGGATCGGCGCCGGCGGGGTCGATCTCCTTGCGCGCAGCCTGCAACCCCTCCCGCAAATGCATGGCGGACAGCGCCACCGGGTTGCCACTGTTGTAGATGAAGAACCAGAATTGGTAGCGGCTGGCGATGTGTGAATCGCTGAGCAGCTCGTTGGCCATCTCCGCCCACCGCGCCGGACTGGACGCGGTGCCGTGAACAAACACGACTGGAATGCGCCCGGGATGATACGGCGCGAGGAAGTACAATTCGCCCTCCGACTCCGCACCCAACACTCGGACGTCGCCTCTTCGGAAACCGGCGATTTCGAAATCCCAGATCGCCGACCCCTCGAGGCGGTACGCCAACGTCACACTGGGCTCGGCCTCCAGCGGCATCGAATAGCCATTGATCTGGACCGCCGGGACTTCATCGACGTCATAGACCTCGATCGTTCCCTTCAGGGTCCCGCTGGACAGCCCCAGGCGCGGGTGATCGAAACGTACAAACGCGGTCACCGGCACTTTGGCTGCCGCTGGTATCCGATGCGCGGCCGCATCAGTCGACGCTCGCTCCACCCGCGCCGACAACGGGGCGCCGATCCCCGGCTTTTCATAGCGGTTGCGGAAGCCGCGCACCTCGAGATCCGCCACCGAGATAAAACCGGTCAGGCGATACAGCCCCCGGCCGTAGGTGAAGCTCGCGGGATTGGCCGCCAACTCGAGCATCCCAAACGGCAGCGTAAAGCGCCGGGCGCGCAGGTCCACCTCGTCCTCGTTGCCGCTTGCCAAGCCGTTGGCGATGGCGCGGTTGTACAGGTCGATCGCCAGGCGCAGCCGTGGGTCGGACGGAATCGGCGGCGCGATGCCGCCCTCGGGAAACAGGAAGGCGTAGGCGTACAACGCCGCCGCCAGATAGTAGGCCCGGTCGTGCGTGCCATCAGCGTACGCGTAGCACAGCTCCGACAGGGCGAAGAGGCGATCGTGCTCGTCGAGACCGCCCAGACCCGAGTAGAGCTGGGCGAGGGTACCCTGGGGGTCCTTTTGATAGCGGTCGGCCAGACTCAGGCGCTGGAGGAACTGCTTCGAAAATGCACTCAGACGTCCGCTCGACAGTTCGCTTGCCCGCAACTGGCGATAGACGGCCTGCTCCCCGACGTGCTTGACGCCGACGGGCGAGCTGCAACCGGCCGCAACGAACAGCACCAGCGCGAGTCCGGCTGCCATGGAGAATTGGCGCGTCATCTCGATATCACTCCCTCATTGACGATCGAGCACCGGATGCGCCCCCGGTAATCCGTCCCGAATCCGTGCGGAAAATTCGGGGTCGGCGTCGGCGGCCTTGGCCTTGCTCGTGATGTCGCTGCGCGCCTTGAGTTCCGGGAATGGCAAACTGGTGTCGAGCCGCCCTTGGTCGTACATCATTTCATCGGACCGCCCGTTGGCGAACAACCGCCAATCCAACGGGCGGCCCTCGCCCACCTGCTGCGCGTGGTAGCGGATGGTGGTGGTGCAGTTGTGCGTCAGGGCGTTGTACCAGCGCGGCTGCGCCGCCAATTCGTTCACCTCCCGCAGGTACTCGCGCAGGAACGCACGCGCGGCATCCGGTGGCACGCGCAGCCGGTAGAGGTAAGCCTGCTCCCCGCGATAGTTCGTGCGCAACCGCACCAGGTCGCGCTCGTCGGCCACCACGTAGTACAGCTCGTACTGCCGGAAGAAGCCGCGCAGGGCGGAGTACTCCTCGCCCTGTTCCTTGCGTGTCTCGATGGAGATCGCCAGGTGCTGGCCGTCATCGAACTCCCAGCTGGCGATGGTGTGTGCAATCAGCGTCGGCCCCCAGAACGACAGGAACATATCGAAGCCGCGCAGCTTATCGAGATCGTAGGTGCGCGTCTCCCAGCGCTGGGTGTAGTCCGTCTCGCTGCGGTAGTCGAAGTTGCGCACATTTTCGATGGTCACCAGGTTCCCGGCAAAGGTGGCGTGCGCCAGCCGGGCCACGTCGGGATACCAGTTCCGGTCGTTGCGCGCCGGAATCGAGGTCCACCAGACGATGACCGCGATGACCGGCACCAGCGCCGCTAACAGCCCGCGCCGGAATGGACGCACCAGCGCCAGCAGCGCCAGGCTGAGAAGGACGAAGCCCGCCGCCAGTCCCCCTGCCAGCCCGCGCGCCGACGGGCCGTCAAACCAGAGCGCCAGCGCGCCCCAGGCAATTGCCAACAGCAACACCAGCCCCGCCAATAACTGCAGAACGATCCAGCCCCCGCGAGTAGTCATCTTGTCAACCAAGCCCCTTGGTCTATTTAGATGCCTTTCACCCACCGGACAAGGGATCTCCCGTACTCGGCCAGCGGCAATCAGCCATTATCACCCGTCGCCGGGAGCGGTGCTGTGTGCTAGGTTCCTGCAGCCCGTTCAGGGTTGCGACCGTAGGGACTTGAATGTTGGACAAACACCGCCCCGCGCAGGGCAGCCATTGCTCCACCCGATGCACCGCCCTGGGTGCTGGGTCCCGGCGTATTGGAAGCTCATGGGCTTCCACCACACTTTATTGCCATAGGAGGTTTGCGATGACGTCTCGTAACCGTCTCATACTGTGTCTGTTCGCCCTGGTCCTTGTGGCCGGGTGCGCCTCGACCAAGGTCACCAATCAGCGGCTGGTCTACGACAAGCTCCCTCGGCCCAATCATATTTTTGTGTACGACTTCGTCAGCACGCCGGCGGATCTCCCGCCCGACTCCGCGATGGCGGGCCAGTATGCTGAACACAGTGCGCCGCAAACCGCCGACGACATCGCGGCGGGCCGTGAGCTGGGGGCGCAAATGGCCGTGGATCTGGTCTCGGCGATCCGTGACATGGGACTGCCGGCAGAGCGGGGCTCCCGTCAATCGCTGGTGCGGATCAATGACATTGTCATCCGGGGCTATCTGTTGTCCATCGACAAAGGCAGCGTCGCCAAGCGCGCGGCAATCGGCTTCGGCGCCGGGGCATCGGAGTTGCGGACTGCGGTCGAAGGTTACCAGATGACGGCGCAAGGGCTGCGCAAACTGGGAAGCGGAACAGCCGATGCCGGCGGCAGCAAGGGGCCGGGAGCAGCAGTGGGAGCAGCCACCTTCATTGCCACGGCGAACCCCGCCGGTCTCATCGTCAGTAGTGGGATGAAAGTGTATGGGGAGGCGAGCGGGAAAAGCAAGATTGAGGGCAGAGCTGATGCCACGGTCAAGGAAATCGCCGCCAAGCTGAAGACGAGGTTCCAGGAGGAGGGCTGGATCCAGTAAGGACGGCGGGCATGTCACCTCACTCGCCGGCGTGATCGGGTCGATCCGCGCCGGGGCCGAGAAGCCCGACCACACGCGCGCGCACGGATTCGATCACGGCGGGGAAATCTTCCTGCGTAATTTGCGTCGAGCCCTGGCGCGGGAACGGGAACGGGTCGGGCACACTGACGTCGATCTCGAGTATCAGGACATCTGAAAACTTTATCCCCCGCGCCGAGCGGCGGCGGTGCAGGATCACCGGGCGCTCGCTGCCCCCGCACTCTTTGTCGACAAATGCGGTCATCGCCGGTGAATGCTGGGCCTGTGACACCTGCCATGGCTTGATCGCATCACCGGCATCAAGGTTCCGTCGCAGCACGAGCCGTGGATTCGGCAGGCGGGCCTTGGAATCCCACCATAAGCCGTCGACCAGACGCATCGCTGACGTTCCCGCTTCGGCGGACACCGGACCGAGGTATTGCAGCGCCGTCCGCAGCCACGTGGTCATGTTCTGGTCGTACAGGCTGTCGGTGGCAACGCTGCCCGTCTGCATGAGCATGCCCCCGGCGATTTTGATGCCCAACAAGTTGGAGTAGATGTCCTCGGGGGAGAACGCGGACACGTACTCGGGGTAGATCTCGATCGACGCGTAGCCATAGGCCGTGGCGATCTCGTGCCAGAGCGACAGCTGGAAGGCGAGCCACTGTGCCAGCCCGATCGCCGTGCGGCGCAGGCCGTAGCGTTTGATCAGCTGCGCAGGCACCGGGCGGACAATCACCCTGCGGCTGCCGCCCTCCTTCGGCAGCTCGATCGTCGCTCCAGTCTCGGAGACCCGCGCGATCGTGGTCGCCCAGAACGTGGTCCAATCCGCATAGTCCCGCACGTGCGCGGTATCGATGAAGCCGCCCCGACAGGTGTAGATGAGCCCGTTCTTCTCGCTGGTGAAGGCATTGCTGCGCGAGGAACCCTTGAGCGTAAAGGCGCCCGCGTCGTATTTGTGGGGGCCGAGATCATCGATACCCTTGACATTGGCGATGGTGAATATCGGGATGGGAATGGGGCCAAAGCTCGCCTGCAGGTGCGTGCCGAAGGCACAACAGGGCCGCAGGTGCTCACGCACGGGAATCGCCGGAACTTCGGCAGGCTTGAGGTCCGGAGACCAGGTGCCGGGTTCGACAAGCACCTCGGCGACCATCTCCGGTGTGACCGTGCGCTGCGCCTGCCACTTCGGAAGGCCAGCACAGCCGCACAACACCACGCCCACCAGTAGGGCAAGCAGGAGGGATCGCGTGGACGAAACCGCCGATTCCGCGCGCGAGCGATATCGGCGCGCGCGCAGATGGAACGCAATTCCGTTACGGCCTGTCATATCCATGAATCCCCTCCCAGCCGTACGCCCAACGAAACGGGAACGGCTGCCACGGGATGCCGCCGACGCGCACGCCGAGGTACATGAACTCCCCAAGGGCATCCGATTGTATTCGGCCCACGCAGTCGGCGAGCGCCCGGTCCGCCTTCTCCCGGTCCGCGGACGTGCCCCCGCACCAATACGCGATGTCGTGCTCGAGGCAGCATGCGGCCCACTTTCCGTCGGGCCACATCGAACACCCATCGGTAGTGAAGGCGTGCGGCGGTTGATCGTTTTCACCACGGCGGGCAATGCACACGCGCGCCGCGCGCGCCGCCAGATCGCCCGCCGCTTGCGGATCGGTGCGGTACGGCTGCAAGCGGTTGCGGGTGGGGGTGCAGGCGGCGCAGGCGACCAGGCTGACCAACAACAGGATTCGAGGGTCCAAGGGAACGCCCCCGTCAGGCTGGTCTAGACGCATAGGCTCGCACCCGGCGGCTCCGATCGATCTCCTGCGGTGCCCCGGTATCACAGTCCAAGCGAGTTGACCACTTCAACGACCCCCTCGGAGGGTGGCCGGCACCCTCCGAGGGGCATGGCGGTATTGGACTTAATGGTGCCGCGTAGCCGATTTACTTCGACGGCGCCGGATCGCCGGGCCCGGCGGCGCCGGTGGTCCAAGCATAGAGCCGGGCTGCGAACCCCTTGGCCCACGTATCCATGACGATCTCCGCATCGCCCCACTCCCACGAGGCCGCCGACGACGCCGATCCGCCCCCAAGCCGCTTGTCGAGGCCTTCCCAGAGAATCGTCCCCGTCGCGGCATCCGTCATCCGTCCTTCCACCTGCGCTGCACCGGCCCCGACGTATTTCCCGGTTGCCAGCGATTGCACCGTATTCAGCGCGCGCGCCTGCGGGACCACGAGCGAGATCGTGCGCAGCCCCGGCGTCGAGCTCTCGAGATCCGTGAGTGCCAGTTGCAGCCGCATCACCCCCGGTCCCGCCACGTCAACGATCTGGAACTTTTCACCCAAGTTCTTTTCCAGTGTGCTGCGGAAGTAGGTGCACAACGCCTGCTGATCGTCCGGTTTCACCTTGCTCTTCTCGTCTCCCCAGAAGGTCACCGGGTCGAGCATGATCTTGTTGTACTGGCTCCACTGCACCGTCCCGTTAACGTAGCGCAGCAGTGCGTCGCCCTTCTTCGGATCGCCGGGCTGGAGCCGCGAGTAGTCCCCGAGGAACCCCGATTGCTTCGTCGACTCCAGCGGCGCCACCGTAGTCGCCGCGCACCCTCCGAGTGCCAACATGCCACAACCTGCCAGCAGCATCCGTGCTGGCCGCCCGTTCAACCAAATTCTCCGCATTGTTCCCTCCTCCTGTCTGGTATCTGCCCTATCCCAGTAGATCGATCATCCCAAATCGGGGCGACTTATACATCATTCGCCGCCTCTCCAATAGCGTAGTGTTTCCCGCTCATCAGAATGTTCACACGCCGAGAGGTCACGGTCTCACCGGCGGTGAGCGGTTACTTCGAGACCGAGGTGTGACACAGCGGCGACATGGCCTTGACCTGCTTGGGCATCTTGGAAATGTCGTCGAACCGCTCGGTCGGGCATTCCTGCTCGGCGTACCGGAGAAGAGCCGGTCGATCATCTGCCGGAAGATTTTGTTCTTGTCGCCGTAGGCGACAAGATTGATGATGCACGACGCGGTGCCGCACCCGCCTTTCTCCAAATCGAAGCGATAGGCGCGTCGGCCGGCATCCAGGGGATCGAGCTTGACCCATTTCCACGATGTCTCTCGCGGCAGCGTCACGCCTCCCTTATCACATGACTCCATTGGATCGAACAGGAGATCCACGCCGCGCCATCATCGCTTGGAAAGCGGAAGGCAGCTCGCTTCCGCACCCCTGCCGGCGTATCCCCACAAGCGCCGCGGCGAGGAATGCGGGGAGACGGGCCCGTCACCTGGCTTTCACGGCCCAACCAAACCGCCCAGTTCCTTGGTGCCTGCGGAATCGCTTCGATCGGCGGGGGCGGGGCAGTAGCCCGTTGCCTACCGAAGTGCGCCCGAGTCTGTTACGAATCAGCCGATGATTCGGCACGCCCAACGTTTGTTGCTGCTGTTCGGGATCGCGCTGTGCGTCTTGCTCGTGGCGCAGGTCGGTGTCGCTCAGATCTGCCGCGACCTCCGATTAATGGGCTGGAGCCTGCTCGGCCTTGTGTTACTGGAGGTCGGGGTCGATGCCCTCAACACCATCGGCTGGCGCTACACCTTTCCGATCGAGGAACGCTGCGTCCCCTTCGGCTCGCTGTTCCTGGCGCGGCTGGCCGGCACGGCGTTCAACCAGATTCTGCCGGCAGCCACCGTCGGCGGGGAGCCGGTGAAGGCGTTGTTGTTGCGCGCGCACCTTCCGATCTCCAGCACGCTCGCGTCGGTGGTCACAGGTAAGTTGACGTACAGTGTCGCGCAGGCAGCGTTCGCCTTCGCCGGGGTGCTGTTCGCCTTTCAGGCGTTTGCGCTGCCTGTGGGGCTGCGCCGCGGACTCCTCGCATCGCTGGCCCTGACCGTCGTCGGCATCGGCTTCTTCCTCTGGCTGCAGCGGCGGGGCCTCTTCGCCACCGCCGCCACGGTGACGCAGCGATTGGGGCTGCCCGACAGCTGGGGCGACGCGATCGAGCATGCCACGCACCTCCTCGACGACCGCGTCCGTGACTTCCACGTCGACCGGCCGCTCGACTTCGTCCTCTCGGTCGGGTGCCACCTCGCCGGTCTGCTGGTCGGCGTGCTGCAGGTCTACCTCTTACTCTCCTGGCTCGGGTTGCCCGCCGGGTTCGCCACGTGCTTCACCATCGAAGCGCTGGCCGTCCTCATCCAAGCCGCCGCCTTCCTGGTGCCGGGCTCCATCGGGGTGCAGGAGGGCGGCAAGGTGATGATCTTCAGCGCCCTGGGCCTGCCGCCGGCGGCCGGCCTCAGCGTGGGCCTTGCCTTCCGCCTCAATCAGGTCGTCGGGATTGCGCTCGGACTGGCAGCGTACGCCGTGCTGCACTGGCGTCAGCCTCCGGGAGTCGATCCACAGGCGAGTCTTCTCGCCCCGCGTCACAGCCAACCGGCAAGCATAGAGCCAAAACCCAGTGCACCGCTGCCGTGAACGCCGCCCATGCGGCGGCGAGGCCGAAACCCACCTGCGGAAGGCCGCCGTAGATCGCCGGCAGACACAGCCACGCATAGATATTGCGCCGGCCGGCGACCAGCCGGAAGCGGGTCAGGAACGCCGAAGCCTCGTCGAGGTTGCCGCCGCCACGCCGCGAGAACAGCCCGTAGGCGAGATTGTCTGCAACATCAACACAACACAGCGCGACCGCCACCGGCCAGACCCACGGCCAGCCGGACGAGCTGAGATACCAGCCGAGCCCCAGGTACCATGACAGCTCGTAGAGCGTGTCCATGACGTGCTCGAGTTCCCCAACCTTCGACGTCTGGTGTTTGATCCGCGCCAGTTTCCCGTCCACACCGTCGAGCACCTCGACGACGATGGCCAGCAAAATGCCGATCCGCAGCGCGCCGGTCGCGAAGAGCCAGGCAACAAAGAACCCCAGCATGGTGGTGGCTAGCGTGATTTGGTTCGGGGTGACCGGCGTGGCCGCGA
>JAGDMS010000262.1 GCA_017860575.1 Deltaproteobacteria bacterium | reverse complement strand
GGTTCAGCAAGCGAACGATCGCCACGTCATCTCCGATCCGATACGTACGAAGCTCGAACCCGTCCGGGACCTGGTATTGCGGTGGGGACTGAAGGCGCGACTCGGGCCAGAGCATCTGGAGTTGTAGCCGCAGCCGCGCAGGTCTGCCGATCAACTGCCTGCAGTGGTTGAGGATCCTTCCGATGTCCATCCCGTCTTGGCCTCGAATCTGAGAACCACACCGCTTCGGACTTGTGCGTGCCTTCAGAGTGCGCCGGCGAGTATAGCACCGCCGCGACGAACGGAGCGAACCGAAGAAGCAGGTGCACGCACCTCTGCGACACGGGTGCGGCCGCCGCTTTGAGTTTCGACCGCCCGCGTGGCAATTTGTGTCATGCCTTGCCCTTCACTGATGAGATTCCTGCGATGACGTCCATGCGCTGGGACACACTCGACCCGCGTACGCCGGTGATCGCCGGCGTCGGGGTGGCGTCGCAACATGTCGACGAGCCCGGAGGCGGGCTCGAAGCGCTCGAACTGATGCTGGCCGCCGCACGCACGGCGGCGCAGGACACCGGCGCGCCCGGCATCCCAAGCGCAATCCAGCGCGTCGCCGTCCCGCGCGGCATGTGGGACTACACCGACCCGGGCCGCCTCATCGCCGAGCGCATCGGCGCGGCGGGCGCGCGCACGGTACTCGTAGGCACCGGTATTCCGCAGCAGACGTTGTTGAACGACGCGCACGCGGCGATCCGCAACGGCACGCTGGACGTGGCACTGATCGTCGGCGGCGAAGCGGCCCGGCGCGCGGCGATCGCGCGGCGCCACGGGGTGACGCCGATCAACACCGTGCAGGATGCCGCCACGCCGGACGACCTGCAATTGCCAACGGACGAGTTCGTCACCAGCATCGAGATCGAGGGCGGCGTGTCCTCCGCGGCGCAGATGTTTGCGCTGGTCGACAGCGCGCTGCGCGCTGCCGAGGGCCGCACGCTCGACGAGCACCGCGACGAGATCGCGCGCTTGTGGGCCGGATTCAGCGCCGTGGCCGCGCAGTTCCCCCACGCCGCCTTTCCGCAACGACGCGACGCGGCGTTCATCCGCGACCCCAGCCAGGCAAACTTTCCGATCGCCTTCCCCTACAACAAGTGGCACTGCGCCCAGATGAACGTCGACCAGGCCGCGGCGCTGTTGGTCTGCAGCCTGGAAGCGGCGCTGCGGTTGGGCGTCAACCGCGACCGGGTGGTGTTCCCGCTGGTCGCGCTGGAATCAAGCTTCTCGCTGCCGCTGGCGAAACGGCGCGACCTGCATCGCTGGCCGGCAATGGAAGTACTCGGCCGGGCCGCCGAAGCACACCTCGGTCATCCGCAGTCGGCAATCGAGTTCGTCGAACTGTACAGCTGTTTCCCGGCCGCCGTGCGCGTCCAGCAACGCGCTCTGCGATTGCCGGTCGACGGCGTGCCGACGATCACGGGCGGCGAACCGTTCGCCGGCGGGCCCTGGAACAACTTCGTGTTGCAGGCAACGGCCGCCATGGTCGAGCGCCTGCGCGCGCAGCGCCACGCCCAAGGCCTCGTCTCCACGGTCAGCGCCATCGTGAACAAGCCCGGTCTGGCCGTGTACGCCGCGCAGCCCCCCGCGGCGCCGCTGTTGCTTGGCGACCTCGCCGATGACGCCGATCGCGCCACGCCGCGCGTCGAGCTGATTGGCGGCTATCGGGGCCCGGCGCGTGTGGCGGCGTACACCGTCGCCTATGAACAAGCGGTTCCCACGAAGTGCGTCATCATCGCCGACACCCCCGCCGGCCAGCACTGCGTCGCCACGTGCGACGACACCGAACTGGCCCGACGTGCCACCCAGGAGGAGCTGATCGGGACGGCCGTCAACGTCGACGGCGCCCGCTTCGGGGTCTGAGCTGTCACCAGTTCATCACGGTGACGGATATTTGCAGCACGGTCGCAATCGACACCCACACGAAGTACGGCACTTGCACGACACCGACCCAGCGGTGGTGCGGCCAAATGCGAACGCCGCACCAAATGATCGTGGCCCACACGATCAGGATGTCCGCTGTCGCCAACGGAATATTCCGCAGGTCGGCGAAGATCGGCATGAACAGGAGATTCGCCACGAGGTTGATGGCGAACGGCAGCGCCACAGCCCACGGCAGTTTGCGACGGATCGCCTGCACGAAGACGAACCCGAAGCTGACGATTATGACCGGGTACAGAATCGCCCACATCAGACGGATGGTCGCCGGAGAGGGCGTCCAGGTAGGCTTTGCCAGGGCGTTGTACCAATCTATCCAGGGCATCGGAGGACTCCGGGCTTTCACTCTCCATCTTGAGGCCAGGCGATCAAACCTCGACATCGATCCTTCTGGTCACCCATCATTCCTAATCATCCTTCGCCTTTGCTGCATTCTCGCTCTGCCACTGCATGTTCAAGGCGGTATCAGCGCCCCCGCGGTTGAGCGGCACGATGTGGTCCACTACGTAGCCCGGACAGCCGCCGCTGATTTTCCCGGTCGAGGGACAGGGGTACGCCCTCTGGAACTCGGCACGGGCGTCCTGGCTGCGCTTGATCTTGGCGTCGTTGTCGCGGGCCATGCGGGCGGCACGCTTGGGACTCTGCCCGCGACCGGCCCTGTGTGTGGCACCAGCGTGCGAACCGGACGAACGGCGTGCCGCGCCGTGGTGCTTACTTCGGGAATGCGCGCCGGTGGAATGGCCGCTGGAGGAGCGGCTTTTTGAAGAATGATGTTTGGAGACATGCCCTCCGGCGTGGCCGCCGGCATCGCGACCGACGCCGGAACTGGCGCTGCGGCTCGGGCTGTGCACACCCGTTCGGCCGAAGGCTACCGGGACAATACCCCAAAGCAATAGAAAACAGACGAGCAACGCCCTCCGCATCGGATCGACCTGCGCGTGATCGCAGGAGACAATGTACGCCAGCGCGGGTGCGTCCGCGAGTACCAGCCCCACCGCCGAGCCAGGGCTGCGGCATCAGCGGTTCGCCGCGACTCAGAACCGGAATCGGGGACGAACTGAATTAACGGCACCTCGTCAAGGCGAGCCGTTGGCACCCTCCTGCGTCCGGATCGTCCATTCATGAGCGTGCCCGGTAGCATCGGGATTCGAGGAAACCGTAAGCGTTCCGCCCACGTTGAGCTCTCTGATGATCTCAGGGGTCAGCGTGACGGTATGGCTGTGATCGCACGCCACGTTGCTGGTGTAAGTAACACCGCTCCCTGCTTCGAGGTCTGCCACCTTGATCGTGATGTCATGGGCGTGCTGGTCTTCAACGAACCGTATGGTGATATCACGGCTCGGCCCGTCGGTGATGTTCGCTGCGATTGGCTCTGGGCTCATAGCATGTCCCTTGGGCGGCCCTGTTCGCTGCGCCGTCACGGCTCCGTAATCACCCAGTCGTGATTGTGTCCGGTATTATCAGGATTGGAGGTCACCGTATCCGTGCCGCCGGCATTCAGATCGCTGATGATCTGTGGGGTGAGCGTTACGGTGTGGATGTGTCCGAACGCTATACTGCTCGTATACGTTACGCCAGTTCCCGCGGCGAGGTCGGCGGCGCGAATGACGATGGTGTGGCTGTGGGCGCCGACGACCGTGGAGGTGACGGAGAAATCTGATCGTGGCGGCGTGGGCGTCGGTGACGCTGTCGGTGAGGCCGTTGGCACCCCTGAAGTCGCCGTTCTTGTCGCCGAGGGTGTCCCGGTCCCTGCCGGCGGGGACGTCGGCGTAGTCGTCGGGCGCGATGTGGGGGTGTTCCCGGGGGGTGATATTGGGGTGTTTTCCGGAGGAGAGGTCGGCGTCGCGGCGGATCCAGAATCGTTGTTGTCGTCATCGCCGCACCCGGCCACGTTCAACGCTGCTGGTGCCGCAGCCACTGCAATGGCCAAACGAATCAAAAATTCCCTGCGTTCCATGTACGACCTCCTTTGCTCCCGGTGTTTGTCAACGCCTCTCGTGATTCCCGGTGCGATTGATCAAGGTGGCAGCACTTCTCTTGCCAACATGGCCCCACCTCACGTGCATCAGGAAGTGCGCACCCGCGAAGTATCTTCGAGGCCTAATGGTGGGGCAGAACCCCCAGGCTGGGGCTTTACGCCCAGGATGGTCGACGAAGACGTCGCCGGCAGTTCTCGGCGAGGAAGGAACGCGACACTCCGGAACGGTTGCGGCCAACTGCCGGAATTGGCGTTCATCACCCCTAGCCGCACGAAAAAGACCGCTTGACGACAATGTTGCGACTGGTGGGATGAGCACGAGTGCCGCACGATCATTCGTGAACGTGTCAGGATGCGTCGATAACGCGTGCAGGCAGACCAACCCGGATAACTTCCACAAAGGGGGGCACCTGCAGAAACGGGGCCCTGTAGAAGCGAGTCGGTCCCGATCACGTGCGTGTGAAGACCGAGAAATCGGACCCAATCGAGCTTCTGTACAGCCTTAGAGGTCGGTTTTCGGCCTCAGAATCGCGGTTGTGAAGGAGACGCAAGTATCGGCCGCCGAGTTTTGCCGGTACCATCTTAGGCCCGGAAACGTGTCGATAAGCGCTTGTCGCCAGGCCCTTTTCGAACGAAAGGCGTGCTTCCTTAACAGGTTGCCTTGGTCCGACCCGCGAAGCGGGCGACGGCGGTCCCGGGGGCGAATGCCGAACGTGCTGGATGCGCGTCCGGCAATCACCCCGGGGTAGCGGTTTCCTCAGTTGAAGGTCGCGCCGACCGATTGATCACTCAGCATGGGCACGGTGCAGCTCGGTGACACACCGGTGCAAGCACGCGTCCAACCCAGGAAGGCATGCTTCTTCGCCGGCTTGGCGGTCAACGTGACGCTGGTGCCGACCGTGAACGACTTGGAACACTGCTTGCCACAGTTGATCCCCTTGGGACTGCTGGTGACGGTTCCCGAGCCGGTACGGGTCACGCTCAGGGGGTACTGCTGGGTCGGGGGCACGAACGTCGCTGACACCGACCGGAGGGCGGTCATCGTGGTGTCGCAAGTGCCGATGCCACTGCAGTCCCCGATCCATCCGGTAAAGAC
Source organism: Deltaproteobacteria bacterium (assembly GCA_017860575.1). Classification (GTDB taxonomy): domain Bacteria; phylum Desulfobacterota; class Binatia; order HRBIN30; family HRBIN30; genus JAGDMS01. Next base: position 2,047 of record JAGDMS010000262.1, on the reverse strand, counting down.
GCTGCCGCTCGTCGGCGTCGCCGTCAGCGACACCGCCGTGTTGGCATCGAGCAGGATCGAACAGGTGGCGCCGCAATCGATGCCGTTACCCGTCACGGTACCGGAGCCGCCACCGGCCTTGATCACCGACAACAGCCACTGCTGGGTAAATGTGGCAGACACGGTGGAACTCGCAGTCAGCGTGAAGCTGCAGGCCCCGGTTCCGGTGCAAGGACCGCTCCAGCCACTGAAAATGCTGCCCGCGGCAGGCGTGGCGCTCAGAGCCACGGACGTACCCGAGTCCAGAAACAGGGAACAAGTGCTGCCGCAGTCGATGTTGTTGCCGGCCACTGTGCCCGAGCCGCTTCCCACCTTTTGCACCGCAAGGCCAAGCTGCACGGCGCCTGCGCCGAGTATATGGAGGGAATAGGCCTGGCTCACGGAGGTGTTGTTGGCATCGGTCACCGCCAGAGTGAACGGATAATCGCCGCCTGCCGTCGGCGTACCCGACAACACACCGTCCGCAGGATTGATCGACAAACCGGGCGGCAGACTGCCATGCGCGATGTTGATCGTGTACGGCGAGTTGCCGCCGACCACTACGGTTCTCGGCGTGTACGGCGTGCCGCTTTCACCGTCCTGCAGATGGTCCACCAGCCCCAAGCCCGCCTCGGCATCGAAGCCGGCCATCTGCGCACCGATGTAGTTGCCGACGACGACCTGCGAGGCGCAATCCACGTAATACGTGTCGCCATTGGGATCCGTGACGGCGACCGCGCTGCCCACACCATGTAGGTAGTTCGGGTCATTGGGGTCGGTGGTGGGATTCACCTCGGAGCACATTGCCTCGCCTTTCTCGCCATCGAGCGTATTGGGGGCGGCCGCGTAACGGTAGAACTCGTAGCGCCGGGTAACGTTCTCGGAGCCATCGCCCATGTCGTCGGCGCCGCCCTGCAGCTCATCCTTGGCGGCGTTGCCGGCGCTGTTGGTCTGCAGGAGTTTCCATTCCGTCTCCACCTGATCGGGCTCCGTGTTCTGCCAGTCCGCCAGGCCGTCATTGTCCTTGTCGTCGGAGATCAAGTCCTGCAACACGACATTGTTGGCGTTGTGAGTCGTCGTCTTGATGACCTTCACCCAGCTCGGCTCACCATATTGCTTGCCGGCTGGAATGGGCACCGCCGGCGCCGGGATCGCAGCAACCACGTTCGCGGGCTGTCCGGCGGCCGGGGCCGTGTACACAAAAGTCGGCGCCGCGACGCTGACCGGCGAACCGAAGGACGCCAGATTGCCGGCGCCACCGTCTACCAGCCAGTTGTACTTGATGGTCGTCGGGACACCGTAATAGCCAACGCCGAAATGCTCGCAGCCCTCGTTGACCGTCGGGTCTGTGCAAGTGTGTCCGGCAGGTGGGCTGATTGTCGGGATAGCCGTATTAGTGAAGCTGCCGTTGGCGCCCCAGTTGCCGTTCGTATCCTTGGTGCTCTCGTAGCGGACGAACACCTTCGGATGCGCCGGGTCGGTGTTGTCCTCGCGAATCTTCGGCGCACCGTAATGGTTCCAGTCGAAGGTGTAGGTGATGTCGGTGCTGTGGATGTCGTCGATCTCGATTTCGAAGCCGTAACACCGTTGCCCGGTATCGTTGAGGGTGTCGAAGTTGTTCAGGTCACCGATTACGGTAGTGGCACTCGCTCCAGAGGAACCGAAGGCCATCACGGCGATGGCGAGCGGTAGTAGATAATGGATGCGTTTCATAGTGTCTCTCCTCCCTCTCTGAGCTGTGAACCAAACCCGGAATTTCTGTTCCGGTATGGCTTATTTAGCCACGCCCATGAACGGATTCTAGATAAGATAGAGTGAAACCTTTATCTTTCTCGAACAAGCTAGACTGATTGCTCTGCGTCCGGCGCGGGTCCCCGGTTCAAGGGAAACCGGCGCCAGCTGGACGGCGGATCCGAGCCGCGCATACAAGGGGGACGACCGTGAGCAGTCTGCCGCCGGTGGTGACCATCGCCCGCATGTACGGGTCCGCCTGAGGTTCGCCACGGAGGGTACGCTCCAGCTCCGCACC
>JAGDMS010000261.1 GCA_017860575.1 Deltaproteobacteria bacterium | reverse complement strand
CCCCTCTTCCCCAATGCGGACGGCACTTGCGCGCCCGAGTCCCGACCCCGCGCCGGTGACAAATGCCGTCTTCTTTTCAAATCGTTTCATGGCTCCTCCTTAGTTCGTTCCCTCGACTGCGCCCGGAAGTGCAGGGCTTAAACCAGCATCACCGCCTGCCTGTCAAGAACATTCCGGCGGCCCGCTCCTGGCCATGTCCTGGCCCAATCGCACCAGCTGCGGGGTGGCGCCGCCCAAGCTCAGTTCCAGCGCCTTCGACCAGAGAAAATACCGGTGAATGGGATAATCGACATCCACACCGATGCCGCCATGGACGTGCATCGCAGCGGTAGCGATGCGTGCACCGCCCTCGGCCGCCCAGAACTTGGCGACCGCCGATTCGCGCAGGGCGGCCGTGCCGTGCGATAGCTTCCACCCCGCCCGCCAGGTGACCCAGCGCATGGCATCCAGGTCGATGTAACAATCCGCCATCCGATGCTGCACGGCCTGGAAGGAGCCGATCGGCACACCGAACTGGACACGCTCACGCACGTACGCACTGGCCATTTCGACGGTCCGCTCGCACACGCCGACCTGCATCGCGCAGGTGGCAATCAGCGCACAGTCGGAGAGCCACTGCAGCCGTTCATTGCCGGCGTCCGCACCCGCGCCGAGCAGGTCGCGTACCTCGAGTCGGACGTCGGAAAGCCCCACGGTGAACAGTGGCTCGCCGGTCGACGTGAGATGCCGCGTCAGCGCTACGCCAGCGGCGCGGGGATCCACGAGGAACAGGCCGATGCCGCCGTCGGTCGCCGCCGGAACGACCATGCGCTGCGCCAGGTGTGCGCCGGGAACGCACCGCAACTCGCCGCTGAGCCGCCAACCGGCGCCGTCCTTCCGGGCCGTCGCTGCCGGTGCCCCCGAAGGCGCTCCCACCGGTACGCCGGTAAGCAGGGTCTTGCCTTCCAGCATCGGCACCAACCATTCCTGCTGCTGCGCGTCGGTCCCGACCCTCGCAATCGCCAGGCCGCCCAGCACCAGGCTCGGGAGCGCGGGGATCGGCGCCAGCACGCGGCCAACCTCGTGCAAAAACATACAGGCTTCGGCGATGCCACAGCCCATGCCGCCAAACGCTTCGGGCACCGCGATGCCCAGCAGCCCCGCCTGTGCCAACGTCGCCCACAGCGCGTGATCGTACCACTCGGGTTGCGCGGCCACCGCCTTGACGCGATCCGGCGTCACTTCCTTTTCCAAGATCCCGCGCGCCAGGTCGCGCACCATCAGTTGCTCGTCGCTGAAATTAAAGTCCATGTGGTCTGTCTCCCGTCTGTGCGTATCGCCAGGATCCTGTGCGCCGCGCGGACATGGCGAACGATACGCGATCTGCGCGACCGCTGCCCCCTACCGCCGCTGCGCCCTGGGCAAACCGAGGCCCGCCATGGCGATGATGTCGCGTTGCACCTCGTTGACACCGCCGCCGAAGGTGCCGACGGTGGCGGCGCGGTAGGCGTGTTCGAGCAGGCCGCCGAACAGCGCCCCGGGCTCGTGTTTCTTCGCCAGGCCCGCCGCGCCGACGACGTCCAGCATCGTCCGGTAGCACTCCACGAAGAACTCGGTGCCCATCACCTTCACCGCGGAGGCTTCGGCCATGTTGGGGATTCCGGCGGTCACCGACCACGCGGAGCGCCAGTTCAGCACCTTGAGGGCCTCGAGCTTGGCGTAGATGCGGGCGAGCTGGAGTTGTACCCACGGGGCATCGATCATGCGTCCGCCACCCGCAGCCGGCATCTGACCCGCCCACGCCCAGAGTTCCTCGAGGAGGCGCTCGGCAAGCCCGGGGATGGCCAGCGTGATGCGCTCGTGATTGAGTTGTGACGTCATCAACTGCCAGCCCCCGTGCTCCGCCCCGACACGGTTGCGCACCGGGACCCGCACGTTGTCGTAGTACGTCGCGTTCGTGCGTTCCCCACCAACGGTCCGGATCGGAGTGAACGAAAAGCCCGGGCTGTCGGTGGGCACCAGGATGATCGAGATGCTCTTGTGCCGGTGCGCCTCGGGAGCGGTGCGCGCCGCCAGCCAGATGTAGTCGGCGGTGTTGGCGTGGGTGGTGAAGACCTTCTGGCCATTGATGACGTAGTCGTCGCCGTCCCGCACGGCCCGCGTTTGCAACGACGCCAGGTCGGTGCCGGCCCCCGGTTCGCTGTAGCCGATGGCGATAATCAACTGACCCTTGAGGATCTTCGGCAGCAAATCGGCTTTTTGCTCCGGCGTACCGAACTGCATGATGGCGGGGCCGACGGTGTTCACGCCGATGATGGGTAGCGGACCTTTGGCGCGGTAGGTCTCGTCCCAGAAGATGAACTGCTCGATGGCGGAACGGCCCTGCCCGCCGAATTCCTTCGGCCAGCCGATACCGAGCCAGCCATCCGCCCCCATGCGGGCGACGAGGTCGCGGAACACCGGGCCGCCGCCGCTGCCTTCGGCGTCGAAGGCGGCGCGCACCTCGGGGGTGAAGAGTCGTTTGTAGTAGTCGCGGACCTCTTTGCGGAGGGCGTGTTGCTCCGGCGTGAAATCGACGTACATCGTTGGCGTCCCTTTCCTGTTGGTGCCGAAACCGCGAGCGGGAATCGGTCAGATGTTCCGTTCTCGGCCCTTCCAGTAGCGCTCCCGCAACAACCGCGTGTGCAGTTTGCCCGTTGGATACCGCGGGAGTTGTTTTTCGAAGTCGATCGACCGTGGAACTTTGTACCCCGCCAAATGCGCCCGAGCAAATTGCAGGATGTCCGCCTCGAGCTCTGGTGACGGCTGCCGTCCGTCGATCAGTTCAATCGCCGCTTTCACCGCTTCGCCCCATTCGTCGTCGGGGATCCCGAAGACGCAGGCGTCGGCAACGGCCGGATGCTGCTGCAGCACCTGCTCGATTTCGGCGGGATAGATATTCACTCCGCCGGAGATGATGAGGCTGGCCGCGCGATCCGTCAGATAGACGTAGCCGTCGGCATCGACCCGTCCGACGTCCCCGGTCGTGAACACCCCTGGCTTCAGGTAGGACGCCGCGGTTTTCTCGGGAGCGCCGTGGTACTCGAACACGTGGTCGAGGTGCTTGTGGCGGCAGTAGAGCACCCCGACCTCACCTGCCGGCAGCCGTCGGCCGCGCGCATCGACGGCGAAGACCTCGAAGTTGGCCGTGGCGCGGCCGACGGTGCCCGGATGAGTCAGCCACTCGGCCGAATCGACCAGCGTGCAGAAACCGCCTTCCGTCGCGCCCCAGTACTCGACCAGGATCGGGCCCCACCACTCGATCATCCGCTGCTTCACCGCAGGGGCGATGGGAGCCGCACCGTGCAGCACCAGGCGCAGCGACGACAGATCAAAGGTACCCCGGACATTGTCGTCCAGACGCAGGAGGCGCACGAACATGGTGGGCACCATGTGGGTGTGACGGACGGCGCGGTCCTGGACCAAGGCCAGCATCCGGACCGCATCCCAGTGAGGCATGATGATGATCGGCGCGCCGTTGAGCTGATCGTAGATGGCAAACAGCAGCGGGGCGGCGTGGTAGAGCGGCCCGGTGACCAGGTGCGGGCCGCTGCCGTCGAGGCCGAGCGCGGTGCCCGCCGCGGCGGCGGCCGCCAATGCGGCGCCGAGGGTCGCGGGCCGCGTGCGTTTGACGCCCTTCGGTCGTCCGGTCGTACCGCTGGTGTAGATCATCGTCGCACCCGCGGGACCGCTGAGCGGCATCGGCTCGTCCGACGCCGCCGCCAGCGCGGCATTCAGCTCGGCACCGGCGAGCACGATGCGCGGCACCGCCGCCCTGCGGGCGGCGGCTTCGTGCTCGGCGTCGACAAACACGACCTGGGCGCCCGAGTCTTCGATAATGTACGCGATCTCCGCGGCTTGCAGATGATGACTGATCGGGGTGAACCACACCCCGGCGAGGATCGCGCCCAGCGTGAGTTCGACCCCTTCGACTCGATTGCCCATGAGCATCGCGGCGTGATCGTTGGCTCGCAGCCCCAGGACATCGCGCAGCAGATGCGCGATGCGGGTGCAGCGGTCCGCCAGCTCGGCCCAGGTCCGCCGCCGCGTGAGATCGTCGAGCGCCAATCCGTTCGGGTTCGATCTGGCGTGTTCGATTAGCATCGTCACTCAACGGGAGGCCGGCCGTTCCGCTCGCGAGCGATGGGTTCCTCCGACGGCCCATCGTTAGCGCATACGGGGAGACGCGGGCAAGCGCCCATACACGCGCATCCGTGTCGGGTCTCTTTACAAGGCGCAGCGACGGCGGTAGCAGAATCGAGCATCACAAGGAGAGTCCCATGGCTGTCAGGAGAAAACAGAAGTGGCGCCCGGCGCCCCGCCCGGAATGGGTCACACGCATCAACGAAGAGGGCGGGCACATGGATATCGAGAACATCGTGCCGCTCGACGAGGAGTCGCTCCTCCATTCGGCGAAGCGCAAGACGGGGCTGTCCGACTTCGGCGGCACCGACTGGGTCGAACCCTTTCGGGTCATGATCAAAGCGATCGAGGAGGAAGCCGCGCTGAATCTGATGGGCCGGCTGATGGCGCGCAGCGACATTCTGATGATGCTCGAGAACCGCCTGCTGCTCACGGAGTTTCGCAAACGGCACCCAGAGGTCGCCGCGGAAGAGATCCGCAAGCCTGTCTTCATCCTCGGCCTCTCACGCTCCGGCACCTCGATCCTGTTCGAGATTCTCTCCCAGGATCCCGGCTTCCGCGTACCGAAGTACTGGGAGGCCCTCTTTCCTTGTCCGCTGGAGGGATTGGCGGCCGGCAAGGTCGACCCGCGCATCGCACGTGGCGACGCGTTGGTCAAACAGTGGCATCGGGTGGCGCCCGAGTATTCGACGATGCATGAGAACGCCGGCGAGTTGCCATGCGAGTGCGGCTATCTGCTCACCTCGTGCTTCATCAGCGACCATCTCGGCGCAATCCACCAGATTCCAAGCTACAACGCCTGGCTGACGCAGGCCGATCTGCACCCCGCCTACTGCTTTCATCGCGAACTGCTGCAAGTCTTGCAGTGGAAGGAGCGCCGCAAACACTGGCTGCTGAAAGGCCCGTGGCATATTGGGAACCTCCGGGTTCTGTTCGAGACGTACCCCGATGCCTGCGTGGTGCAGACGCACCGCGATCCGATCAAGTCGATGTCCTCAACCACCAGCATCCTCGGCACCATCGCCTGGATGCGCAGCGATCGTCCGTTCGATTCGGACTCCTGGAACGAGTTGATGGAGGCCGAAGGCAACGCCGCCCGGCTCGAAGCCGTCATGCGGGAGCGCGACGCCGGGGTCATCCCCAGCGAGCGCATCTGTGACGTCCTCTACAAGGACATCGTCGGCGACCCGATCGGAACCGTCCGACGGGTCTACGAGTGTTTCGGCATGGAACTCACCGCCGAGGTGATTGACAGAATGCGGTCGTACATCGCGTCCAAACCGCAGGGCAAGTTCGGCAAGCACACGTACGATCTCGACTCGGCGGAGGACATTTCCAAGGAGCGCGCGGTGTTTCGGCGCTACCAGGAACGCTACGGGATCCCGAGCGAAGCGTAGCAAGGCTGCGCCTTGAGGCACAGGTTCGACGGGGCCGCTCCCCGTTGGGTCGCTAGGCGCGGCTCCGAATGAGAGCTGGACTCAAATGCAACGGATTTCCACACCCGAGGAAGCTGGCTTGGCCATCGCCATGGTGGCGAAGATTCTGCCCAGCCACCATGGACTTTAGCAGGCTGCTGAAGAACCCCCACCCCATACTTCGACAGGCTCAGCATGAGCGGATCCCCTCCCCGATTTCATTATCCTTTTCCGCTCACCCTGAGCTTGTCGAAGGGTGAGCGGACCTTTTTCAGCAGCCTGTTAGACCTCGGGCTTTGGACCGCGGGCGAAACCCGCGCTTGAGGAGGACGGATTCATGGACGATTTGACGCGCCGCACCATGCTCCGGCACTCGGGTGCGCTGTTGGCTCTTCTTCCGGCGGCGGCGGCCGGGGCGGTGGATGTGCAGGGTCAGCAACCGCCACCGCCTCCGCCAGGCGCCCCTCCGATCGCCGGCCCGACGGTGACTGCGGAGGCCGCAAAGCTGCTCGAGGCCTGGGACGCATGGTGCGACGGCATGAAGAGCGCGGCACGCGAGATCGTGTTGCGCGAGCAGGCGCCCCTCGATGACCAGCCGACTCTGGCGGACGGCTTTCGCTACCTGGCGCGCTTGGCGGCATTGGGAATCGATCTCATGATGCCGCACACGCCCCCGGACGTGCCCATGTTGCGGCGCTCCCTGGGACCGCACTCGAAAATGGGCGGCGACAATCCGGATACGATCTACAGCAGCGCGCCGATCGATCCCGCGGGCACCTATCGCGTCAGCGGCACACTGGGCTCGGCCCACGAAGTGGTGTTCGACTCCGTGCGACGGCCGGGCGCGTATGGCACCGAGCCCCAGTACCCGACGGAGGTCCGCGGCGAGGATCTCGTCCGCCACCCGGACGGCCACTTCGAGTTGATCGTCAGCCGCACGCCGCACGAGGGCAATTGGCTGCGGATCGACGAACGCATCGGTTCGATTCAGATCCGCCAGGTCTTCGGCGACTGGCAGCGCGAGGACCAGGGGCACATGCTCATCGAGCGACTCGACCGCGCGCCGGAGCAACCGCCCTCGCTCACCCCCGACATGGTGGTGCACGGCGTGCACGCCGCCCAGCAGTTCACCCGCACGATGGGGACAACCTTCGCGCAACGCGCGGAGAACCTGCGGCGAACGCCGAACCGCATGCAGGTGGCGAGCGACTGGGAGAAATTCCAGGGGACGCCCGGTGGCGTCGGGGTAGACGGCTACTTCGTTCTGCAACCCGACGAGGCGTTGCTGATCGAATTCACGCCGGCGAAGACCTTCTTCTGGGAGTTTCAGGTGGGTAACTTCTGGTACGAGTCCTTCGACTACCGCGTCGTCTGCTCCAGCCTGAACATGAAACAGGTCGATGTGCGCGCCGACGGCTCCGTCGTGCTCGTACTATCGGCGGCGGACCCCGGCGTGCGCAACTGGCTGTCCACCGCCGGGCACCGCGAGGGCATCCTGTTCGCCCGCTGGATTCGTGTGCAGGCAACGCCGCCC
>JAGDMS010000260.1 GCA_017860575.1 Deltaproteobacteria bacterium | reverse complement strand
GGTCAGCCAGACGAACGCGCGATCGATCGCCAGACCCCAGCGGCCGCGTAACACGATGACATTGCGTCGGCCCCACGCCGCAAAGGTCTCAGTTTCACGTAGCGCCGCCCGGCGCGCTGCCCGCTCCTCTCGTGAGTCTTTGCTCATGCCCCGCTCGCCTCTCTGCGACACCTCACGCCAACGCGAAGCGCTCGCCCACCAGTTCCTCGGAGACGGTCCACAATCGCCGCGCCAGTGCCGGGTCCAACGCGTAAGACCGTACGCCGTCGGTGTCACGGGGATCGTCTTTGACCACGGCGACGTGGCAATCCTCGAGATAGACCCCGCCGCGACCCTCCAGCTCGGGAGCAGTAGCGGCGTAAACGGTGGTGGCGGCGCCGGCTGCGACCGATTTGATGCGAAATTGCCCGCCCGGCATCTGTTTCTGCAGCAGTTCGATATCTTCCGGTACCAGATGGCGCGACAGGTCGGTGAAGATCTCCCCGGGGTGCACCGCATACGCGTGCACGCCCGCCGCGCCGAGGCGGCGGTCCAATTCCACGGCGAACAGCACGTTGGCGGTCTTGGCCTGGCCGTAGGACAACCACTTGTCGTACGGGCGTTGCGCGAAGTGGATGTCCTCGAACACGATCGGCGAGGCGCGGTGGCCCCCCGAGGTCAGGGAGACGACCCGGCTCGGCGCTCCGCGCCGCAGCGCGGGCACGAGCAGGCACGTCAACAGAAAGTGCCCCAGGTGGTTCGAGCCGAACTGCAGTTCGTACCCCTCTGCGGTCTTGGCGAACGGGCACGCCATGACCCCCGCGTTGTTCACCAGGATGTGCAGTGCCGCGTGCCGCGCCAGCACGCGCTGCGCGCAAGCCCGCACACTCGCCAACGAGCCCAGCTCCAGTTCCTCGACCTCCACGTGCGCGTTCCCCGTCGAAGCGCGGATCGCTTGCGCGACCGCCGTGCCCTTCGCCATGTCGCGTGCAGTCAGCACCACCGACGCGCCCTTGGCCGCCAGGGCACGCGCGGTTTCCGCCCCGAGACCTCCCGATGCGCCGGTGACCAGCGCCACCTTGCCCGTGAGATCGATGCCGTCCAAGACCTCGGAGGTTGTGGAATCCGCCCCGAAGCTTCTCATGCCGACTCTCCTCTCGCTACCAAAACTGGACTCGGAATCTTTTCCCTGTACCATGAGCGCTTGACCAAGCGAAGCATTTGTTCCTAGAGAACCCAGTGAAGGATGGAGTGGTGAAGCATGTTTGTGGACGAGACCGCGGAACAAAAGGCCTTACGTACGGAGTTGCGCACATACTTCGATAAGTTGATCACGCCGGAAGTGCGGGCGGCGACGCAGTATGTAGAGAGCGGCGATGCGCATTATCAGATCATCCGCCAGATGGGGAAGGACGGTTGGCTGGGGATCGGTTGGCCCAAGGCGTACGGCGGCCAGGGCCGCACGGAAACGGAGCAACTGATCTTCTTCGAAGAAGCGCAAATGGCCGGTGCCCCGCTGCCGTTTGTCACACTCAACACCGTCGGCCCCGCTCTGATGGCGCTCGGTTCCGAGGCCCACAAGCAGCAATTCCTCCCCGGCATCCTACGGGGCGAGATCCACTTCGCCATCGGGTATTCGGAACCCGACGCCGGCACGGACCTGGCGTCACTCAAGACGACCGCCGTGCGCGACGGCGACGAGTACGTCATTAACGGCACCAAGTCGTTCACCAGCGCCGCCGAGGGCGCGGACTATGTCTGGCTTGCGGCGCGCACGGACCCGACGGCGCCGAAGCACAAGGGGATCACAATCTTCATCGTCGACACCAAGCTGCCCGGCTTTTCGGTGGCGGCCATCCACACGGTGGGCGGCGTACGCACGAACATGACCTACTACGACAACGTGCGGGTGTCCCCGTCGATGATCGTCGGCAAGCTGAACGGTGGCTGGCAACTGATCACGGCGCAGTTGAATCACGAGCGCATCGGGCTGGCGGCCTTTTGCGTGCGCGGGCTCGGCCTCTACAACGACACCCTGGCCTGGGCACGCACGACGCTGACGGAGGACGGCCGTCCCGTTGCGGACCAGCCCTGGGTGCAGATGTCGCTCGCCGAGGCGTACTGCCGGCTCAAGGCCATGCGGGTGATGAACGCGCGTATGGCCTGGGAGCTGGAGCAGCGCCAATTGAACCCGGCCTCCGCGTCGGCCGCCAAAGTGTACGGCACGGAGGGCGTGCTCGAGGTGTATCGCCTGCTGCTCGACGTCGTCGGCCCCATGGCGGCCATCCAGGAAGGATCCCCGGGCGCGGTGTTGAGCGGCCGGCTCGAACGGGAGTACCGCCTGGCGCAGACCAACACCTACGGCGGCGGCGTCAACGAGATCCAACGGGAACTCGTCGCCCAGTTTGGTCTCAACATGCCGCGCGTCCCGCGGTAAGGCGGCGGCACGGGAACAATTGCCCGGTCCGCAGCTGACCGGCCTCAGGTAAAACGGAGCACACGCATGGAATTTGCACTGACCGAAGAACAACGCGCCATCCAGGATCTGGCACAGCAGATCTTCCGCGATCAGGCGACGCCGAAACGCGTGGCGGAGATCGAAGCGGGGAGCGAGCACATCGACCGCGACCTGTGGCACCACCTGGCGACGGCGAGCCTGCTCGGGGCGGCGTTGCCGGAGGAATTCGGCGGCAGCAATCTGGGGCTCTTCGAACTCTGCCTGGTCATCGAAGAGGCGGGGCGTAATGTGGCGCCCGTGCCGCTGGTGCCGGTGCTGCTGCTCGCCGCGCTGCCGATCGCGCAGTTCGGTAGCGCCGAGCAGAAACAGGCGTATCTGCCGCGGATCGCGTCCGGCGAAGCGCTGCTGACGGCGGCACTGGTGGAACCCGCTTCGACCGACGCGGCGCGGCCGCGAACGACCGCCCGCCGCGACGGGTCGCACTGGCGCCTCGATGGAGAAAAGATCTGCGTGCCGATCGGACAGATCGCGGAACGCATCCTCGTGCCGGCGCGGACGGACGATGGCGGTGTCGCCGTCTTCCTGCTCGACCCCACTGCGCCTGGCGTCAGTCGCGAGGGCCAGTGGGGTACCAATCGGGAGCCGCAGGCGCGCTTGGTCCTCTCCGGGGTGCGCGTCGCCGACGGCGATCTGCTGGGCACGCCGCAACAGGGAGCGGAGATCATTCGCTGGATCGAAGAGCGGGCGGCCCTGGGACTGTGCGCGTTGCAGTTGGGCATCGCCGAGCAGGCGCTGCGATTGACCGCGGAGTACACCTCCACCCGCAAGCAGTTCGATCGCGCCATCGGCAGTTTCCAGGGGGTGGCCCTGCGCGCGGCCGACGGGTACATCGACGTCGAGGCGATGCGCTCGATTTACTGGGAAGCCGCCTGGCGACTGACCGAAGGCCTGCCGGCCAGCGCGGAGATCGGCGCGGCCAAGTGGTGGGCCTGCATGGCCGGACACCGCGTGGTGCACACGGCGCAGCATCTCCACGGCGGCATCGGCGCGGACGTGGAATACCCGATCCACCGCTATTTCCTCTGGGCGAAGCAGGTCGAGCTCTTGTTGGGCGGAGCCAACAAACAACTGGCGCGGCTCGGTGCGGCGCTGCAATCCATCTAATCAACGGGAGGACCCATGGCACGCAAAGTTGCGTTCGTTACCGGCGCCAGTCGCGGCATCGGCAAAGGTTCGGCCATCGCGCTGGCGGAGGCGGGCTACGATGTCGTGGTGACGGCACGGACGGTCCAGGAAGGTGAGAAGTACAACTACAACCCGAGCCTTACGCACACCACGGCACAAGCCATGCCGGGCAGCATCCAGATCACCGCCGATGAAGTCCGCAAGCGCGGCCGCCAGGCCCTCGCCATCCGCCTGGACCTGCTGGACCGCGTCTCGATCGATGCCGCCGTCGAGCAGGCGCTGCGGGAATGGGGCCACATCGACCTCCTCCTGAACAACGGGATCTATCAGGGGCCAGGCTTGATGGACCGCTTCCTCGATTTAACCGACGAGCTGGTCAAAAAGGTGTTCGAAGGCAACGTCTTCGCGCAGATTTACCTCACGCAGAAGGTGCTGCCTGGCATGCTCAAACGCGGGCAGGGGATCGTGATCAATGTCACTTCGCCCGCGGGGGTCAGCGATCCACCCGGCCCATCGGGCGAAGGTGGCTGGGGATTCGCGTACGGCGCCTCAAAGGGCGCGTTCCATCGCATGGCAGGCATGTTGAAGGTTGAACTCGGCACGCGCGGCATCCGCGCCTACAACCTCGATCCCGGTCTGGTGTTGACCGAGTCGCAGAAGGTGATGTTCGGCGAGGACAGCGACCTCACCCGGGCGCACGGAGGCGCGCCGATCATCGTGCCCGCCACGGTCATCGCCTGGCTGGCGACCAATCCCGAAGCCGTTGCCATGAGCGGGCAGACCATCAGCGCGCAGCCGTTCTGCGCCGAGCGCAAGCTGGTCCCGGGATGGCCGGAGTAGCCGATGGCAGATCGCGTATCGCAGATCGTTACTGGTGCACCGCGCGTGGTGCTCCCGAGACGGTTTTCCTGAAGGCACCACGGGCTCGGACTGAAAATGTTCGTGGATGAGACCGCGGAACAGCGAACGCTGCGCAGTGAGCTGCGCGCCTACTTCGCCAAGCTGATGACCCCCGAGGTGCGGGCGCAGACGCGCGACCGGGAGAGTGGACCGGTGTTCCGCCACGTCATCCGGCAGATGGGGCGGGACGGCTGGCTGGGCATCGGCTGGCCGAAGGCCTACGGCGGCCAGGGCCGCACGGCTACCGAGCAGCTGATCTTCTTCGAGGAGGCCGAACTCGCCGGGGCACCGCTGCCGTTCGTGACGTTGAACACCGTCGGACCGGCGCTCATGGCGCTCGGTTCGGAGGCGCACAAGCAGCAGTTCCTCCCCGGCATCCTGCGCGGAGAGGTCCACTTCGCGATCGGCTATACCGAGCCGGATGCGGGTACCGACCTCGCTGCGCTCAAGACCACCGCGGTTCGCGACGGCGACGACTATGTGATCAATGGTACCAAGTGCTTTACCAGCGGGGCGGAAGGAGCCGATTACATTTGGCTTGCCACCCGCACCGACCCCGACGCGCCGAAGCACAAAGGGTTGACCATGTTCATCGTCGACACGACATTGCCCGGCTTTTCGGTTTCGCCGATCCACACGGTGGGCGGCTTCCGGACGAACATGAGCTACTACGACAACGTCCGTGTGCCGGCATCGATGATCGTGGGCACCCTGCACGGCGGGTGGCGCCTGATCACGGCGCAACTCAACCACGAGCGCATCGGCTTGGCCGCCTTCGTCGGCGTCCGCGCCCGTGCCCTGTACAACGAGACACTGGCCTGGGCGCGCGCAACCCTTGCCGAGGACGGCCGGCCGTTGCTCGATCAGGCGTGGGTGCAGGCCGCCCTCGCCGAGGCGTACTGCCAGATCAAAGTGTTGCGCGTGATGAACGCACGCATTGCCTGGGAACTGGAGCAGGGCCGGCTCGATCCGGCGCAGGCGTCGGCCGCGAAAGTGTATGGTACGGAGTCGGTGATCCACGTCTATCGGTTGTTGCTCGATGTGCTCGGACCCGTCGGGGCCATTCCCTTCGGTTCACCCGGGGCCCTGTTCGACGGCGGCGTCGAACGCCAGTATCGCGCCTGCCAAATCGACACCTTCGGCGGCGGTGTCAACGAGATTCAGCGCGAAATCGTTGCCACCTTTGGGTTGGGCATGCCGCGCGTCCAGCGCTGATCCGCCCGGCCTGCCGGGGCGCGGGTCAACGGCGACCGACACACACGGGAGAATAAACCATGTCGTCATCCGTTTTGCTCGTGGAAAAAAGCGACGCCGTCGCGACCGTCACCCTCAACCGTCCGGACGCCATGAACGCGTTCTCGGCCGAATTACGCCTGGCCCTACGGGACGCGTTTCGTGACTTGCAGGCCGATCCCAACATCCTCGTTGCGATCGTCACCGGGGCCGGCCGCGCCTTCTGTGCCGGCATGGACCTGAAGGAACTGAGCAGCGGAGGGGCCGGCGCCAGTGGATTTGACCGGAGCGTCGCCGGCCAGGACATGGACGAGGCCATCGCGTCCTTCGAAGGTCCGATCATTGCCGCCGTGAACGGCCATGCTGTTACCGCAGGTTTCGAGTTGGCCTTGGCCTGCGACCTGATCATCGCATCGACCCAGGCCAAGTTCGCAGACACCCATGCGCGCGTAGGCATCCTTCCGGGCTGGGGATTGAGCCAGAAGCTGCCACGTCTGATCGGCATCGCCCGCGCCAAGGAGATCAGCTTCACCGGCAACACGGTGACTGCCGCCCAGGCCTGTGAGTGGGGGCTGGTGAACCGCGTCGTGGCACCGGAGGAACTACTGCCGACCTGCAAGAAGATCGCGGCGGAGATGGCGTCGTGCGTGCCGGCCATACTCAGAGGGTACAAGCGGCTGATCGACACCGGCTACGGCATGCCGCTGCCCGAAGCGCTGCGATACGAAAAGGCCACGGCCATCGAATCCGCCAAGCAGATATCCGCCGCAACTATCGCGGCACGGCGCGAAGGCGTGTTCGCGCGCGGCCGAGAACAGACGAAGAAATAGGTTGTTGGTTCTTAGGTTGTTAAGTTGTCATGCCCGTAGATCTCACCTGGGAACTGGGCAACCTAACAACGTAACAACCTGGCAACCTGCTTTTCACGCTCCGCGCAGTCGGGCCACCACCTTCGTGACCTCGGGGTCGTGGCTGGGATCGGCCGGTGCGGGTAGGACGATCCAGTCGGTGACCCCGCCGTACCACTCCTTCAAGACATCGGCGATCTCGGCGTAGGGCGCTGTTGGGACAAAGGCATCGAGGATCTCGTCGGTGATCAGGGCAGTCATTTCCTTCCAGCGCCCCTCCCGACTCATTTGATGCAACCGCTCTCCCAGATGCCCGCCATCACCTTCACGGCCGAGGCATCCCGGCCGGTGCGGGCCGCGCCCTTGGCGATCTCCGGGCGCACGACCTCGCGCAGGTAGCGCGGGCCGGTATTGGTCGGGTGGGTCATGAGACCATCCGCCACCTCCCCCGCCAGGGCGAGCATCGTCCGGCCGATACCGCCGAGAAAGATGGGAATCCCCGGGCACTCTAGCGGTCCCGGGTTGAAGAACGGTTGCATACGCGTAAAGCGGTAGTGCTGTCCTTCAAACTTGAGCGGCACCCCATTTTGCCAGGCGTCGAAGATCGCGCGCAGCGCGCCCACGTACTCGCGCATGCGCGGCGCGGGCGGTGCCCAGGGCGTGCTGTAGCGTCCGACGATGTTGCCCTTCACCTGCGTGCCCAAGCCGAGCTCGAAGCGTCCGCCGGACAGTTCCCGGAGGTCATGGGCGGCGTGCGCCGTCGCCATCGGGCTGCGCGGGAACGCCACCACCACGCCGGTAGCGACCGTGAGCCGCGTCGTGGCGTTCAGCGCGATCCCCGCGGTCAAGAAACCGTCGTGCACCGCCTCCGGCACCGTCAGGCCATCGTAGCCGAGGGCCTCGGCACGCCGGGCATGTGCGGCAACGTTCGAGAGCGGCAGCCGCTCACTCATCGTGGCGTAGACTCGAAACATAGGCTCTCCCCAGGTTAGTCCAAGGTCCAAAGTCTAAAGTCCAAGGTCAGGAATGCGGAATGTCACATCGACTTTGGACCTTAGACCTTGGACTTTGGACCATTTTTCTTCGGTTAATCCGGCAGACCGGGGTCCCAC
>JAGDMS010000084.1 GCA_017860575.1 Deltaproteobacteria bacterium | reverse complement strand
GGCCAGCACCTCGGCCGAGCGGCCGTCGTCGTAACCGAGCGTGACCTGGGCGAGGTGTAAGCGGTTGTCGCGCACGAGCGGCACGTACACCTTGCCGTCCTGGAAGATCAGGGCGTCATCCGGCACCACGGGCGGGCCGGCCGGCACGGCGACGTTGAAGGTCATTTTGGCGTACATGCCGGGCAGCAGGGCGAGGTCGTCGTTGGTGACATCGACTTCGACCAGCATCGTGCGGGTCGCCGGCCGCAGTGCCTCCGGATGCCGCGTGACACTGCCCACAAACATGCGCCCGGGGTACTCGGTGACGGTGATGGTGACGGGGTCGCCGTTTTTGATGAGCGGCGCCGCACTCTGCGGGGCGTCGGCGTACACCCGCACGGGGCTGAGCGTCGCCAGCGTCAGGATGGGCGTACTGGTGGCCGGGGTCGTGGCTTGCGGGATCAGCGCGCCCGGATCGGCGTAGCGTGCGGTCACCATGCCCGCGAAGGGGGCGCGGATCACCTGGTAGCGCTGCAGGGCCTCCAGTTGGTCGAGGGACGCCTTTGCCTGAAGCATGGCGGCACGCGACTCGTCGGCCAGTTGCTGCGCGATCAGGTCCTGTTGCACCAGGTCCTGATTCCGTCGGTTCGTCAGCGCCTGGATGTCGTACGTCGCACGTGCGTTCGCCACCTGTTGGTCGAGCTCCGGCGACTCCAGCACGGCGAGCACTTGCCCCTCTTTCACCCGGTCGCCCTTGTCCACGTTGATCGTTTTCAGGTACCCGGCGATCTTTGCGTAGACGGGGGTTTCCACGAAACCACGAACCGACGCCGGCAGTTCCAACGTACGGCTCGGTGGGGCATGGCGCGGGTGGATGACCAACACCCGACGTCCCTTGGCAAGTTGCGCTTCGAGTTCCGCACGCTCGCGGCGCAAAAGGCAGCTGCGCACGCCCACGAGCATGGCCACAACCGCGACGACCCCGAGGACCGCACTCACCCAGGCGTGAGTGAACCGCCGGCCTGGAAGGCGGGGCCTATAATTCCTCGGGTCATCCTGCATGGGTCAGCCCCGAATCTCAATAGTGGACGGCGCAATCGCCGCGATCTCCGCGTCGCGATGATGTTTGCCCATGAGGGAGCGGCTGAAGATCGAATAGACGGCGGGCACCACGAAGAGCGTCGTCAGCGTCGCGCCCAGCAAGCCGCCGATGACCGCCCGTCCCAGCGGCGCGTTCTGATCCGAGCCGGCACCGAGGCCCAGCGCCATGGGGAGCATGCCGAGGATCATCGCCAGCGCCGTCATCAGGATCGGGCGCAAGCGGATGCGGGCCGCCTCCACCGCCGCGGCTACCGGGCTGTAGTCGTCTTCCCGCAGCTCGTTGGCGAACGTGATCAACAGATTACCGTTGGCGACGGCAACGCCGACGGCCATGATCGCACCCATCAGAGACTCCACGTTGATGGTCGTGCCGGTCAGCACGAGCATCCACAGCACACCGGCGAGCGCCCCGGGCACCGCCAGCAGGATGATGAACGGCTCCAGCCACGATTGGTAGTTGGTCACCATCAGCAGGTAGACGAGAATGACCGCCAGCACCAGCGCCGAGCCGAGGCTATTGAACGACTCGCGCATGGCCTGACTCTGCCCGCGCACGGTGATCTTCATACCGGGCGGCAACGTGCCCAGTTCCTTGATGGCCCGTTCCGCGGCGGCGGAAGCGCTGCCGAGGTCACGACCGTGCACTGCCGCGTTCACGTCCATCACGCGTTGCACACTGTAGTGGTTGATCACCGCCGGCTCGACGCCTTGCGTGACGGTCGCGACGTTGCCGAGCAGCTGCGGCGTGCCGGCCCCGCTCAACGGCGTCTGGCTCAACGCCTGGATGGAATCCACGAGGTGCTGCGGTGTTTGCAGCAGGACGCTGTAGTTCACCGCGCTCTTCGGATCGAGCCACTGGTTGGGTTGCAGGAGGAAGCTGGTGCTCAGGGAGGTCAGCAGGCTGGAGGCAACCTGCGCTTCGGTGATGCCCATTTGCAGTGCTTTGGCGCGATCCACGTTGACCTGGAGGGTGGGATAGTCCAGCGCCTGGGGGATGCGCACATCGGTAAGGCCCGGGATCCGCTCCATCTTGGCCTTCAGGCGTGTGGCGATCTCATAGTCGAGGGTGAGGTCATTGCCGGTAATCTGCGCATCGATGGCGGCCGGCAACCCGAAATTGAGGACCTGGCTGATGATGTCCGCGGCCTGGAAGTAGACCGTCACGTCCGGGAATTTGCGGCGCACCTCGCGGCGGATCTTGTCCTGATACATCGCTGTGGGTTGATGCTCTGGGCGCAGTTGGATCAGGACGTCGGCGTCGTGCGGGCCCACGCTGTCGGTTTGGTAATACGCCAAACTGAACGAGACCGGGATGCCGATGTTGTCGCTGATGCCCGCTAATTCTTCTGCCGGTATCAGTTCACGGATGGTCCGCTCAATATCGTCCACGATGCGCTCGGTCTTCTCGATGCGCGTGCCGGTCGGGGCCCTCACGTGGAGCTTCATCATGCCGGCGTCGACCACGGGGAAGAAGTCCTGGCCGACGACCAGCAGCAACAGCGATGAGGCCGCCACGACGAGACCGGTGCAAGTGAGGGTAAAGGCGCGGCGGGCAATGAACGCACCCAACGCAGCACGGTAGGCGACGCGGAAGCACTCGAAGCGGTGGTTGAACCAGTGGATGAAGCGCCCCCACACACCGTTGCCGCCCGGTTCCTGATGCGTCGCCGGCAAGAGATAGCGGGCCATCGTCGGCACCAAGGTGCGCGACAAGAGGTAGGACGTGAGCATCGCGTACACGACGGCCAGCGCGAGCGGTGTGAAGAGGAACTTGGCGACGCCGGAGAGCAGCACGACCGGAAAGAAGACGATGCAGATGGCAAGCGTGCCGACGAACGTCGGCATGGCGATCTGCGACGCCCCGTCGAGAATCGCAACCAGTAAGGGCTTGTGCATGGCGTGGTTGCGATGGATGTTCTCGATCTCGACCGTGGCATCGTCGACGAGCATGCCGACCGCCAGTGAGAGGCCGCCGAGCGTCATGGTGTTGATGGTCTGGTTCGACAGTTTGAGGGCGATCAACGCCGTCAGAATGGACAGCGGAATCGAGATGATGACGATGAGCATGCTGCGCCCTGAACCCAGGAAGACCAGCACCATGACGGCGACCAGCAGGGCGGCGGTCGCCGC
This sequence comes from Deltaproteobacteria bacterium, assembly GCA_017860575.1. GTDB lineage: Bacteria > Desulfobacterota > Binatia > HRBIN30 > HRBIN30 > JAGDMS01. The sequence goes on along the minus strand of JAGDMS010000084.1, from coordinate 13,732 downwards.
CTCCTGGGCGACGTCGCGCAAGGCCGCCCGGACGAATTGCGATTGATCGAAGTTCAGGGCCACCCGCAGCCCTTTCGGTGCCGTGGCCAGGATCTCCGGAATCAGCGCTTTGACGCGATTGACGACGGCAAGCGTCGACGCCGCCGCATGCTTGATGATCATCAGGTACGTGGCACGTTTGCCGTTCACCCGCACGATATTGGTCTGCACCTGATGCGTATCGGTCACCGGCGCCACACTGCCGAGCAGCACCGGCGTGCCGTCGACCACTTTCAACGGCAACTGGTTGAAATCCTCCACCCGCAGCGGGCTGCCGTTCAGTTGCACGCTGTACTCGCGGTCCCCGATTTTCGCCGTGCCGGTCGGTATGATCACATTGCTCGACGCCAGCGCGTTGCTGATGTCCTGCGGCGACAGGCCATTGGCATACAGGTCGGCGGGATGGAGGTTGACCATCACGGCGCGGCCGACGCCGCCCATCGGAGCGGGCGACGCGAAGCCTTCGATGGTGAAGAGCTTCGTGCGGATGAAGTTGAAGCCGTAGTCGTACACGGCCTGCTCGGCCAGCGTGTCGCTTTCCACGTCGAGCTGCGCCACCGGCACATTGGCGGCGTTGAAGTCGATGATGTTGGGCGTTTGGATGCCGGGCGGCAGGATCCGCAAGATGGTGCTGCCGATGGCGCTGATCTGGGCGATACCCGCTGCCGTCGTCACCCCCGGGTGGAAGTAGAGCTTGATCATGCCGATACTGGCGAACGACTGCGACTCGACGTGCTCGATGCCGTTGACGGTCGTCGAGAAGGCCCGCTCGCTGAGCAGTACCACGCGACGCTCCATGTCGATTGCGGATAGGCCCGGGTAATACCACACCACCATGACCACGGGCAGGTCGATGGCGGGGAAGATGTCAATGTTCGTTCGCGCGAACGACAGCACGCCAAGCACGAACATCAACAACGCCATCACCGCCACGGAGAGCGGCCGGCGGAGGGCCAGTCGAACGATCCACATCGCAGATTCACCTTTTGCGGATTTGGTACGGGAGTGCAACCGACTTTGCTGCGCCCCAGGTGCTGGTTATGCTATGAGTCCGCGGCAATGCGCAGGAGGAGGTCAGTATCATGAAGGGGCTGAGCGGGAGGACGTTCCTGGTCACCGGAGGCGGCAGTGGCATCGGCCGCGGCGCCTGCGAGCGACTGGTCGAGGCCGGCGGCTGCGTGGCGGTGCTCGACTGCGCCGTCGAACGTGCCGAGCAGGTCGCCGAGGCCTTGCGGCAGCGCGGCGGCACGGCGATCGCGCTTGCCTGTGATGTGACGCGCGAGGACGCCGTCGCCGGCGCGGTGGAGCGCTGCGTCGCCGCGCTCGGCCCCGTACGGGGCGTGGTCACCAGCGCCGGCATCAATATCGAGGAGGACCGCCAGCCGCTGCCGGTGGCGTCGCTCGACGTGTTCACACGCGTCGTCACCGTGAACCTGATCGGCACCTTTCTGGTCGCGAAGCATACGATCCCGCGCATGCTGGAAGCCGGCGGGGGCGCGCTGGTCACGGTGGCCTCCACCGCGGGAATCCGGGGCGGGTCGTCCCAGGGTCTGGGGTACACCGCCAGCAAAGGCGGGGTGGTGAGTCTGACGCAGTACCTGGCGTGTGTCTACGCCTCCGCGGGCGTGCGGGTAAACTGCCTGTGTCCCGGCGCCACCGCTGGTGAGGGCATGGGCGCATTCTTCCAGACACCCGAAGGGCAAGCCTCCGTGCGATGTGCCATCCCGATGGGGCGCGTCGGCCGTTGCGAGGAAGTCGGACAGGTGGCCGCGTACCTGCTGAGCGACGAGGCGTCGTACATCACCGGCCAGGTCCTCCCGGTGGACGGAGGTGCAACCGCGCGCTAAGCGGGGACGCAACCGGAGGAGAGGCGTGCAGACCGCCGGCGTGGCACGACCCCGCAGTGCCGCTGTCGCACTGGCGCCGCCTTGAGGCGAGGGCAGAGGCAACCGCCGGGGATGGAAAGGATGAACGAATGGGACCGCTGCAGGGTGTGAGAATCATCGAGATCGGTGGGATCGGCCCGGGGCCGTTTGCCGGCATGCTCCTGGCGGACATGGGAGCGGAGGTGCTGCGGGTGGAGCGCGCTTCGGGCAGCATGGCGAGCCAGTGGCCCAATCCCGAACTGGACATCCTGAGCCGCGGGCGCCGCTGCGTCTGCATCAACCTCAAGCATCCCGACGGCGCGGCGCTCGTGCTCGAGTTGGTGCAGCGCGCCGACGCCTTGTTCGAGGGCAACCGCCCCGGCGTCATGGAGCGTCTGGGACTCGGACCCGACGCCTGCCTGGCACGCAATCCGCGCCTGGTCTACGGCCGGATGACGGGGTGGGGACAGGAGGGCCCGCTGGCGCACGCGGCGGGACACGACATCAACTACATCGCCCTGGCCGGTGCCCTCGACCACATCGGCCGCCGCGGCCAGCCGCCCACGCCGCCGCTCAATCTCGTTGGGGACTTCGGCGGCGGCGGCTTGATGCTGGCGTTTGGTATGGTGTGCGCCCTGCTCGAATGCCAGCGGTCGGGGCGCGGACAGGTGGTCGACGCCGCCATGGTCGACGGCGCCGCCGCACTCATGGCCGTGTTTCACGGCGTCTACCAGTCGGGATTCCTGACCGAACGCGGCACCAACATGCTCGACTCGGGCTCGCATTTCTACGATGTGTACGAGACGGCCGACGGCAAGTACGTCTCCATCGGGTCGTTCGAGCCGCAGTTCTATGCGGAGCTGTTGCAACGCCTCGGCCTGGAAGAGGAGGCACCGCCGCAGCTGGATCCGAGTCGCTGGCCGGAATTGAAGGAGCGCTTTGCGGCGATCTTCAAAACCAAGACGCGGCAGCAGTGGTGCGAGTTGCTCGAGGGGACGGACGTGTGTTTTGCGCCCGTACTGTCGGTCGCCGAGGCACCAGTCCATCCGCACAACCAGGCGCGCGGCACGTTCGTCCAGGTGCAGGGCATTGTGCAGCCGCGTCCGGCCCCGCGTTTCAGCCGCACACAGGCGGAGATTCAGCGGCCGCCCGCCCGCGTCGGCGAGCACACGGAAGAAGCGCTGCGCGACTGGGGCGTCACGCCCGAAAGACTCGCGGCACTCAAGCAGGCGGGAGCGATTGTCTGACCCGTGATTAGATTCGAAAATCGCCACGCCACGCCTAGAGTTTGGATCGCACCTTCGGCCTTCGGGCTTCGGACTGTGGGCGGCGGCCGCAGCCCGCGCTGAGAGACACGGAGGCGACAAGTGATGGCCGGCACCTTCCTTCGTCGCCACTCGGCCCACCTGCTCGCGGCCGCAGCGTTGCTTGTCGTGTATCTCGTCGCCTCTCGCGCGTTGCCGAAAGACGTGTTCTGGCATCCGGATGACGGCGCCAAGTTCCTGGCGATGCAAAGCATTCGTTGGGACCGGGGACTCACCTACGCGGTGCCCTACCCCGGCCGCACGCTCGATCCGAGCTGGGCGTTCTATCCCGGGCGGTGCGACCATCGCGGCTTGTATCCCCTTCCCGAACCCGGGGGAGGCATCCGTCTTCACTGGCCGATCTGGTTCCCGCTGCTGAGCCGGGTGTTCTACGCGCTGTTCGGCCTCAGCGGAATCTACGTTATCCCGTTATTCAGCGGCTGGCTCACCGCCATCGTTGCGGGACAGTGGCTGACTCCGGGCTCCACGAGCCGCACCCGGGCCACGGCGATTGTCCTTGTCGGCTGTGCCAGTCCCATCATGTTCTACAGCCTCTGTTTCTCGGAACACACCCTCGCCACCCTGCTTGGTACACTCGCCATCGCCACCCTGATCGCGTTCGCACCAGACCGATGGTCGGCCGCGTGGGCAGTGGTGCCACTCCTGTTCCTGAGCGTCGCGTTGCGGCTGGAGATGCTGGCACTCGTCGCCGCAGTGATTGTGGCATGGGGGGGGGCGGTTTTCGTGGCGGCCGGCCGGTCGGTCGCCGGGGAAACGCTCCGGAAGGTCGCCGGCGGAAGGTTTCGGGGCCGAGTCCCCTCTGCCGTTGCCCTCTGCGTGCTATTGCTCGGCGTCATCGCGCTGGAAAGCCTACTGACGCCACGGCATTGGGAGTTGCTGCGAACGCTGCCGAGCGTGGCGCAAGGAGCCCTGTCGAGGTGGCGCTTTCTGCTGCGGGGTGTCGTATACATTTTCTTCGGGCCGCCGGAATTCCAGACGCGACTGCCCAGCTGGATGTGGGACGTCCTGTTGTTCATGGCCATGAGCGCTGCCGGGGCTGCTCCGTTCGTTCGTTCTCGGCGTGTGGAGGCCCTGCTGCTCGTCCCCGCACTGCTCATCCTGCTTCAGGCGAGCCTGCTGATGGTCCTTGCCAGCCATGCCTACCTGAACCGCCAGGGGATTCTTGCGGTAGCGCCGTACCTGATCCTGGCGCCATATGCGCTGGCGGATGCCTGGCGGCGCCGGGATCAGCGTTTGTTCAGTTTGGCGGTCTGCGCGGTCTGTTACGCGGCCATCGGCTTCGGAATGCTTTTCCTCACAAGATTCGCCAACGACGGCACGTATCTGATCGGCTTGGACGGCGCCGCACGCTACATGTTGACGCTGTACCCGGCGGGAGCGGCGCTCGCGCTGTCCGCAGTGCAAAGTTACCGGCAATCGGACCGGAGCGCCCTGATGCGGTCGACCTTCACAATTCTGACGGCGGGACTGGTCGGCGTCTCCATGTTGTACCAGGTCAGAGGATTGCAGATGCTGTACGGTAGCCGAAACACCTTGGTCACCTGGCAGCAGGCACTCCAGCGTGAAGATCGAGTGGTAACCGACGTCTGGTGGTTAGCGGCGACGTGCCCCGCATTCTTCGCCACCCACGAGTTCTACTGCCTGCCCGATCGGGCTGCGCTGCCGGACTGGGTTGCGGAGGCTGCCGAAGGCAACGCCGCAGCCTTCACCTTCGTTAGCCGTCAGCCACTCACCGCCGGTCAGTTTACTTCAGCTGCCGGTCAGTTGGTCTTGACGGGGCAGGACGTTGTTGCCGACCTTTATTTGTACCGGTTCCGGCTGGCCGACCGGGGAACGCCGTGAGAAAGAATCGGCGCAACCGATCCGCAGGGGTGGCTTGGCAAGAGCGGCGGGCGGACTTCCCGCTCTCGCATCCGCTCTTGGCTTGACAAGACGGAGCATATGGAGCATTCAGTAATCAGGATTTTGGCCTTGGTGAAGGCGACGTGAGAGGCCCCTTGTGATTGAGAGGAACTTATGACGAAGCCGTCGAGTGCCTGGAAGGAAATCACGCTGGGGATACTGTTCTTGACATTGAACATCTACCTCATCGGGCAGCTATTGGGTGGCACCTGGGGTACGGGCTCGAAGGCCTTCGCCCAGCCATATTCCGCCGGCGAGGTTTGCGTAAGTTCCACTGAATGCGCGAGTAGTTTTTGTGTCGACGGCTTCTGCTGCGACCAAGCTTGTGACCAGCCAGGTCAAGCCTGCAACGTCTCTGGCCAGGTAGGTACGTGCATTACGGTGTCGACGGCACCGGCACTGTCAGCTTGGGGGCAGGTGCTGATCGTTGCCAGCCTGGCACTCGCGGGACTGTCCCTCTTGGCGCAAGATGTGCGGAAGCGTCGCCGGGGGTAGCCGCCGGCAACTACCGCGCAACGTTCTGCTGCAACAAAGGGTGCGTTGACTGAGTAGGGGGAGCCATGGGCGCCCCTGGGGTGGGTTTTGGACGTTGGTCATTTGTCCACCGTCCAGGCCAGAAGGGCGTCCTGGGGTCTCCGCATAGGCGATCCGCCGTCCAGCGGAGGAAGAGTTCATCTTGGCGAGGCGGGTTCTCCTGCTCACCCAGGTTCTGCCCTACCCGCCGGACAGCGGCCCGAAGGTCAAGACCTGGAATGTGCTCAAGTGCCTGTCGTCCGAGTACGAGGTCACACTGGTCTCGTTTGTGCGTGGCGACCAAGCGCACGCGGCACACCGACTGCGAGAGCATTGCCGAGCGGTCTATACCGTCCCGATTCAGCGCGGGGCCGTGCGTGATCTCTGGCATCTGACGTGCAGCCTGGTGAAGCGAAAGCCCGTCGTTATCGTCCGTGACGACCAGCCCGCGATGCGGCGAATGGTGGACCAGGTGGCGGCGGCAAGCCGTTTCGACATCGTGCATGCGGACCAGTTGAACATGGCGCAATACGCCGCGCGTGTTACTGGTGCGGCCACGGTCCTTGACGCCCACAACGCCTTGTGGCTGCTGTACAAGAGATTGGCCGAAACCATGGCCCCTGGTCCGATGAAAATGGTGCTGCAGCGGGAATCGCGCCTGCTCCGAGGGTACGAGTCCGACATCTGCAACGCCTTCGACCTCGTGCTTACGGTCAGCGAGGAGGACCAAGCCGCCATGGAGGCGGTGGGCGCGCCCACGTCACGCCTCGCTACGGTTCCAATCGCCATCGACAGCGACGAGGTGACGCCGATCGCCCGCGCCGGGGACGCCAATCACCTGATTCACATGGGGACGATGTACTGGCCGCCCAACATCGATGGCGTCTGCTGGTTCGCCGAACAGGTGTACCCCCTGATCCGGGCGGAATGCTCCGACGTCACGTTTGATATCATCGGGGCGCAGCCACCACGGCGGGTGCGCGCCCTGGCGGTGCACGGCAACGGCATCAGGGTGACCGGCTACGTCGAGAATCCCACACCGTATCTCGAGCGCGCGGCAGCGATGGTGGTACCGTTGCGGGCTGGCGGCGGCATGCGCGTGAAGATCCTCAATGCCTTGGCGCAGGAGCTGCCGATCGTCACGACCAGCATCGGCTGCAGTGGCATCGCGGTCGAGGACGGCAAGCACGTGTTGATCGCCGATTCGCCAGGGGACTTTGCGTCAGCCGTCCTGCGTGTTCTTCGCGATCCGCATCTGGCAGCCACCCTCGGCCGGAACGGCCGGGATTTGGTGCGGACCCAGTACGACTACCGCGCCATTCGCGCGCGGCTCCTGGAGATCTATAGGCGGGCTGATTCCGTCCGGCGCCAATGAATCCGACGGATGCCGGTGCACGCCTCCGTCGGGTTCAAATCATTCAACATCAGCCCACACCGCTGCGCCAGATCCACGACCGCGGCACCAGCAAAGACCATCATGATCGCGTCGCTGGGCAGGCGGTACCGCGGCGCCGCCCAGGACGTGACGTGCAGCGCCGTATCGAACGCGACGTACAAATACAGTGGCACACACACGCGCCACCGTTTGCGGGTCACGCAAAGGCCCCAGAGCATCAAGGGCATATACAGTGTGAATGAACACAGGCGAGCGAGGTTACTGATCCAGGACGATCGGGTCGAGGGCAGCAGCCAGAAGTAGTGCGGGATTCGGCTGAGCGTTAGCTGCAGAAATCGGACGGGATCGGCAATGACGAAGCCGAACGCCTCACGATACAGCGCCCGGTCGACGGCCGGCTCGCTGAGCCCGCGCAAGTGCTCCGGCAATGGGGCCGCGTAGTTTGGATCAAATTGCGTACCCTGGTTCGGATGGTTGGACGAATACAGCCAGAAACCGCCATTCGAGTTGAGGAGAAGAAAGTCACCGAACGTGCGGTAGTTGTGCGCCGTCCACGGCAGAACCATCAGAGCGAGGCTACCAGCGGTCACTGCGAGGTCGGATGCGCGTGGGCGGGCGCGGCTCGTTGACACAATCCAGCCAACGAGAATCGGCGAGAACACGAGCAACGTTTGTCGCAGCAACGTCCCAGCCCCAAGGGCGAGGCCCAGCAGCAGCCAATCGCCGCGCACCGCACGCTCGCGCACGCGCAGCGCCAACACCATCGCTGCGAGGAGCGCCAGCATATAGAAACTTTGCGTCATCAGCGCTGCGCTGAAAAAGATGAAGTAGGCGTAGGCGGCGTGCAGCGCCGCAGCCGCAAGGCCGGCCCGCTGCCCGAACAGCATCCGTGTGAGCTGAAACGTAAACCAGAGGTTCAGTGTCGAAATCAGCACCTGAATGAGGCGGGCCACCAGTGGATGGTGGCCAAATACGGCGTACACCCCCGTCAGATAGAGCGTATACAGGTACGACCAATGTGCCGTGGGCTCGTTCGCCCGCGTGAACGGGTACCAACCCTCGGCGAAGCTGAAGCCGTGCCCGCCGAGGACCCGCTGGGCCAGGGCATCATACGTGTACTGGTCGGCAGCACCAGACACCGGGGTGGCCTGGTCACCGAGGGCGCAGGCAAGAACGATGCGCGCAACGATCCCCAAGATGATCACCGTCAACACCGGAGCCGGTCGCAGCAGATCAGGAATTCGCGGCAGCCACTGTGAACCCGCGTGGCCGCCCCCTGCTGCGGTTGTCATTCGTGCCGGCCACCTGCCGGAACGGTTCGCTGCAAGGCGAGCAATCCGCCCAAAAAGAGCCATGCGAGCATGCTGGCGCGGAGACCATCCAACGTGATGTTGTAGACGAATGGCAAAACCCAATCGCACAGCATCCCCGCTGCCAACGTCCCCGCCAATCCCCCAAGGGCGCTGAGCACGTAGGCCTGTGCGAATCCGACGGGAACCCTCTGCCGGAGGGACCAGCCCGTTCGAGCCATTTCCCAGACGAACCACCCGAAGCAGCCGAGCCCGATGAGACCGGTTTGCGCAAGCAGATCGACGTACGTGTTGTGCGAACTGAAATGCACGTACCAACGCAGGATGGGAAACAGCGGCGTGACGTGGTAGTAGTTCGCCGGCCCGAACCCCAACGCAGGGCTCGCCGCCACAATCTTCCCAAGCACTCCCCAGGCTGCCAGGCGGGTCTTGAGGCTGTACTGATTGTCCGCGCTAAAGACGAGCGCGAGTAGATGTGGGGTGTAGAGGGCGACGAGCGTACCGCCTGCTATCGTAACCGCGCCGCCGAGCCGCGGCGCGCCCACCCACAGGATCGTCACGATGGCGACCAGAGGCGGTAACCAACCAGACAACCAATCGCGACCCTGCGTCAACCCCGTGTACAGCGTCGCTAGCACCACGACACCGAGGGCGAGCCGCAGCACCACGTTGAGGCGGCGGTTGAACACCGCCTGTCCAAAGGCCAGGGCGACCAACCACGTCCAGAACAGGCTGCCGGTCGCGCCCTTTTGAACAAGGGGAAGAACGTGATCACCGACCGGCCACGCAAGTCGGGCGAGGATGTATGTCGCGCCGAGGACGAGGAAGAGACCGGTGAGCACCCCCAGCCACCGCAGATCCCGCAGCTCATCGGCCGCGATGATAAACAATGCGGCGGATAACATGAACACGCTGAGTCCGCCGAGTTGCGCGCGTAGCGGAGCCAGCGGCGCGATGTACACCCACGGCTGGTTGACGACCGCAAACGACAGCAGCGCCGCGGTAACAAGCGCAAGGAGCGGCGCCACGGGACGCAGAGACAACACGCTCCAGTCGCGCCGGGACGCTGCCTTGAGCACCCAGAGGCCACTGAGTACAGGCAGCATCAGTACGGTGAAGTTGAGGCGTGTCTTTGTTCCGGTGGGAATCGCAACCGGAGCGATCAGGCTGCCGATGATGAGGATCGCCAGGCCGTAGGCGAGGTAGCTGCGCGACGCCTCCGCGCGCGGTCGCTCGCTCGCTTCACCCCACGGTTTCATCTTCGCGGAAGGCTCTTTTCACTTTGGCCGGTACCCCGTACGCTAATACGCCGCTCGGAATATCTTCCAGAACGACAGACCCGGCGCCGACAACAGCGCCAGCACCGATCTTCACACCCGCGGAAAGGGTCGTTCCCGCACCGACAAAACAACCATCCCCTAAGACCGAATGGCCACAGCAAGTAACTCCGGCGCCCACAAACACAAAATCACCGATTGTCACGTTATGGCTGATCACCGATTTCAGCCGACAGGTAAAATGACGCCCGATGGTGACATTCCCGCCGACAACACATCCCTCCGGAATAATGGCCCCCGACCCGCACGTCACATATGTCATATCCACCAAGGGATGAACGAGACTGACAACTTCGCACCTATTCTCCTCCAGGAGGGCCCCTATCTTTCTGCGATTCCTCAAGCTTGATGTGATGTTGCTGCAGAACACCACGTCTCGGTCTTGTGCCCAGCGAGACAGCATCGCCCTTCCTCCGAGGACCGGGTAAGACATCAAGACGCGCCCTTGTTCCTCGGGAGAATCAGTCACGAAGCCCACGACCTCAAACGTTGGCTGCGTGCGATTAATGGCGTCGATCAACTTGATGACATCCAGGTGTCTCGCCCCGTAGATGAGCAGACGCTTCATGTGCTTGCAACTTTCCCCGTTCGGGCACGGTAACGCCGCGAGTCCCGGCTGAACTGCCGCGCGCTCAGTTCAGGGACAGCCGTCTCCAATTTCCCACTCGTACGGCACGCGCACCGGCCCATCGACACGGACGTGCCGGATACCGCCCGGCTGCATCTCCCTCGGCCGATCATCCTCCTCGACAATCCGGAATGCTCCCAGCCGTTGCCACTCCAGCAGTGCGCGCGTCCTGTCGGCCCCCCACACCTCTCCCCACACCGCGTAGACCCGCGGCATCAGCGGGACGGCCTTCAGGCGGCACTTGATGGATCCCTGACCCGCAATGCGGACGGGGGCTTGGCCGTCCACGAGCATGCTTGCGAGAAACAGCGGCGGGCCGCCCTGCGCGTCGGCCACCGCAAGGACGAAGTGTGGCCGTTCCACCGGTCCTGGCACGGAATACTGGATGGTGATGACGATATCCTCCCCGTGTCGGAACGTCTGCCGTTCCTGTCCGTCGCCGTCGGCGAGACGCATGCCGATCACTCGGAGATAGTTGTGCCGGTGCTCATGACCCGTTGCAGACATCAGCGCCCGCTGATCCACACTGTCCAAGTAGGCGTTGAGCACCCTTCCTGGTTCGCCGATCATTGCGACTCGACCATGGTCGAGCCATAGGACACGACTGCACAGTTGCTCCACCACCGACATGTAGTGCGAGACGAAGATGGCGGTTCGTCCGCTCTTCAGAAAGCCGTGGATGTAATCGTAGCACTTGCGCTGAAAGGAGGCGTCGCCCACGGCGAAGATCTCATCGACGAGCAGGATATCGGGATCGACGTGGGCCGCCACGGCAAAGCCGAGCCGCGCGTGCATGCCCGAGGAGTAGCGCTTGACCGGAATGTCGATGAATGGCTTCATCTCGGCGAACGCGACAATGTCGTCGAAGCGCTGCGCCACCTGGCGCCGTGTGAGTCCAAGGATGACGCCATTCAGAAACACATTTTCGCGACCGCTCAGGTCGGGGTGGAACCCCGCTCCGAGTTCAATCAGCGACGACAAACGGCCGTGCGCGCTGACGGTGCCCACGGTCGGGCGTGTGACTCTCGATATGAGTTTGAGGATCGTGGTCTTCCCGGCGCCATTGAGGCCCACAAGACCGAGCGCCTCGCCCCGTTTCACCTCGAAGCTCACGTCACGCAGCGCCCACAACGCGTCCGACGTGTCGCCACGGCCATTGCCGCGCAACACGTTCCTCGCCCAGGTGCTGGCGACTTCGCGCAAGGTCTTCTGCCCCGCCAGCAGATGATAACGCTTGGACACCCGGTCCAGCCGGATGATCGCGTCGTTCTCAGATGACGTCGGCAAACTGGTCCTCGAGGCGCTTGAACGTGACGTAGCCGGCGATGGCGACGGCGATCGACACCGCTGTGGCCACGCCCAGAGCGTACCAATCCGGCAGGGCGCCCTTCACGATCACCTGGCGGTAGGCGTCAATGATGCCCGCCATCGGGTTCAGGAGATACCACCGGCGCAGCCGCAGCGGGACCATGCTCAACGGGTAGACGATCGGGCAGGCGTACATCCAGATCTGCAGCAGGAGTGGGACCATCTGGTTCACGTCTCGAAAGAAGGTATTGGCCGCCGCGCCGCCCAGCGCCAATCCAATCATGAGGATCAGCTGAATCGCCAGTATGACCGGCACCAGGATCATCGTCGGGCTTGGAGACACCCGGTAGTACACCAACATCCCCAGCAGCACGGCGAGGCCGCACAGATAGTCCACGAAGTGGGTGGCGACCGTCGCAATCGGAAGCACTTCGCGCGGGAAATAGACCTTCGTCACCAGGCTCATGTTGGCCACGATGCTGGACAGGGCCGCCGCCAGGGCGCGCGAAAAGAAGGTCCAAGGCAACATCGTCGAGTAGACGAAGATGGGGTACGGAATCCCTTCGGACTGGACGCGCACGATGTACGAGAAGACGAACGCAAATACCGCAGTCAACGCCAATGGTTGGAACACGGCCCACGCTGCTCCAAACAATGACTGCTTGTAGCGCACTTTGACCTGGCGGGTGGTCCAGACCCAGAGCAGTTCGCGAGTGTGCGTCGGCACCAGGAAAGCCGCCATCCCCCTAAGATCCTTTCGAACCCCCCGCCCAGCGTACTCTGGCCGGACGCGTGAGCCACAATCGGTTTCCCGCTATCACCATGGTCCCACGGTCCCTGAGCACGCCATCCGCACCACGGTCAAATAACATCTCGTACACGTACCCGATTGCTCAGCCCGGTTTCAACGGCCGGCGTCTTGAAAAACCGTCTCCTCGCCTCTCCCGGAGCGTGACGCTCGGACCGAACGGGTTGCCTATCTTGCCTTACGATGGCCCCGCACCACAACATGCGATACAACGGCGTCGAACCGATGGGTGAACCGGTCCAAAAAGTGCACCAGCGCATGAGGGGCACCATGCCCGGACAACCACAGGCAAGCATCATCATACCCACCATTAATCGTGTCGCTTGTCTGACAGGGTGCCTTGAGGCGCTGGCCGCTCTGAATACATCTCCGGCTACCTTCGAGATTATCGTCGTGGATAACAACTCGTCGGACAACACACGAGACGTTGCCTTTTCATTTGCCCAGGCGCACCCGTCGCTTCGCCTCCGATACGTCCACGAGGCACGGCAGGGCGTTTCGTATGCGCGAAATAGCGGTATCGCAGCAGCGTGCGGGCCGATTGTGTGCTTTCTCGATGATGATGCTCGTCCTCTTTCCGAGTGGCTCACTGCTGTGACACGCGGCTTTCTCGATCCGGCCGTGGGGTGTGTTGGGGGCCCTGCGATACTCGACTACCAGGGTCGGGAACGGCCGCCGTGGTTGCGAGCAGATCTGCAGGGTCTACTGAGTGGGTATGCGCTCCCCTATGTCGAGCCTACCGGCGTCTCTGAAGTCTCCGAGTTCCCCTTTGGATGTAACATGGCTTTTCGGAGGAAGATCATTGACGAGGTCGGAGTTTTCCGCGCAGACCTGGACCGCTTGGGTCATCAACTGCTGGCAGCTGGAGATACGGAGATGATTGCCAGAGTTCACCGAGCGGGCTGGAAAGTCCTGTACGTGCCAGAGGCACAAGTCCGCCATCTCGTCGCACCCGAGCGTCTGAAGAAAGAATACATTTATCAGGTGGGCCTAGGTTTGGCCCGGTCGCATGTTCTGCTTACCGCCGATCCCCGGTCTCATATCATTGCGCGCTGGTTTGCCAGTGATTCCTGGTACGCCGCCCGCATGTTGTATCGGCTCCTCGTGGCCCTCCTGCGGCGGAAGGAACTCTGGTTCGATGACTACATGAGATTCTGGATGGTGGCGCAGCGGATTCCATCGCGCGTAAGAAATATCTGGAATTCTCACGGTCAAGAAGGCTCACAGCACAGTGAATCACCACGCTCCACTTGATGGACTAGGGCCGGACACACTCTGTTCGACATAGCCTCAAAGCCCCT
>JAGDMS010000560.1 GCA_017860575.1 Deltaproteobacteria bacterium | reverse complement strand
GGGCACTACACGCTGGCGAGCGGGAAAACCGGCAACTGGCTGCCGTCGGGCGCGGGCTTCACGCCTGAAGCGTTCAATGCTACCTGGGAGGCGGTCGCGGCGGCGATTGCGAAGCGACGCCAGCCGGCTCGCGCCGGTTGACAGCTCCCAACCTCAGAGCGGGCCCCGCCCGGTGCAGAATTCGAGGCAATCCCCCGTGCGTAAGTAACGTGCCCCTCGAGCCAGCCGCCCGCGCGGTACCGCCGTCACCCGCGACGTATCAGTCCCACGATAAGCGAGGCGACGAACAGGAGAAGAAAAACGACGAACAGGATCTTGGCGATCCCGACGGCGCCGGCCGCGATGCCGGTAAAGCCGAGTAGCGCAGCGATCAGCGCGATGACTAGAAATATGGCGGCGTAATAGAGCATTTGCTTTCCTTTCATTGACAGTCAGTCATTTGGGCGTTGTCCCGCCTAATGTCCGATCCACCGTCACCCCGCGCGCATGTCATTCTTGGCGAAGGTCACACCCTTGATGCCACGTGCAACCTCGACCGCCTTGTTCATATCGGCTAACACCTATTAAATACCTTTCCCTCGGTTGCTCCGTACGCTAGCGAACATAAGGATTTGATTCAGATCAGTAGCTGTGACGAACGGGCTGCATATATTGAGTTTGAACGCCAATAGGGGGTGATTTCTTGTATTGGGGAAGGCCCTACTGATGTCAGGTCGACATGGCGTTCGGCCGTATCTGGAGCCGGGCTTCGCCTCCAGAGGAAGGACTCGTGCCCTATCCGTACCGCAAACGCCCCGGCGAAACCAACTTCTTGCGGCGCTGCCGCAGGAGGAGTACGAGCGTGTGCGGCCCGATCTCGAGCCCGTGCCCTTGCCGCTGGGTTGGACCGTTTACGGCGCCGGCGACCGGCATGAGTATCTGTATTTCCTCACCGCGGGCATCGTTTCCCGGTTCTACTTGACGGCGAACGGGGCGTCGACAGAGTTCGCGGTCACCGGTAGCGAGGGCGTGATCGGCGTCGCATCGTTCCTGGGTGGCGAATACATGCCAAGCCACGCGGTGGTGCTGAGCGCCGGCTACGCTTATCGGCTGGGGGCGGACTTGCTTAGAAACGAGGTCGAGCACGACGGCCCGATGCCACACTTGCTGCTGCGCCACACCCAGGCGCTGATCGCGCAAACCGCGCAGATCGCGGTGTGCAATCGGCACCATTCGCTGGAACAGCAAATGTGCCGCTGGATCTTGTCCTGTCTGGACCGGTTGCCCTCGAACGAACTGACGGTGACGCAGGAGCAGATCGCCAATATGCTGGGCGTGCGCCGCGAAAGCGTCACGGAGGCTGCTGGAAAGCTGCAAGAGGCGGGACTGATCCATCACGGCCGCGGCCACATTGCCGTACTCGATCGTTCCCAGCTGGAAGCGCGGGTGTGCGAGTGCTATGCGGTCGTCAAACGCGAGTATGGTCGTTTGCTCCGCCCGGAAAACACCTTTGGCTACGCTGGTGTGCACGGCACGCGCCACCAGTACCGCGCAGGTTGGTGAAGACCCCGCCCGCCCTGAATGGACCTGACGCTACCGGATACGAGGGTCCACCGTTTCCCGCATCGAAGAGACGCCCGAAAATGCCAGTACGCCACAGGGAACGGCACCGCACGGACCGCATCGGCTGGTTGCGCGCGGCGGTATTGGGCGCCAACGACGGCATCGTGTCCACTGCGAGCCTGGTGCTTGGTGTCGCAGCCGCGAATGCGACTCACAGCAACGTGATGGTCGCGGGGATCGCCGGACTCGTCGCGGGAGCCATGTCCATGGCTGCCGGCGAGTACGTGTCGGTCCGCTCGCAGGCCGATTCCGAACAAGCCGCGCTCAACCTGGAACGCGCCGAACTCGAAGCAGACGACCCAGCCGAGCGCCGGGAACTGACCGCGATCTACGTCGGCCGCGGCCTCGATCCCGCGCTCGCGAAGGAGGTTGCCAAGCAGCTCATGGCCCATGACGCGCTGGGCGCGCATGCTCGCGACGAACTCGGGATCTCGGAGACGCTCAGTGCACGGCCGATTCAGGCTGCGCTTACATCAGCGGCCAGCTTCGCCGTCGGAGCGGCCCTGCCGCTGTTGGCCGTTGCCATTGCCCCTGGGTCGAGTCTGATCCCGGTCGTCTCCGGAACTTCGCTCGTGTTCCTCGCGGTCCTGGGCGGGTTGGCTGCGCGCGTGGGCGGCGCAAGGGTGGCGGTGGGCGCGATGCGCGTCACGTTCTGGGGCGCACTGGCCATGGGGCTGACGGCCGGCGTCGGGACCCTGTTCGGAACGGTGGCGTGACGTGCCCGCACGCGGATGGGCGCTCACGTCTCCCTGACGACGAACGGCCGCATCATCTCGTGGTCCTCGTGCGAGAGGATGTGGCAGTGCCAGACGAACCGACCAGGAAGGTCGAAGCGCGCGAGGATACGCGTGCGCGTGCCGGGGGGGACGCGGACGGTGTCCTTCAGACCGCGCTCGTCGGCCCCGGGTGGCCGATCCTCCTCGATCCAGCGGATCTCCCCGAGCACCCCGCTTTCGTTCGGCTCGCCCTCGAAGCGTCGATGGCCA
>JAGDMS010000559.1 GCA_017860575.1 Deltaproteobacteria bacterium | reverse complement strand
GGAGCTGATTCTTCTGCCCAACGGCGCGCTCGTGATTGACACACCAGGCTTGCGGGAGCTGCAGCTCTGGGACGGCGGGGCTTCGGCCCGGAGCGTCTTTCCCGACATCGAGGCGCTGGCCGCTGACTGCCACTTCCGCGACTGTGAGCACGAGCAGGAGCCGCGGTGCGCCGTGCGTCTGGCGGTTCAGGAGCGCCGTCTTACGCCTGAGCGGCTCGAGAGCTACCGCAAGCTCCGGCGCGAAGCCAACTACCTGGCCAGCCGGCAGGACCAGGCCGCACAGCTGGAGACCAAGCGCAAGTGGCGCGCCATCCACCGAGCGGCAAGGAAGCACAAGCCGAGGGAGTGACTTCGGTATGATAGGCACGACCGTCTTCGCGCGGGGAGGACCTCATAGCGCCTGGCCGGACAGACATGATCGGCGTGTAGAGCCATGTGGTGGCGGTCAGCCGAACGAGCGACAAAGTGTTTCGGCACACGTCGGTCATCGCCAGGGACTTGGTGAGCCTCGCCATTGACGGCAACGATCTCCCCGCGACTACCAAGGGGAACGTCTTTTGCCGGTATGCCGACACAGACGCGAGTCGCCGGGACAACTGCTTGAAGGGGCGAGGATGGGGTCTCGTCACGGTGGCGGGCAGCCAAGATCCGCTGCCGGACATGGAAGAAGAGCGGCGCCAGGAACCCCTGCAGCTGCCGCGTCGGCGAGGTGATCTCAACGATGGCCAACAACGACAATTTCACACGCAAGAACGCCTCGAACCCGCCCGTGTGGCACCGTCAGCCTGCACGCACTGATTCCGACACAACCGTTCGCGACCGGAGGGCGCTCTCGATCCTCGCTCTTGTCGGCGCGGCCGTCTGCATTTACGCGATGCGAAGGGCCGATGCGGATTTGTGGGGTAACCTCGCCTACGGCCGCTTCTTCGTGGAGAACGGAGGCCCTGGCGCCAGCGATCCGTTTTCGTATACTTGCGCCGGATGTATGTGGGCTGCGCACGAGTACCTGACACAGATCCTCCTCTGGCAGGTGTATCACTTCGGTGGTCCAATCGGGTTGATTGCGCTGAAGTGCGTTGTCGGAGCATTCTGCGTCGGCTTCTTGTGGCTGGCAATCCGGACGACAACGGCAGATGCGTCTGTGTGGTTTCCGGTATTCCTGCTGGCGACCTCCACCATCGCCCGCTATTTCCTGTTCAGGCCCCAGCTCTTCACATTTGCCTTTCTCGCCATCTACGTCGCAGTACTGTTCCGGCACCTCCTCCAGCGGTCGAACGTGTTGTGGGTATTGCCTGTTGTCATGCTGGCGTGGGCGAACCTCCACGGAGGCTTTCTCGCCGGCCTTGGCGTACTCTGCCTCGCAGTTGCGGTACGCGTGTTCCAGAACGCGAATGCGTTCGGCACAGGTCGCAGGTTGCTTGCAGGTACGGCTGGCCTGTGGCTCGCCTTGTGGGCATCGGTGCTTGTCACGTTTGTCAACCCGATTGGCTGGCGCCTCTGGCCTTACGTGGCCGCCGAGATGTTCCACGACACGAGCCGAAAGTACATCGGTGACTGGCAGGCGACGCTTCGGGCTGGAGACTACTGGTCCACGGTATCGATCACGCTGCTGCTGGCCATCCTCCTGACCGTTGGATGGCTCAGTCGCAGGAGCCGTCCATTGATCGGTGGACTCCGGGCCTGGCAATGGGTCGCAAGCTGTGCCCCTCTGGCGGCGATGGCCTTCGTGTCGGTCCGGCACATTCCCATCGCGGCGATATGGATTGCCCCGGTGGTCACCCTGCTTGCTTCTCAATTGACCGAACAGCGCGAGGCCAGTCGGGGCTTCCGGCGTGCCCGGATAGTCGTCGCTGCACTATCGGTCGTTCCCGCCGTCCTGACGTTTCTGGCGGTGGCGGTGCAACCCTTGCCACGGGTCGACGTGGCGGGAACCACACTCGGGTCCAAGCACCCTTGTCGCGCTGTCGCGTTCATGAAACAGAATCACTTGTCCGGCAATCTCTACGTGCCACTATGGTGGGGGTCTTACGTCACGTGGCAGCTGTTCCCTGCCGTACGGGTGTCCATGGACGGACGGAACATCTCGCTGTTTCCAGACGACATGGTTATCGAGAACCTGAAGTTCTACTTGACGCCCAAGCGCGAGGCTGACTTGGACGCGCCATTTCGATTCGACACCGACTTTCTGCTCGTGCCCTCGGATGCTCTCGTCTTGAGCGATATCTCTGGTGACCACCGGTGGCAGACGATCTTCATGGATTCGGACTCCACCTTGTTCGTGCGGCGCGAGAGGGCGCTCACATCGATGACGCCCCTCGCTGAGGCCACGCCGATGCCTTCGAGCGCGGCGTGCCCCGCCTGGATGCAGTAGTCGAATGGCCGACATTCTTGGTCTGTCCGGGCTGTTCCTTGCCGGCGTGGTCGCCGGCGCGATCAACTCCGTTGCCGGCGGAGGAAGCCTGATCTCGTTCCCCGCGCTCGTGGCATTTGGCCAACCGGCGATCCTCGCGAATGCCACGAACACCGCGGCGGTCTGGCCGGGGGCGCTGAGCAGCGCGCTCGCGTACCGGCGTGACACGCTGATTCACA
>JAGDMS010000083.1 GCA_017860575.1 Deltaproteobacteria bacterium | reverse complement strand
ACGACCCAGTAGAAGTGCCAGACGAGAAGAGACGCGGTCGCCAGGATGGCCTCGTAAAAATGGATGGCCGTGGCCACATCAGGCACCCAATTGGGCAGAAAACGCATAGTCATAGTGACAAACCACAGCAACAGGCCGGAGATCGTCATCGCCGAGGTTCCCCACATGAATGTCCAGTACTCGGCCTTTTCGATGTAACTGAACTTGCCCATATGCGGGCGCGTCCGCCGCCGGCCGAAGTAGTACGCCAGCATCGCCCCCAGTGTCTTCAAGTCCTTCAAGGTTGGCCAAATTCCGTGCATGCAGGCCCGCCGGCGGCGGCTCGCCGCAAGTTGGCCAACATGCCAGAGGATGGCCGCCATCATCACGGCCGCAGCCGCGCGGTGCAACAGGCCACGCAGCGGCAACTGCGGTTCCCACAACAGCAATGGCACGGCCCACCAGCTCTCCGGATAGTTCAGGGCAAAGCCAGAGTACGCCAGCAGGGCGAAGCTGACAATGACGAGGCCGTGTTGCCACCGAAGCGGGCGCGGCATTCGCTCCGATTCTCCGGATGGCACGGCCGGGGGCGGTGGTATCGGATGCTGAAGCTTCTTGACGAAGTCGAGGAAATTGTGCCCCGCCATCAGACCGATTGCCCCAATAATCAGGCACAAGTAGAGTAAGCGGATCCAATGCACCGCCTGCGTACCGAGCGCATTGGCAGCACCGTGCACGGACCCGAGACTAGAACGTATGCGCGCGCCGGGATGACACTCGCCGCACGTCCGCGGCAGGTTGGCTGGATGCACCCGCGATCGCGGGTCGCTTGAACGGAAGATGTCGTGGACGCCATGGCAGCTGGAGCAGTTGGCAACCGTGGGGCGGCCGGCACGCAGTGCAAGCCCATGGTAGCTGTCCTCGAAGGCGGCAACCTTTTGGACTGACAGACCATAGCGGCGGCTCAAACGCTCGTCGGCGTGACAACGGCCGCAGGTCTCCCGCGGAATGTTTGCGGCATACACAGGTGATGCGGGCTCCGAATGCGGTAGGATGCGGTGCTCACCGTGGCAATCGGTACAGACCGGAGCGCCACTGGCACCGTGCATCGCGGCCTTACCGTGCACACTCTCGCGGTAGGCGGTGAACACCGCCGGGTGGCACTTCCCGCACGTCTCGGACACACTCGCACGACAGATGGAAGAGCGGGGATCGGTCCCCGGAAGGATATTGTGCGCCCCATGGCAGTCGGAACACACTGCCGCGGCCTTTCCCGCCGCAACCGCGCGTGCATGGGCGCTCTCCAGATACGTCCCCACGGGCCGCACCACCGGAATGCCAAAGCGTTGCGTCAGCTCGATGTTGGCGTGGCAGCGCGCACACGTCACAGCCAGATTGGCCCAGTGCGCCGCAGACTTTGCGTCAGCGTACGAGAGCATAGCGTGGATGTTGCCGTGGCAATCGGCGCAGGAAGCCGCCTCCTTGATTCCCTGACTGCTGGCACGGCCGTGGATACTGTCCCGGTACGCACTCACCTGCTCCTTATGGCACGCGGGACAGGTGTCGATGTCGGGGCGCTTCACCTTCTCGGTGTGCGGAACGCTGGTGATCTCCTTGTGGCAGGTCCTGCAGGTCAGCGAACCGTGCACCGAGACGTGAAAGGCCTCCGCGTCCGTAAACAGGACACGTCCATCCGGACCGGAGAATCCTTCTGTGCCGTGGCAACCGAGACACGTCTCATTACTGAGGTCCTCGTCCGCCATCGCAGCCGCATGGCAGACGATCACCACGGTCAAGGCTAGCAGCGCTGTGCTCAGTCTTCTCCAGCGATAGGACATCGCACCTTAGCCACCCGACCCCGTCTGACGACGTCCCGATCCGCGCCACAAGCACCACGACCGCACCTGACAGCGGGCGTCTCTCTCCGTCGCAGCTGCGCGATTCACCAGAACCACGGCCACAGGGAATCGAGCAAGCCGGATCTGCGCCAGAAAACCCGCGCTGCGCTCAGCGGGAGAACGGAGGGCAGAGATCGTCGCTTGCGGTCAACTGATCGGCGGTGTGACCGGCGGTGCGACCTTCTTCTCCGCGCGCCGGGCACGCCGTTCCCGCTTCCGTTCCGCTTCGGCCTTCGCCGCTTCACCCCGGTCGGTCAGTTCGATGACAGACATCGGCGCGGCGTCGCCGTGACGGTGTCCGAGCTTGATGATCCGCGTGTAGCCACCTGCCCGTTCGCGGAACCGTCCAGCGACTTCATCGAACAGTTTCTTGACGGCTTCACGGGTCCGCACATAGGAAGCTGCCTGACGGCGCGCATGCAGCGTACCGCGCTTCCCCAGGGTGATCATCCGGTCCGCAATTCGCCGCAGCTCTTTCGCTTTGGCATCGGTCGTCTGCACCTGTTCATGCTCGATTAACGAGGTCACGAGGTTACGGAACATCGCCTTGCGGTGGGCGGAGGTCCGATTCAGCTTTCTTCCCGCTTTCAAGTGTCTCATGATCGACTCATTCGTTCAGGCAGGCGCCTCGCCAGATGCTGCCGCGCCTCAGGCGCTTTCCTTCTCCTTCGCCAGACGCCGGTCAAGTTCCGCCCGCGACGGGAAGTTATCGATCCGCATACCAAAATCCAGTCCCATCTCGCGCAGGATTTCCTTGATCTCGTTGAGCGATTTGCGTCCGAAGTTCTTGGTCTTCAGCATCTCCGCTTCGGTCTTCTGGACCAGTTCCCCGATGTACTTGATGCCCGCGTTTTGGAGGCAGTTGGCCGAACGGACAGAGAGTTCGAGCTCCGCGACGCTGCGGAACAAGTTCTCGTTGAGTCCCGGGTGACGTTCTTCCGCCCCGGCGGGGATCTCCGCCGCCTCCTCGAAGTTAATGAAGATGGAGAGTTGGTCCTGAAGGATGCGGGCGGCGTACGCGACCGCATCGTCTGGCCGAACACTCCCGTCCGTCCAGACCTCCAAATTGAGCCGGTCGTAATCCGTACGTTGTCCCACCCGGGCGTTGGTGACGGTGTAGTTCACTTTTCGGATGGGAGAAAAGATCGCGTCGATCGGGATCGTTCCCACCGCCGCGTTTTCGTCCTTATTCCGTTCCGCCGGCACATAGCCCCGACCGGTCTTGATGGTCAGCTCCACATCCAGCTTTCCCTCTTTCGACAGGGTGGCGATGTGCAGATCGGGATTCAGGATCTCGATGTTCGCTCCACTCTTGATGTCGCCCGCCTTGACCTCGCCTTCGCCCTTCGCTTCGATCCGCGCCGTATCTTCGGCACCGTCGTTGAGCCGCAGGCGGACCTCTTTCAGGTTCAGCACGAGATCGGTCACGTCCTCACGGACGCCGGGTAGGGTCGAAAACTCGTGCAGCACACCGCGAATTTTCACCGCGCTGATGGCAGCACCCTGCAGCGACGATAGCAAGATTCGCCGGATTGAATTTCCGATCGTGATTCCGAAGCCACGCTCGAAGGGCTCGCCCACGAACTTTCCGTAGGTGGCGGTGAGGCTTTTCTCGTCGGCCTCCAGCTTCTTCGGCTTGATCAGATCCCGCCAGTTTCGTTGCGGCAACATTGTTCGAACCTCCATCGGCTTTCGTCAGCCTGCTCCGCTCACTTTGAGTACAGCTCGACGACCAGCTTTTCGTTGATCGGCATGGTCAAGTCGATGCGAGTCGGCAGGGCTTTGACGCGACCGCTGAACGCCTCGCGCTGCACCTCGAGCCAGTCCGGCACGCCGCGCCGTTCCGCCTGTTCCAATGCATCCACGATGCGCGTCACCGAGCGGCTACTCTCGCCAACCGAGACCACTTGGCCCGGCCGCAGCAGGTAGGAAGGAATGTCGACTTTCCGGCCGTCCACACAGAAATGGCCGTGGCGCACCAGTTGTCGCGCCTCGCTACGCGAGGTCGCAAATCCCATGCGATAGATCATGTTATCCAGACGCTGTTCGAGCAGCAGCAGCAGCTTCTCGCCGGTGATTTCCTTGGCTTTCTCCGCGGCCACGAAGTAGCGGTGGAACTGGCGCTCCATGAGCCGGTAGATGCGCTTGACCTTCTGCTTTTCCCGCAGTTGGATAGCATACTCGGAGAACTTGCTCCGCCCTTGGCCGTGCTCGCCTGGAGGATAGTTGCGGCGCTCGATGGCGCACTTATCGGTATAGCACCGCTCTCCCTTCAAGAAGAGCTTCAAGCCTTCGCGCCGGCAGAGCCGGCAGACTGCTTCAGTATAGCGAGCCAATGCGTTCCTCCTCGTGTCAGACACGCCGCCGTTTCGGTGGCCGGCAACCGTTATGTGGAATCGGCGTGACGTCTTTTATCACACTGACAGCAAACCCCGCCGCTTGGAGTGAGCGCAGGGCCGATTCCCGACCAGCGCCCGGTCCCTTCACGAAAACTTGGACGGAGCGCAAGCCGAATTCCATCGCCTTCCGCGCGGCGGCCTCCGCCGCCAACTGCGCCGCGAACGGGGTCCCCTTGCGGGAGCCCTTGAAGCCGACCGAGCCAGCGCTGGACCACGCGATGGTCGCGCCCACGGGGTCGGTGATGGTGATAATCGTGTTGTTGAACGTCGAGTGGATGTGCGCCACCCCTTCGCTAACGAGCTTTTTCGTCTTGCGACGCTTGGGTGCGGCCGCTTTTGCTGCGGCCGGCTTAGCGCCGCCTTCTTCCTTGTCCTTCGCCATTCTTATGCTCCTCGCCCCGATCTAACCCTTCGACGGCGGCGCCTTCTTCCCGGCGATCGCGCGTCGTGGGCCTTTCCGCGTCCGCGCGTTAGTATGTGTGCGTTGTCCGCGCGCCGGTAGGTTGCGACGATGGCGCAAGCCGCGATAGGCACCGATGTCCATGAGGCGCTTGATGTTCATCGCAACATCGCGGCGAAGATCGCCTTCGACCTTGAATCCATCCATGATCTGGCGCAGCTTGACCAACTCATCGTCTCCAATGACGTCGGTCTTTTTGTTCGGCTCCACGCCCGCTTGCGCCAGGATCTGACGGGCCGACGAGCGGCCGATACCATGAATGTACGTTAAGGCCACTTCCATCCGCTTGTTCCGCGGGAGGTCGACACCTGCAATACGCGCCATATATGTTTGCTCCGGATTTCGCTTAGCCCTGACGCTGCTTATGGCGCGGATTGCTGCACAGCACACGCACCACGCCTGCACGCCGGACGATCTTACACTTCTTACACACCGCCTTAACCGATGCCCGCACTTTCATTTGTCCGCTCCTACGCCTGGCTGAGGACGTACGGGCCGTTGCGCGTCACCGCCACCGAATGCTCGAAGTGTGCGGACCGACTCCCGTCCTTGGTGACCGCCGTCCAACCGTCCTCCTTGATCATCACATCAGAACCACCCGCGTTGACCATGGGTTCAATCGCCAGGACCATGCCTTCGCGCAGGCGGACACCGCGATCACGCGTTCCAAAATTCGGGACCTGCGGCTCCTCGTGCAGTCGTCTCCCAATTCCGTGACCGACAAAGTCCCGGACCACAGAGAACCCGTCGCGTTCCACGCGCTCTTGGATCGCCGCCGAGACATCGCCCAACCGGTGTCCCACCTGTACTTCCTCGATCCCGCACCGCAGGGCATCGTTGGTAGCGTGCATGAGTCGTGTGGCCTCTGGATCCACCTGCCCCACGGCGACGGTGATCGCGGCGTCACCGTAGAACCCCTGGTAGCACACCCCAAAATCGATACCGACGATATCCCCCTCCCGGAGCACGCGCTTCTCCGATGGAATGCCATGCACGACTTCATCGTTGATGGAGATACAGACGCTCCGTGGAAAGACGCGGCCATGGACCTCATAACCCTTGAAGGCGGGCACGGCCCCGCGCCGACGCGTCAACTCCTCCGCTACACCGTCCATCTCGGCCGTCGGCAACCCCGGGCGCACCACATCGCGCAACTCCGCCAGGACTTCTGCAACGATCATATTGGCGGTGCGCATCACCTCGATCTCCTGCGGTGACTTCAGCGATATCATTCGCGCTGCTGCACCCGAGAGAGGATGCGCTCCAGAACCTGCTCTTGGCCTCCAACGCCGTCGACCTCGCACAACAGGCCGCTCTGCCGGTACGCGGCGACGAGCGGCGCCGTGTTGCGCTCATACACCTCAAGACGGGCCATCACGGTGTCTTCCTGGTCGTCGTCACGTTGGAACAGCTCGCCATTACACTGGTTGCAGATCCCCGGATTCCGGGGCGGATCGAAAATGATGTGGTAAGACGCACCACACTCACGACACGTGCGCCGACCACTGAGGCGCTTGACTACTTCCTCTCGCGAAACGCTCAAGCTCACGACACTATCGATCCGGGTCTGCATGCGTGCGAGCGTCGCACTCAACGCCCCATCCTGCGCCAGCGTACGCGGATAGCCATCGAGGATGAATCCCCTGGCACAGTCGGACTCGCGCAGTCGCTCCTCAACCGCGCCGAGAATAATGTCGTCCGGCACCAACTCGCCCCGGTCCATATATTTTTTGGCCTGTACCCCCATAGGGCTCTTGCGTCTCACCGCGCTCCGCAACAGGTCTCCCGACGAGACATGCGGAACGCCAAAGCGCTGGGACAATAGTTTGGCTTGCGTCCCTTTGCCCGACCCGGGGGGACCCATCAAAATCACGCGCACCAGCACCAACCTGCTTATCCGCGCCTGCCCCGCAACCGGCCGCGTCGCATGAAGCCCTGGTAGCTACGCGTCAGCATGTGTGTCTCAATCTGCGCCACCGTGTCGAGGGCCACCCCTACGACGATCATCAACGCCGTACCTCCAAAGTAGAACGGCACGTTGAAACGCCGAATCAAGATTGACGGCAACACGCAGACGGCCGATACGTACAGTGCGCCACCGAGGGTCACACGCACCAGAATGCGGTCGAGATATTCGGCCGTGCGTTGGCCCGGTCGGATCCCGGGAATGTAGCCGCCGAACTTCTTCATGTTATCCGCAACATCAGAGGTATTGAATGTCACGGCCGTGTAAAAATAGCAGAAAAAAATGATCAGCGCGACGTAGAGGAGGTCATAGAAGAATCCGCCAGGCATTAGGTACTCGGCCGCCGTGCGAGCCCAAGGGTGGTCCACAAAACTTGCAATGGTGCCCGGAAATACCAACAGGGACGACGCAAAAATTGGGGGGATTACGCCGGACGTGTTCACCTTGAGCGGCAGATGCGAACTCTGGCCACCGTACATACGGCGACCAACCATACGCTTGGCGTATTGCACGGGGACGCGGCGTTGCCCACGCTCCATAAAGATGATGACCCCCACCACCAAAATCATGAACGCAACCAACGCGAGCAAGACCAGAACGCCCATTTCGCCTTCGCGAACGAACTCGATGGTGGTGGCTGCTGCCGACGGGAACGATGCGACGATACCGGCGAAGATGATCAGCGAGATGCCGTTGCCGATGCCCCGCTCGGAGATCTGCTCACCGAGCCACATGATGAACACCGTCCCGGCCGTGAGGGTCATGACCGTCATCGTCCGGAATCCCCAGCCGGGAGCGAACACGACGGAACCGCCGCCCGGCGCCTCGATCTTTTCGATGCCGATGCTGATGAACAATCCCTGCACGAGCGACAACAACACTGTGCCGTACCGGGTGTACTGCGTGATCTTGCGCCGCCCCGCCTCGCCCTCTTTGGAGAGCCGCTCGAGGTACGGGATGACGACGGTGAGCAATTGCAGAATGATCGACGCGCTGATGTACGGCATGATGCCGAGCGCAAAGATCGAGAACCGCTCCAACGCGCCACCGGAGAAGAGGTTGACCAGACCGAACATGGTGTTGCGGGCCTGCTCAAAGAAAGCAGCCAAGGCCTTCCCATCTATGCCGGGAGTCGGGATGGCAACCCCGACGCGGTACACCGCAAGCATGGCGAAGGTAAACAACAACCGCCGCCGCAGCTCGGGAATTCTCGACGCGTTTTGGAATCCTTCAACCACGCTGGATAACCTCGGCGGTCCCGCCCGCGGCCTGGAGCCGTTGGATCGCGGCGGCACTGAACTTGTCGGCCTTAACCGTCAGCGCCTTGCTGAGAGTACCGTCGGCCAAAATCTTGATCGGACGCTTCAGCGTACTCACGAGGCCCCGCGCCCGCAGCGCCTCCGCGTCCACAACGCTCCCTGCCTCAAAGGAGGATTCCAACTGACCGACGTTGACGACGCTGAACTCCTGACGGAACGGGTTGCGAAAGCCGTGCTTCGGCAGCCGGTGTTGCAGCGGCATCTGACCGCCCTCGTATCCCGGCGGCGTGTTGCCGCCCGATCGCGAGCCGCGACCCTTGTGTCCTCGCCCGGAGGTTTTCCCATTGCCCGATCCAACCCCGCGGCCCAGGCGTTTTCGCCCCTTGACCGATCCGGGCGCCGGCGACAAATTGCTCAGGTTCATTTAGCTTTTCACCTCGACCAGGTGCTGAACGGCGCGAATCCTGCCGCGCGTCGGCTCGTTGTCATGCACGATCACGGTCTTGCCAACCCGCGTGAGGCCAAGGCCGCGCAAGGTTTGCCGTTGCCGCTGCGTGCTACCGATGGGGCTCCGGGTGAGCCGTACCTTCAACATCGTTGCTGCTTCCATACCTGTTAGCCGCGCAGTTCCTCAACACTCTTGCCACGTAGCGTAGCAATATCCTCTGGAAGGCGCAGGTCGCTCAGGGCGTCCATGGTCGCCTTGACCATATTGTGAGGGTTGTTGGATCCGATACATTTCGTGAGGACATTACGCACGCCAGCCAGTTCAACGACGGCGCGCACACCACCACCCGCGATCACCCCCGTCCCGTCGACGGCGGGTCGCAGAACCACGTGACCAGCTCCAAAGCGGCCTTGCACCTCGTAGGGAATTGTTCCTTCGATGAGCGGCACCGACATCAGGGTCTTCTTTGCCCGCTCGATCGCCTTGCGAATCGCCTCGGGGACCTCGTTGGCTTTGCCGAGCCCGTAGCCCACCCGACCAGCGCTGTCGCCCACGACCACCAGCGCGCTGAAGCTGAAGCGCCGGCCACCTTTAACGACCTTCGCCACCCGGTTGATCTGAACCACCTTTTCCTTGAGCTCGGAGCCTTGAAGTTCGATACGCTCCCTACCTCTTCCAACCGCCATGCGTCGCAATCCTTCCGCGTTCGTCAAAACTGCAAACCGGCTTCACGCGCCGCATCCGCAAGCGCCTTGACCCGGCCGTGGTACAGGAACCCGTTGCGGTCGAACACCACCGCACGGATCGCCCGCTCTTGACACAGCCGCGCAATCAGGGCCCCCACCTGCTTTGCTGCATCACGCGTAGCCGTCCGTTGCAACTGCCCTTTCAGGTCGCGCGACAACGTCGAAGCCGCGGCCAAGGTCCGCCCAGTTTCGTCGGAAATTACCTGTGCATAGATATGCTTGCCGCTGCGAAACACACACAGACGCGGCCTGCCATCCGAACCCTGCAGGCGCTTGCGGACACGCTGCTGACGCCGCAGGCGCGCTAAATCCTTCGTGCCTAATGTCATGATCACCCGGCTCCCGCCGCGCCGGCCGCCTTTCCGGCCTTCCGACGCAACACCTCTCCCGCGTACTTGATGCCTTTACCCTTGTAGGGTTCTGGCGGGCGCAGCCGCCGGATGTTGGCGACCGTCTCACCCAGGAGTTGCTTGTCGATGCTCTCGAGCGTTACTACCGTCTGCTTGTCAACGCGCGCCTGCACCCCTGGCGGCAATTGGAACAGGATCGGATGAGAGAACCCGAGGCTCAGGTGGATTGCCTGGCCACGGCCTTCCGCACGGTAGCCGACGCCGACAATCTCCAGAGTGCGGCTAAATCCGGCGTGCACCCCTTCCACCATGTTTGCGAGCAGCCGCTGCGTGAGGCCATGGAGACCACGCACCGTGCGGCTCTCACTTTCGCGACTCACGTGCAGGCTGTCCCCGGAGACTTCGAGACGAAGGCCCGGCGGCAGACGGTGCTCAAGGGTACCCTTCGGCCCCTCGACCCGCACCACGCCGTCGGCGACGTGGACCTTGACCTTCTCGGGAATACGAATCGGCAGTTTACCAATGCGTGACATGGAAACCTACCACACCGAGCACAGGATCTCGCCGCCCAGGTTGCGCTTCCGGGCCTCGCGATCGGTCAGAATGCCTGCCGGAGTCGACAACACGTTGACCCCCAGCCCTCGTCGCACCGCGGGGATCTCTTTGGCCCCGACATAGATGCGCAAGCTGGGTTTACTCACCCGCCGCAGCCCGGAGATGACAGGCTTACTCTGGCTGTCGTACTTGAGCCACACGCGCAGAAGCCGCCGGCCCTGCTGCTCGACAATGCTGTGTTCCTTGAGAAACCCCTCCGCGGTCAACACCTCTACGACACGCGTCTTGATGGTTGACCATGGCACGTCAACCTGTTCCTTGCGCGCATGCGCGCCGTTGCGAATGCGCGTCAGTAGATCTGCAATCGGATCCGTCATGCCCATCGCTTCACCTACCAACTGGCCTTCGTCAACCCCGGAATCTCGCCCTTCCGAGCCAACAGCCGCAGGCAGAGACGACACATCTGAAAGCGGCGGTAGAATGCCCGCGGTCGTCCGCACAGTGGGCATCGATTGTACGCGCGCACCTTGAACTTGGGGGGGCGTTGGGCCTTAATGCGTAAACACGTCTTTGCCACCTGATCTCCTAAGCGCGAAACGGCATGCCGAGCGCCTGCAGCAGCGCTTTACCCTCGGCATCGGTTCGCGCTGTGGTATTGATGCATACGGTCAACCCCCGCACCTTCTCGACCTTGTCGAGATCGATCTCGGGGAAAATGATCTGCTCCCGCACACCAAGGGAATAATTGCCACGTCCATCGAAGGAACGGTCCGACACCCCCTTAAAGTCACGCACACGGGGCAGGGCTGAGTTCACCAAACGATCCAAAAATTCGTACATGCGAGTACCACGCAGCGTGACCATACAGCCGATGGGCATCCCCTCACGCAGCTTGAAGTTGGCGATCGCCTTCCGTGCCTTCGTAATCACCGGCTTTTGACCGGTAATGGCGGTGAGTTCCACAACCGCCTGGTCCAGCACCTTGGCGTTCTGGATGGCCTCTCCCAGGCCGATATTGATAACGACCTTGTCGAGGCGCGGCACCTGCATACAGTTCTTGTACGCCAAGTCCTTCATCAGGCGAGGGAGCACTTCCTTGTGATAACGTTCTTTCAGCCGCACAGCCATTCGATCACCTATCGACCTGCTCCCGACAGCGACGGCAGACGCGCACACTGCGTCCGTCCTCCAGATGCCGCTTACCCAGGCGCACCGGGGCGTTACACTTATCGCACATCATCATCAAGTTCGAGAGGTGAATCGGCGCCTCCTTCTCGACGATGCCGTACGGACTCTGCGCGCCCCGACTCTTCGTGTGACGCTTCACCAAATTGAGGCGCTCGACGACGGCGCGGTTCTCGGCCGCGAGCACGCGAATAACCTTGCCGGTCTTTCCGCGCTCGCGCCCGGCAACCACCATCACGGTGTCGTTCTTTCGGATACGGGCATGCATGACCGTGCTCACAAGACTTCCGGGGCCAGGGACAAAATCTTCATGAATTTCTTCGCCCGCAGTTCACGCGCGACTGGCCCGAATATACGCGTGCCGATGGGCTCGCGCTGGTTATCGATCAGCACCGCCGAGTTCGAGTCGAATTTAATGTAGGAGCCGTCAGCACGACCAACCTCCTTGGTGGTGCGTACGATCACTGCCTTCATTACATCGCCCTTTTTAACCTTGGCGTTGGGAATCGCTTCCTTCACCGACACCACGATGATGTCGCCGAGCGAAGCATATCGCCGTCGCGAGCCACCGAGCACTTTGATGCACAGCACCTTGCGTGCTCCAGAATTGTCCGCGACATCCAGTACGGTTTCCGACTGCACCATGTCCATTCCCACCGGCCCAACACGCCGACGAGCCTCCTCACACTGCCTTTTCGAGAATCGCCCGCACGGCCCAGCGCTTATCTCGACTCAACGGCCGCGTCTCACTGATCAGCACGCGGTCCCCGATGCCGCAACGGTTCTGTTCGTCATGTGCCTTGAGCTTCTTCCGACGGCGGAGGTGTTTCTTGTACTTGGCATGTTGGACCAAGCGCTCGACCAGCACCACAACCGTCTTATCCATCTTGTTGCTGACGACCACACCCTCTCGGGACTTGGCCTTGCCGCGACTGCACGCTTCCACTAGCGGCTCCTCTTCAATTCGCGCTCGCGCCGAATCGTCTTGATCCGCGCGATGTCACGCCGGGCCTGCGCCAGGCGTGCCGGACTTTCCAGCTGATTGGTCTTGTGACGCAGCCGCAGCAGGAAGAGCGCTTCCGTCAAGTCACGCTCCTTCATCCCGAGCTCGTCCTCGGAGCTCTCCCGTATATCCTTAAGCTCCATGTGCCGCTCCTACCGCGCCAACGCGCTCACGGAATTGCGTTGGGATCGACAGCTTATGCGCCGCCAAACGGAAGGCTTCGCGCGCCGTGTCCTGCGAGACACCCTCCATCTCAAACAGCATCCGTCCCGGCTTGATGACCGCCACCCAGACCTCAGGCGACCCTTTCCCCTTGCCCATACGAGTTTCGGCCGGCTTCTTGGTCAGTGGTTTGTCGGGGAAAATACGTATCCACACGCGACCACCGCGCTTGATATGCCGCGTCAGCGCGACCCGTGCGGCCTCCAGTTCACGTGCAGTCATCCACCCGCGTCCGGTCGCCTGCAACCCATAATCACCGAACGCGAGCGTCGACCCGCGGAGTGCGGTACCTCCTCGGCGACCCTTTTGTTGCTTCCGATACTTGACCTTCTTTGGCGCTAACATGTTCGCCTCAGGCGCCAACCGCAGCGCGCTGCTTCTCTTCTTCCTTGGTCAGAACCTCCCCACGGAAGATCCACGCCTTGATGCCGATCAACCCGTAGGTCGTTTTGGCTTCGGCCATACCGTAGCTGATGTCCGCACGCAGGGTGTGCAGCGGCACACGCCCTTCGCGGTACCACTCGACACGCGCGATCTCCGCACCGCCCAGCCGCCCAGAGCACTGGATCCGGACGCCCTGCGCGCCCATCCGCATCGCACGGCCAACCGCCTCTTTCATGGCCCGCCGAAAGGCGACGCGCCGCTCGAGCTGGAGCGCCACGTTCTCAGCGACCAACTGGGCATCGACGTCGGGCCGACGCACCTCATGGATGTTGATGAACGACTCCCGCTTCGTGATCTTCCCGAGTTCCCCCTTCAGCTTCTCGATCTCAGCGCCCTTCTTCCCGATAACGATTCCCGGCCGTGCCGTATGAATGTTGATCTTGGCCTTGTTCGCCGCGCGCTCGATTTCCACCTTGGAGATACCCGCATGATACAAACGTTCCTTGAGGAATTTCCGAATGCGGAGGTCCTCATGGAGCAATTCGGGATATTCGCGCCGCGCAAACCACTTGGAATCCCAGTGCTCGGTGATGCCGAGTCGAAAGCCTTTCGGATGTGTCTTCTGTCCCATGTTCCCCTTTACCGTTCGTCCACCACGATGGTGATGTGGCTACTCCGCTTTCTCAGTGGCGTCGCCCGGCCATGCGCGCGTGGCAGGAAGCGCTTCATCGTGGTACCCCCGTCGACCAACACGCGGCGCACGTACAACCGGTCCACGTCAACCCGCTGTTGGCTTTCGGCGTTGGCGATGACCGACTTGAGCGTTTTCGCCAACAGGCGCGCCCCTTTTTTCGGAATGAAGTCGAGAATCATCAATGCCTCACCCACTTTCTTGCCGCGGATGAGGTCGGCTACCCCGCGCACTTTGCGCGGCGCGACCCGGCGGTGACGACTGACGGACCGTGCTTCCATTGCTACGCCTTTGCCCCCGCGGACTTAACCTCGGCCTTCCGATCACCAGAGTGGCCGTGGAATGTCCGGGTGGGCGAAAATTCGCCCAGCTTGTGGCCAACCATGTTCTCGGAGACGAAGACCGGGATGAACTTTCGCCCGTTGTGCACCGCCAGCGTGTGACCAATCATGTCGGGTGTGATCGTCGACCGCCGCGACCATGTTTTGATCACCCGCTTCTCGCGCGCATTATTCATCGCCTCCACCTTCTTCAAAAGGTGGGAATCCACAAATGGGCCTTTTTTGACTGAACGCGCCACTTCGTGCTCCTACCGGCTTCGCCGCTTCACAATGAACCGATCGGTTCGGGGATTGTGCCGGGTCTTATACCCCTTGGCAGGCTGTCCCCAGGGCGATTGCGGATGGTTTCCCTTGGACCGGCCCTCGCCGCCACCGTGAGGGTGATCGACGGGATTCATTGCCATGCCGCGGACGTGAGGCCGCTTGCCGTGCCAGCGGGACCGGCCCGCTTTTCCGAACGAAACGTTTTCGTGATCGACATTGCCCACCTGCCCGATAGTCGCGCGACAGGTCAACTGCACATAGCGCAGTTCGCCAGACGGCAGCTTCAGCAACGCCCGGGCACCTTCCTTGGCCATGACCTGGGCCGCCGCGCCCGCGCTGCGCGCCAACTGCGCTCCCCGTCCGGGCTTGAGCTCCACATTGTGAACCATGGTGCCGGTAGGGATCTGCCGCAACTCCATCGCATTGCCGGGCTTGATGTCGGCCCCTGCGCCTGCGGCGACTGCATCCCCTACACGCACCCCAACCGGGGCAAGGATGTACCGCTTCTCACCATCCGCGTAATTCAGTAGCGCCAGGCGCGCGGAGCGGTTGGGATCAAATTCGATCGCCGCCACCCGAGCCGGCACAATGTCCTTGTTGCGCCGGAAGTCGATAAGGCGGTAGCGGCGTTTGTGGCCCCCACCGCGGTGTCGACTGGTCATGCGGCCCAGAGCATTGCGCCCACCGCTCCGCTTGCGCGGGGCGAGCAACCCGCGTTCCGGGGCCTTGTCGGTCAACTCCGAAAAGTCGAGCACACTCTGAAATCTGCGCCCAGCCGAGGTTGGCTTATATTGACGGGTTGCCATAGTTTATACGCTTTCGAAAAAGTCGATGCGCTGTCCTGCCGCCAAGGTAACGTAGGCCTTCTTCCAACGTGGCCGCTGTCCAATGGACTTGCCTACCCGACGATACTTGCCGAGGTAGTTGATCGTACGAACCTTATCGACCTTGACCTTGAAAAGGGTTTCCACCGCGTGGCGAATCTCGACTTTGTTAGCCTCGGGCCGAACCTTGAACACGAATTGGTTGCCCTGCTCGTTGACCAGGGTACCCTTTTCGGTGATCAGCGGCGAGGTAATGACACGGTGCAGGTCCTTCATGCGCCCAGCCTCTCCGTCAACGCGCGGACCGCATCCTGCGTCAGAATGAGCCGGTCGTAGCGCAGCAAGTCATAGACGTTCGCGCCTTCCGTCCGCAGTACCTTGATCAAGGGAAGATTGCGCGCCGCACGCTCCAGGCTGTCGTCGCGGCCCTGAGTCATAATCACGGCATTCTCGACCTGAAGTCCACTCAGGACCTTCACCAAGACCTTGGTTTTCGGCGCTTCCAAGGCGATCTGGTCAACGACGATCAGCTTTCCCTCGCGCACCTTGTCGGCCAGAGCCGAGCAGAGCGCCGCCTTGCGCGCCGACGCCGGCAGGCGATACGAGTAGTCGCGCGGCTGCGGTCCGAAGATCACGGCTCCCCCGCGCCACAACGGCGAACGCGAACTTCCCGCACGTGCTCGACCCGTGCCCTTTTGGCGCCATGGCTTCTTACCCCCGCCACTGACCATGGCACGTGTCTTCGACGCTGACGTCCCGGACCGCCGGTTTGCCTGCTGCATTCGGACGACTTCGTACAGCAGGTGACGACGCACCGGCTGCGAGAAGACAGCCGGCGGAAGTGCCATTTCTCCGACTACCGAGTTCTGCTGTGAAATCACCGGTACTGTGATCGGTTCAGCCACGGCGCATCTCCTTGATCGCGGGCCGAATCATCAACAACCCGTCGCGCGCTCCGGGAACGGCACCGCGTACCAGCAAAAGGCCTTCGGCTGCCCGAACCTCGATCACCTCGAGGTTCTGGGTGGTCGTGCGTTCGTTGCCGTATTGCCCCGCCATACGCTTGCCCTTGAAGACGCGCCCCGGGTACGAGCGGTTTCCGATCGAGCCACCGTGGCGAAAGTATTCGTGCGTGCCGTGGCTTCCAGGAAATCCCCCGAAGCCATGCCGCTTGATCACGCCGGCATAGCCACGGCCCTTGGTCGTCCCCGTAACGTCGACAAGATCCCCAGCCTTGAATAGGCTCTCGACGCTGACCTCCTGGCCTACCGCATAGGCGTCACCATCGGTCACGCGGAACTCTCGCAGCACGTTGAACACGCCCTTACCTGCCTTCAGACAATGCGTGCGATAGGCCTTTGTGGCGCGCTGCGCCTTTTTCTCCCGAAATCCCAGTTGGAGCGCCGTATAGCCGTCATTCGCGGCAGTCTTCGCCTGTACCACGGTACAGGGACCCGCCTCGATCACGGTCACAGGGATCAACTCCCCCTTGGGGTCGAAGACTTGCGTCATCCCCAGCTTCTTCCCAATCAATCCTAACATGGTGACGTCAGCTCTCGCGGATGCCACGGCTCGCCGCCCACAGCGGCGTCGCAGCCGGGAATCACTGCAATTTGATCTCTACGTCTACTCCTGCAGCCAGATCCAGCTTGCCCAGTGCGTCGATCGTCTGCTGTGTCGGTTCGAGAATGTCCAGCAGGCGCTTGTGTGTCCGAATCTCGAACTGTTCGCGCGACTTCTTGTCAACGTGTGGCGAGCGGTTCACTGTAAACCGTTCTATGTGAGTCGGCAGCGGGATGGGTCCAGCTACCCTTCCACCGGTCTGCCGCACGGTTTCGACTATTTCCTTCACCGACTGATCCAGCAGACGGTGATCGTATGCCTTCAACCGAATTCGAATCTTCTCGTTCATAGGTTCGCTTATCGCCTGCCTATCTGCGGTTGTCGTCCGTTGCCGTCGCGATGCGGTAAGCGCTCCCGTTCACGGCAGTTCACTTGATGATTTTGGCCACGACACCGGCGCCGACCGTACGGCCGCCCTCGCGGATGGCAAAGCGCAGCCCCTCGTCCATCGCAATCGGCGTGATCAG
>JAGDMS010000259.1 GCA_017860575.1 Deltaproteobacteria bacterium | reverse complement strand
TCGGGCGCACGCAGGCCTTCGATATCGCGTAGCACCAGCACCTCACGGTACGGTGGCGACAGTGCCGCGATCGCCTGCGCCAGCATCGTCTCAATCTCGCGGCTGCCGAGGGACTCCTCGGGCCCGGGCGCCGGATGAGGCACATTCGCCGGATCGGCATGGCCGGCGATTTGCGACGACAGTGGCTCCGCCGCGATTGATTTCCCTCGGCGCCGCTTCTTGATGCAGAAGCTGCGGGCGATGCTGTACAGCCAGGTGGAAAGCGACGAGGCGCCACGGAAGTCGCGCACGGTGCGGGCCATCGCCAACAAGGTGTCCTGGAGGATGTCCTTCGCATCCTCCGGGTCGCGGCACATCTTCATGCCGAACCCGTACACCTTGGCCT
The DNA here is from genome assembly GCA_017860575.1 of Deltaproteobacteria bacterium. Taxonomy (GTDB): domain Bacteria; phylum Desulfobacterota; class Binatia; order HRBIN30; family HRBIN30; genus JAGDMS01. Next base: position 6,802 of record JAGDMS010000259.1, on the reverse strand, counting down.
GGTAGCGCAGCAGCAATGCTTCCAGGGCGCCGCGGTCGCCTGCTCGTGCCGCCGTGAGGAGTTCTTCGTCGCTAGGCGTCATCACCTTTGCTAGCTCCGCACTAGCCACAAAGCCGCAACGACCGCAACCGCGTGCGTGGTCGGAGCCAAAGCGATTCGGTAGGCGGGAGACAGGGGAGACCGCCGGCGTGACGCGCGGGGGGGCACCGTAGGGCCAGCCGCGCTGCGCTCCGGTGTGGCGGTCGTGGAGGTGTCGGCAATGGCCTGCCGTGCGCCCAATTATGATCTGGATCATACAATACTCGCTTTGTTCATCTAGAAGTCAACAATCATGTTCTCAACCACCTCTGCTCACGCGCTGCGCGCACTAGCGCACCTTGCCCAGTTTCCGGAAGGCACCTATGTGCTGGGAAGGGAGCTGGCGGCCGCCGCCCATATCCCGGCCAACTATCTCTCGAAGATTCTGCTGGCGCTGCGGAATTGCGGGCTGATCGCCACGGTGCGCGGCAGTGGTGGTGGGTACCGGCTCACGAAGCCACCCCGCGACATCCGGTTGCTCGAGGTGGTGGAGCTGTTCGACAAGAATCCTGTGGTGTCACCGTGCGTGTTGGACGGCGAGCGGTCATGCTCCGATAACCATCCCTGCACCGCCCATGACCGTTGGTGCGCCGTACGCGATGCCTACGAGCGCTTCCTTGAGTCAACCAACCTCGAGGATATCTCGCGGCGCGAAGAAGGCCGGGCGATCCGACCGCACCAGATGCCCGCCACCCCCACGGTGAAGCACAGCGGAGGCGCTCGGTTATGATCAAACGAACGGTGGAGTTGGGTCGGGCCAGACGACAGCGGCCCGCGGGGCTTGGGACGGCGGGTATGCTGTCGTGCCGAGCGCGTTCTGCGTGGCTGGTTCTGGCGCTCGTGCTTCTCGCATCGCCCGTTGCCGCGCAGGAAGCGGCGGATTTCTTCCGCGCCAACTGCATGAGCTGCCATTCCATCGGTGGCGGGCGCTTGACCGGACCCGACCTCAAGGACGTCGAGCAGCGGAAAGATCGTGCGTGGCTGCAGAAGTTCTTGACCAACCCCAAGGCCATGATCGACAGCGGCGATCCCTACGCGGCCAAACTGCAGCAGGACGCGCGCGGGGTGGTGATGCCGACGGTTCCCGGGATGAACGCCGCACGCGCGGTGGCTTTGCTGGACTTGATTGGTGCGGAATCGAAGCTGGAAAAATCACAATTCGTCGGGCTGCAGATCTCGGACAAGCCTTTCACGCCAGAGGAAATCGCCGGCGGCCGGAATCTGTTTCTTGGCGTGCGGCGGCTGGCGGGCGGTGGACCGAGCTGCATCTCCTGTCACGCCGTCCGCGGGCTCGGGGGGCTGGGCGGCGGTCGGCTCGCCCCGGATCTGACACGGGTTTACGAGCGGATGGGCAGCCGGCGCAATTTGGCCACGTGGCTCTCCGCGCCCGCCACCACCACCATGCAACCCCTTTTCCGCGGACGTGCCATGCAACCCAACGAGGTGCTCGCCATCACCGCCTTTCTTGAAGATGCGGCCAAGCAAGGTGGGGAGGCCGATACGGTGCCCCTGCTCAACTTCTTCCTCTTGGGCCTCGGCGGTTCGGTGGTGGCGCTGTCGTCGTTCGGAGCCATCTGGAAAAAGCGGTTCCGCGCGGTGCGACGACCCCTCGTCCGCGGGGAGGAGCACACGGAGGAAGAATGAAGACCAGGAATGCGATCGAGTGGATCAAAGACGAAACTGATCCGCAGCTGCGCGGGTGGGAGGAGTTCTATCGCAACCGCTGGCAGCACGACAAGATTGTCCGCTCCACCCACGGCGTCAACTGCACCGGCGGCTGCACCTGGCAGATTCATGTCAAGGACGGCATCGTCACGTGGGAAATGCAGGGGCTCGATTACCCCATGCTCGAAAGCGGCTTGCCGCCGTACGAGCCCCGCGGCTGCCAGCGCGGCATTTCGTACTCCTGGTATCTCTACAGCCCGCTGCGGGTGAAGTACCCTTACATTCGGGGCCGGCTCGTCGACCTGTGGCGTGCGGCGCGGGTAAAATTCGAGGATCCCGTCGAGGCATGGCGCTCGCTGGTGGAGGACCCCGAAGCCCGGCAGCAGTGGCAGCGGGCACGCGGCAAGGGCGGGTTCCGCCGCACGAACTGGGATGAGGTGCTCGAGATCATCGCCGCCGCCGAGATCTACACCATCAAAAAGTGGGGTCCGGATCGCATCGCCGGCTTTTCCCCCATTCCGGCGATGTCGATGATTTCCTACGCGGCCGGTGCCCGCATGCTGCAGCTCATGGGTGGCGTCGCTCTCTCGTTCTACGACTGGTACTGCGACCTGCCACCGGCCTCGCCCGAGACCTGGGGTGAGCAAACCGATGTGCACGAATCCGCCGACTGGTACAACGCCAAGCTGCTCGCGGTCATGGGTTCCAACCTCAACATGACCCGCACCCCCGACTGCCACTTTGCCGCCGAAGCGCGGCACAACGGCTCGAAGATGTGGGTGTTTGCGCCCGACTTCTCGCAGGTCGCCAAGTATGCCGACGAGTGGGTCGCCATCAATGCGGGGCAGGATGGCGCCTGGTGGATGGCCGTCAATCACGTCTTACTGAAGGAATTTCACCACGAGCGTCAGGTGCCGTACTTCATCGACTACACCAAGCGCTACACCGACGCGCCGTTGTTGGTCGAACTGCATGAGGAGGATGGCGCCTTCCGGGCAGGGCAGCTGTTGCGTGCGAATCGCCTCACGCCCTACACGGAGATCGAGAACGGGGAATGGAAGTTCTTGATGTGGGACGTCGCCGATGGGAAACCGAAGATGCCCATGGGCACCGTCGGCTTCCGCTGGGGCAAAGAGAAGGGCAAGTGGAACCTGTTGCTCGAGGACGGTATCGACCATAGCCCCATCGACCCGGCGCTGACATTCCTGTCCGGCGCCGACGTGGCCCAGGTCCGGCTCGATGATTTCGCAAAGGGGCAGGAAGTTCTCCGCGGCGTGCCGGTGAAACGGCTGAACACCGCGGACGGCAAGACCGTCACCGTGGCCACGGTGTACGACCTGCTTATGGCGCAGTACGGCGTGCCGCGCGGTCTGCCCGGCGACTACCCGCAGGGCTACGACGACGAGGAGCGGACGTACACGCCAGCCTGGTCGGAAAAGTACACCGGCATGGGCCGCCAGACGCTGATCCGTTTCGCCCGCGAGTGGGGGCGCACGGCGGAGCTCACCAAAGGCAAGTGCACGATCATCATCGGAGCCGGCATCAACCACTGGTACCACAACAATCTGATGTATCGTTCGGGCATCCACGCGCTGATGTTCTGCGGCTGCGTGGGGGTGAACGGCGGCGGGCTGGCGCACTATGTCGGGCAGGAAAAGTTGGCGCCGGGTGAGCCGTGGTCCGCCATCGCCTTCGCCAAGGATTGGTTTCCGCCTTCCCGGCTGCAGAACGCGCCGTCGTGGCATTACGTGCATACCGATCAGTGGCGATACGAGAAGTCGTTCACCGACTACCACACCGTCCCGAAGCGCCAGCCAGCGGACTCGCTGGCCACCGGACACACGGTCGATGTGCAGGCCCGCGCCGTGCGCGCCGGCTGGCTGCCCTTCTACCCGCAATTCGACCGCAACCCGATCGAGGTCGTGCGCGCAGCGGAGGCAGCGGGCGCGAAATCCGATGCCGAGGTGGTGACCTGGACGGTCGATCAGCTCAAGGCGCGCAAGCTGCGCTTCGCCGTCGAGGACCCCGATGCGCCGGAGAACTGGCCGCGCGTGTGGTTTATCTGGCGCGGCAACGCGCTGATGGCGAGCGCCAAGGGCCACGAGTACTTCTTGAAGCACTACCTCGGCACGCACAACAATGCCATCGCCGGCGATCTGGCGCGCGACACCGTGCAGGAGGTCCGCTGGCACGAGACCGCGCCGCAGGGAAAGATGGACCTCGTCGTCGATCTCAACTTCCGCATGGACACGTCGGCGCTGTACTCCGACATCGTCCTGCCGGCGGCCACCTGGTACGAGAAGGCCGATCTCAATTCCACCGACATGCACAGCTTCATCCACCCGCTGTCCGCCGCGGTGCCGCCGTCCTGGGAGTCGAAGAGCGACTGGCAGATCTTCCGTGCGGTCGCCACGAAGTTCTCGGAACTCGCCGCCCGCCACTTCCCCGAGCCGGTGAGGGACCTGGTGGCGTCGCCGCTGGCGCACGACACCGCCGCCGAAATTGCCCAGCCCGACCTGCGCGATTGGATGCGCGGCGAAGTGGAGGCGATCCCCGGCAAGACGATGCCGGGCCTCAAGGTCGTAGAGCGCGATTACCGCAACCTGGCAAAACAGTACGCCTCGTTCGGGCCGCTCGTGCGCGCCAACGGCATTGGAGCGCATGGCACGCATTACAGCGTGGAACCGGAATATGACGAAGCGCTCGAGTCCCTGCCGACCGAGACCTGGGGCGGCAAGACGTATCCCTCGCTCAAGCGTGACGAAGAGGTGTGCAACATCATCCTCAAGTTCGCCACCGTGACCAACGGGGAGTTGGCCTGGCGTTCGTACAAGCAGATGGAGGAACGTGTAGGTCTGCCGCTCACGCACCTTGCCGAGAAGAACCGCGGCGTGCGGGTCGATTACAAAGGCTTGCAGGCGCGTCCACACCGCTTCGTCAATAGCCCGATGTGGTCAGCCTTGATCGAAAACGGCCGTGCCTACTCGCCCTTCACGTACAACGTGGAGTGCCTGGTGCCTTGGCGGACCTTGACGGGGCGGCAGCACTTCTACCTCGACCACCCGGGGTATCTGCAGTTTGGCGAGCACCTGCCCACGTACAAACCCAAGCCGCTGCCCACGCAATACGCCGACCTGCGCGTCTCCACTGAGGTGGGGCCGACGAAGATGCTCAATTACCTGACCCCCCACGGTAAGTGGCATATCCACTCCACGTACGGCGACAACCACCGGATGACGACTCTGTCGCGCGGCGTCGAGCCGATCTGGCTGAACGATAAGGATGCCGAGGACGTGGGGATCGTCGACAACGATTGGGTCGAGATGCACAACGACCACGGGGTGGTGGTGACTCGCGCCGCCGTCTCGGCGCGCATCCCCCGCGGCGTGTGCATCCAGTACCACTCCCCCGAACGCACCTACTCGGTGCCGAAGTCACCGCTGCGCGGCTACAAACGCGCCGGCGGCCACAATTCACTCACCCGTACCCGCCTCAAGCCCAACCTCATGCTCGGCGGCTACGGCCAATTCACCTTCCATTTCAACTATTGGGGCCCGACCGGCTGCAACCGGGATACGCACATCCTGGTGCGCAAGTGCCCCGAGCTGGTGTGGTGAGCTGAGGAGCGCCCAATGGACGTCCGCATGCAAATTGGCATGGTCTTCCACCTCGACAAGTGTATCGGTTGCCACACGTGTTCGATCGCCTGCAAGAACATCTGGACCGACCGTCGTGGCACCGAGTACATGTGGTGGAACAACGTCGAAACCAAGCCGGGAACCGGCTACCCGACGAAGTGGGAAGACCAGCAGAAATACAGCGGTGGTTGGGAGAACAACGGTCACGGCCTGCGGCTGAAGTCCACCGGCAAGGCCCGCATCGTCGCCAACATCTTTCACAACCCGCACATGCCGTCCATGGACGACTACTACGAGCCGTGGACCTACGACTACCAGAACCTGTTCAACGCACCCGAAGGTCCCGACCAGCCTACGGCACTGCCGATCTCCATGGTGACCGGCAAGTACATCGACGTCGAAGCCGGCCCCAACTGGGACGACGACCTCGGCGGTTCGCCCGTCTATGCCGCGAACGATCCCAACCTGAGCGGCCTCACCGCCGAGCAGAAGGCCCAGCTCTCGGCGGTGGAGCAATTGGTCTTCTTCTACTTCCCGCGCATCTGCAATCACTGCCTCAATCCGGCGTGCGTGGCCTCGTGCCCGTCCGGAGCGCTGTACAAGCGCGGCGAGGACGGCATCGTTTTGATCGATCAGAAGCGATGTCGTGGTTGGCGTGCTTGCGTTGCCGCGTGTCCCTACAAGAAATCCTTCTACAACTGGCACACGGGGAAAAGCGAGAAATGCATTCTCTGCTTCCCGCGCTTGGAAACCGGGCAGGCGCCGGCGTGCTTCCACTCGTGCGTCGGACGCATCCGCTATCTGGGCGCGCTGCTGTACGACGCCTCCCGCATCGAGGCGGTGGCCAAGCTGCCCGATGACGAACTCGTCGAGGCGCAGCGGTCCCTCATCCTGAATCCGAACGATCCCGAGGTCATCGCCGGCGCACGCGCCAACGGCATCCATGACGAGGTCATCGACGCCGCCCAGCGCTCGCCCGTCTACCAGTTCGTCAATGTCTGGAAGATCGCCCTGCCGCCGCACATCGAGTTCCGCACCCTGCCCATGCTCTTCTACGTGCCCCCGATGTCACCCGTGATGGGGTCCAAGGAGAGTGGCGCGATCGAGCACGTGTCCGACGACCTCTTCCACGATATCGACAGCGCCAGGGTGCCGATGAAATTTCTCGCCAACCTCTTCGGCGCCGGTCACGAGGCCAAGGTGCGGTACGCGCTGCGCAAGCAGAAGGCGGTGCGCTGGTGGCGGCGCGCCCGCACGGTGGGTGACGTCGACATCGCGACCGCCGAACGCATGCTGCGCGAAGCGGACTGTTCTCCTGATGAAGCGGAGGCGATTTACCGGCTGACCTCGCTGTGCACGTTCGAGGACCGCTTCGTCATTCCCGCCATGCACCGCGAGGAGGCGATCGAGATGCTCGACGA
>JAGDMS010000558.1 GCA_017860575.1 Deltaproteobacteria bacterium | reverse complement strand
CAACCCTGGACTGCCGCCCGTCCGTGGTGCCGATGAACGCCCGCACCTCGTCCAGATCGTCGGAACGGAAGCAAGGGACCCAGGGCGGTGGCGAGAGAGGGTCGAGGGCATTAGCAAGCATCATCCGGACTTCATGGCGCACGGTTTGTCAGCACAGGATATCCTGTCTAGCAAGCGGGGAAAGCTGCAGCGCCGTGCCGTTTAAGAACCCCGCTGCCGTACCGCGCTGTCTTGGCGCTGATAGAGTAAGGACAATGGTTTGGACGGGCAAACGGTCAGGCCGGCTCCGCTGGCGCGAACCCATTTTGGGTCGATTCGTAGGTGACCACCTTCTCAAACGCCCAAACCAGAATCTACCCGCAGATGCAGGTCGTGCAATGTCGGCTATTCGGCTTTGATTCCCGGGCGCCGAATGGCTACTGTGGGTCGGTTTACGACGGTCGCAAACACGTCGCTGACTGGCCAGGAGCTGACTTCTTCAATCGATCTCCGAAGCGGTCTTCGCGCGCGCGTTGTCACCACGCGCGCCGTTTCCAACGCCAAGTTACTGTCGCCGACCGATTGCAGTTCGCCTGGCCCGCTGCGTCGGCGGTTCCGCGCCGCAGCCGTTGACCGTATCAGAACCCGGTACAACCCGGACTCACGCCCCCTTGCCCGTTAGGTGGAGAAGCGGTCAGCATCTGAGCGCCCACCACGCTCGATTCCGGGTCCACGCACTGCAGTCCATAGCCGCTGTTCCCGCCGCTCGTAGAGGCGGCCGCCACGAAATTGAGCTTCGAGCCGTATTGCAGCGTGATGCCATCGCCGCTATTGAACTGCACATTTGCGCCCAGGAGTTGCGCGACAGAGTTCAAACTGAGCACCAACCCAAATGCGCCGTTGCGACTGATGATGTCATTGTTCATCACCAATTGCGACGCGGGATACAACAGGACGCCTCCCCCCGCGTTCCCCGTGATCGTGTTCTCATAGGAGGTCACCGTGGCGGCCGATGCCCGCACGCCGGTTCCTGGGTGACTGGCGATCTGGTTCCCGCTCAAGTCCAGGTTCGAAGTGTGCACGACGACGCCGCTAACGAAGTTCGGATCGTTCGGGGCCTTCGTCCCATTTCCGGCGATCGTGTTGCCCGAAAGCGATGCATGGCTACTGCCGTAAGCCTCCACACCGTTGGAGCCGTTCCCGGTGATCGTGTTGTTCGTCGCGGTTGCGTACGCCTTGCCATAAAGACGCAGGCCCGGACCCGCATTGTTCGTGATGGCACTCGCGCTGATTTCCACGGTGGAGCCGCCGGTCACGTTTACACCGGCCCCCGGCGCTGTCGAACTGAGGCCATTCGACGTGATCGTGTTGTCGTCATGAATCGTGGCCTGGCTGCTCATGTCAAGCCAGATGCCGTCCGAGCCGTTCGAAGCGACTGTGCTCCCGCTTATGTTTAGGCCCGACGCATTTCCCCCGCCGATTCCGGCACCGTGATTGGCGCGGATCTGGCAGTCGACCAGCCGGGCGCTGCCGCGCTGAAGGGATATCCCGTCCAGACCGGAGCGCTCTACGGTGCATCCCCTGACGAAGGCATGAGCGTTCTTGGAGACGAGTCCCCACCGAGCGACGTCCCGGATCGTTGTGTTGGTAACGTACGTGTCCATCACGCCGTAGACCATGATCCCGTCGTTGCCCCCTTGCACGGTCATGCGGTCGATCAAGACCCGCATGGCCCGGACGGTTATGCCGATTTCGAGGCGAGGCGCGTTGATGACCGCGCCTGTGACCGCATCTCCCTGCAGGGTGACGTCGTCACGCTCGATCACCACCGCCTCGTTGCAGGTGCCACGCACGGTGAGCGTCAGCTTGAAGCCGGGCGGCGCATGCTCGAGGGCTCGACCGATGGACTGGCCGCGGGAGCAATCGACGGTCCACTTCAATGTCGGCGCAGAAAGAACAGGCGCTGCCAGCAAGAAGGCAACAAAACAGGCGGCCAACCTCGCCGCCTTTGGGGGAGCAGTCTTCATTGTCGTCTCCATTGACCACAAAGACACCGCAAGTGTCTGCGACATCGATGTGGTCTCGAAGCCGAGACACGCGTTTCATCATCTTCCCGCCGTCGCGGGAAGTCTTGATGCCGGTCAACAACACGGCCCTCTCACCTCACAGAGGAGGCCCCGCCAACGTCCCCTCTTCTCACGCCCGGAAGTCGGCAACGGGTCGTACTGCGACCTTCGACGATCAAACCCACTCGCGTTCGGACTCGACTGTCGCAGACCGGCCATTACTTGACTTCCGCGCCCTCCGAAGCCGACGCTGGCTACGACCGGATACAAGGTTGAGCAGGCGGTGCTTACCCTGGGGCGCGCTGGACCCCACTCCCCTGAGCAGCCGTTCGCGGAAGCGGCGGCGCCGACGGACATGGGGAGCGGCGCCAGAGTCAGCTCCCGAAGGTGGCGAACAGGCACAATCGACCCGTATCTGACTTCCGTGGTCTGGACGGCACGCGTCTGTCGCGGCTGGGCTTCACGTTCACCGGTCCATCTGGCCGGAATGATCGGCCTCGAGGCGTCGGGGGGCATCCGGCGCTTCGTCGTTGCCATCGCCGGCGCCGGGCTGCTGATCTTCATCCTGAGCCTGTTCGGCGTTTTCCGCCGGGGCTGACCCGCGAGGTCGTCGAGGGCGGCGACGCGCGCATGTTCGCCGCTGCGACAGGGCTGCAGTCGGGCAGCGCAGGAACGCGTTATGTCGGCTTCACCGTCGAAGGGCAGTCGGCCAGCCTCAAGCTCAGGCATGGCCCGCCGACCGCATGCCTTCTAGAGCAGGCGGGCCCGACGTACGGGACCGCGCGGGCTTCGTTTGCCCGGCCCACCACGGCAGGCGCTGGGCCTGCGGCGTGTCGGGCGCTCACGCCGGGTGGAAGTGTCCGAAGTCGCCCGGCGAAGTGCGACCTTTCACTCGTTGCCAACGGAGGGTCACGATGAGCAGCGCCTGGGACGCCACCAAGGATGCCGGCAGCGTCGCTGTGCGGAAGGTCAAGGACGCCGGCTGATCGGCGTGCCCGCGGAACCGGGGCCGTCGGTGGTGGGCGCTGCCGACACGGGGAAGCGCTCCAGGTCCGCTAGAATTGTTCGCCAAGCGGCGAACAAGTCGGCTGCTTCGTCCGAACTGAAGGGGAATGCGAAGTCATG
>JAGDMS010000258.1 GCA_017860575.1 Deltaproteobacteria bacterium | reverse complement strand
CCCCGTTCCGGCCTCGCCGACACCGACCCCGACGGGCCCACGCTTGTACTGTCGTACGCCCGCCACTCCTGTGCCCATCCCCGATAACAATCCCACCGGGGTAACGGACAGCATCCTGATCGCGGATGCGGCCACAGTCTCCGACCTGAATGTGCGACTGACCGTCGCGCACACCTTTGTGGCGGACTTGGTGGTGGTGCTGACTCACGTCGAGAGCGGGCGACGAGGGGTAATCCTCGACCAGCCAGGGTGGCCCATCCTGTCTGGCGGCGGCTGCGGAAGTGACAACATCGTTGCCACGCTCGATGAGGAGGCCGTGGGCTTGTGCGAGAACCTCTGCCAGACAAGTGCGCCGGCTATTGGTGGGCCGTGCCGACCGAATGGCTGGCTGGGGCTGTTTGATGGCGATGGCTCCAGCGGCACGTGGCGGCTCGAAATCACCGACACGGCCTTGGGCGATATCGGCGCCCTCCAAAGCTGGTGCGTGGAGATGGCCACGGGTCCGCCGCCCACCCCCAGTGGGCCGGCGGCGCCGGTCATCACGGACGTCACCTGCGACGGCTTGGATCAATGCTTTCCGAACTTCGGCGAATCTTTTGCGTTGCAGTTCCGGTTCTACGACGTCAACCAGGACGCCATTCACTGGCGCATCGACGCGGAAATCATCGCCACGGGCCAGACCTACTTCATCGACGCGCAGGATTTTCCCCCGTCCGCGGGCGAGATCATTACGCGCTTTCACAGCGGCATTGGCTGTGCCCAGCCCCCCTGTGCCACCGTTGGCGTTGCGTTCCACGTGGTGGTCAGCGACGCCAGCGGCCACACCAGTATGCCACGGTCCGTGGACGTAATCGTCTTCGGGACGCAATAACACGCCGCGTCTGCGCTGGCCGGCGAGCGGGGCTTACCCGCGCTTCTCGATCCTCGCCCAAGTGTCCTTCAGCCCGACAATGCGGTTGAATACCGGCGCTCCCGGCTGCGACAGTTTGGTGTCGACACAGAAGTAGCCTTGGCGTTCGAACTGGAAGCGATCACCTGGCTGCGCTGTCGCGAGCGACGGCTCGAGCTTGCAGCCCTGCAGCACTTCAAGTGAGTTGGGGTTCAACGCGGTGAAAAAACTCTCCTCGCGCTCGGGGAATTCCACGCCGAAGAGGCGGTCGTACAGTCGCACCTCGGCGTCGGCCGCGTGCTGTGCCGAGACCCAGTGCAGCGTGCTCTTCACCTTCCGGCCATCCGGGGCGTCGCCGCCGCGTGTGGCAGGGTCATACGTGCAGTGCACCTCGGTGACATCGCCCGTGTGCGGATCTTTCACCACGCTGCGGCAGGTGACGAAGTAGGCATACCGCAGGCGGACCTCTTTGCCGGGGGACAGCCGGAAATATTTCGGCGGCGGTGTTTCCCGAAAGTCGTCCTGTTCAATGTACAAGACCTTGGAAAAGGGAACCTGGCGCGTTCCGTGTGCGGGATCCTCCGGGTTGTTCACGGCATCGAGTTCTTCCACCTTGCCGTCCGGGTAGTTATCGATGACCAGCCGCAGCGGCTTCAGGACAGCCATCTTGCGCGGCGCCCGTTTGTTGAGATCCTCGCGGATGCTGTGTTCCAGCATCGCCACGTCCACCGTGCTGTTGGCCTTGGCGACGCCGATGCGGTCGCAAAAGGTGCGGATCGACTCCGGGGTATAACCGCGGCGGCGGTACCCTGCGATCGTGGGCATGCGCGGATCATCCCAGCCGTCGACCAGCCCGTCGCGCACCAGTTGCAGCAGCTTGCGCTTGCTCAGGACCGTATAGGTGAGGTTGAGGCGCGCAAACTCGATCTGCTGCGGGTGGCATGGGACATTCAACTGGTCAAGAAACCAATCGTACAACGGGCGGTGGTCCTCGAACTCCAGGGTGCAGATCGAGTGCGTGATGCCTTCGATGGCGTCCGAGAGCCCGTGCGCGAAGTCGTACATCGGATAGATACACCACTTGTCACCAGTGCGGTGGTGCTGCGCCTTCTTGATGCGATAGACTGCCGGGTCGCGCATGTTGATATTCGGCGAGGCCATGTCGATCTTCGCTCGCAAGACGCAGGCACCCTCGTCCAGTTCACCCCGCCGCATCTGTTCGAACAGCCGGAGGTTCTCCTCGACCGAGCGGTCGCGGTAGGGACTGTTCTTCCCGGGCTCGGTGAGTGTGCCCCGGTACGCGCGCGTCTCCTCCGGCGTCAGGTGGCAGACGTAGGCCTTACCTTTCTCAATGAGCTCGACGGCGAAGGCGTGCAGGCGATCGAAGTAGTCCGAGGCATAGAACATCTTGTCGGCCCAGTCGAAGCCGAGCCAGCGCACGTCCTCCTGGATCGACTCGACGTACTCGACATCCTCTTTCACCGGGTTGGTGTCGTCGAAACGCAAGTGGCAGACGCCGCCGAACTCGCGTGCGATGCCGAAGTTCAAACAGATCGACTTGGCGTGGCCGATGTGCAGATAGCCGTTCGGTTCGGGTGGAAAGCGAGTGCAGACCGATCTGTGCTTGCCGCTCTTCAGGTTACCGACCACGATCTGCCGGATGAAATCGGTTCCTGGTGCGGCAGACGGTGCATCGGATTTCGCGATCGCGCTCATTGCCGAACAACTCCTCTTGGATCACCAGGCGATGCAATAACAGCTTTCCCGTCGCATGCAACGGCGAGAGGTGATTTCGTCGGCCGTGCACCCGCCTGGATCGAGCGCATCGCTGTCTTCCCGGCGCGGCATGTAGTACGAAGCGTACGGTAGGAAGACTGTTCCATGAACAAACGGAGTGATCTGGGGCATACGGACCGCGAAGAACTGCTGCGGCGCATTGACCGGCTCGAGTCGATCGAGGAGATCCGCATGCTGGCAGCCAAGTATGCGCTGTCACTCGACATGCGCGACCTGGACGCCCATGTGAATCTCTTCGTTCCGGACATACGGGTGGGACGTGGGCAGGTCGGTCGCCAGCACTTGAAGGCCTGGGTGGATGCGACGCTGCGGAACCAGTTCACTGGTACGGCGCACCATATCGGTGGCCACGTGATCGAATTTGCCGACCCCGATCATGCCATTGGCGTCGTGTACTCCAAGAACGAGCACGAGACCGGTCCGGAGTGGGTCCTCATGCAGATGCTCTACTGGGATGAGTACGAGCGCCGTGATGGCCACTGGTATTTCCGTCGCCGCTTGCCGTGCTACTGGTACGCGACCGATCTCAACAAGCCGCCGGTGGGTGACAAGAAGATGCGCTGGCCCGGCCGCGAGCCGTATGACGGCGCTTGGCACGACCTGTGGCCGTCGTGGAAGGAATTCTGGGCACACCCGCCTGACGGCCTGCCGCAGGTGGCCGAACCGGCACCGCTCGATCAGTTCCTCACGCGCATGCGGCGGGGATCGCTTGTCCCGAAGATCCGCGTGCGATAGCGTCACGCCGGTGCCGGAGCTGGCATCTGTCCTTTGGAGGTACAATTGAACATGAGCAAGAAAGTGTCCCTTTTCGATCCCGTGAGACTGGGGGATCTGAAACTCAGCAACCGCATCGTCATGGCGCCCATGACGCGCTCACGCGCCGGCGAAGATGACGCCCCCAACGAGCTGAACGTGGACTACTACCGCCAGCGCGCCAGCGCGGGGCTGATCGTGACGGAAGGGACGTACCCCAGCAAGAACGGCAAGGGCTATTGTCGGACGCCGGGTATCTGCACGCCGGCGCAAGTGGCCGGCTGGCGCCGCGTGGCCGAGGCGGTCCATATGGCGGGTGGCAGGATCGCCATGCAGATCATGCACTGCGGGCGCATTGGTAGCCGCTACAACAAGGAGCCGGACGCCGAAACCGTTGCGCCCTCGGCCGTCCGCGCCGCTGGCCAGATCTATACGGATGCCGTCGGCATGGCCGACTTCGACGAGCCACGCGCGTTGCGGCTGGACGAGATTCCCGGAGTGATCGACGAGTTTCGGCAAGCGACGGCGAATGCGTTTGCGGCCGGCATGGACGGTGTCGAACTCCACTGTGCCAGCGGCTACCTGCCCATGGAGTTCCTCTCCACGGGCACCAACCGCCGGACGGATGCCTATGGTGGGTCGGTGCATAATCGCATTCGCTTCGTGGTCGAGACGTTGCAGGCCATGATCAGCGTGCGGGGGCCGGGCCGGGTTGGGATCCGGATTTGCCCGGGCAACCCGTTCAATGACTTGCACGATGATGATCCGGTCGAGACCTACAGCGTGCTGTTGGACGCGATCCGCCCCATGCACCTGGCCTACCTGCACGTGATCCGTTCGCCAAGGCCGGAGATCGATGGGTTCGGACTGGCGCGCCGGCATTTTGACGGACCGCTCATTCTGAACGACAGTTTCGATTTGGTGACGGCCGAACAGGCGGTGTCAGACGGGCAGGCGGCGGCGATCTCGTTCGGGCGCTACTTCATCAGCAATCCGGACCTGGTCCGTCGCTTCCGCGAGGGCGCGGCGCTGGCGCCGATGAACAATCGGACGCTGTACACGCCCGGCGAGGTGGGCTACACGGACTACCCGGCGCTCGGCTGATCCGCAGCCGTCGACGCCCCGCGCCGGCGTCCGGCGACCCGTTTATTGCTCGCCGACCTCGCGGAGAATCGCCTGCACGTGCTCGCGCAACGAGCCCTGGCGATGGCCGTAGTAGTTACGCGTGGCGAGGGCGACCTCCTTACCGACGATGTCTGCGGTGATCAGGTCGCTGATGAACTGGCACAGCACCGCCTGCGCCCGTTTGCGGCGGGCGCGCGTGCGGGCATCGCGCTGGTGCGGGGTGAGACCCTTTTCCCGCGGGTCGGGCAGGGGTTCGGAAACGATGTGCTTCAACACCCGCCGCAGTCGGAGCTCCCAACCGGGGGGAAGCGAGACGATCAGCTCACCCGCTTTTGTGCCGGGCCGTGTCGTGATCGGATGCGGGCGCGCCATGGCGTGGGGGGGCCGATTAGAAGCTGGCCGAAGCGTCGACGCGCCCCTCGGTCTTCTCCCGCGGCTTGATGTACTTGCCGACGATCATGTCACTGTATCCCATGCCGGGGCCGACCATCGGGTACACATGCTCGTGTTGGTCGATGAGGACTTCGAGGAAGGCGGGGCCGGGGAACCTGGTGAACTCTTCGAGCGCCTGCCGCACCTCGGCCCGGTTGGAGACGCGCTTAGCGAACTCGAAGCCATCGGCCTGAACGGCGCGCACAAAATCCTTCTTGTGCAGGGTCTTGTCCGTACCCGAATAGCGCTGCTCATGAAAGAGGTCTTGCCACTGGCGCACCATGCCGTCGCCGAAGTTATTGAGCAGCAGGACCTTGACCGGGATGTCGTAGGTCGTCAGGGTTTCCAGTTCGCCGTAGTTCATGCGGATGCTACCGTCGCCGTCGACGTCGATGACGAGTTTGCCAGGGTTGGCGATTTGCGCGCCGATGGCGGCGGGCAGGCCAAAGCCCATCGTCCCCATGCTGCCAGAGGTAATGAAGCTGCGCGGGTGGGTGAAGGCCAGGTATTGCGCCGCCCACATCTGATGCTGGCCGACGCCGGTGGTGACGATCGCGTCTCCCTTGGTGATTTCCTGCAGCAGGCTCAGGACCTCTTCGGCCTGGATTTGATCTGATTCCCGGTTGTAATTCAGGGCATGCTCGACCTTGAGGCGCTTGACGTGTGTCAACCAGCGGCTGAAATCCTTTTTGAAGCTCTTGCCGCCCTTGAGAAGCTGAGCCAGCCCGCGCTTGACATCGGACACCTGCGCCCAGTTGACGATCTTGACCTTGCCGATCTCCGAGGCATCGACGTCGAGGTGCGCGATCTTGGCGTGGGGCGCGAACTCCTTGACCTTACCGGCGACGCGGTCGTCGAAGCGGGCGCCCACTGCAAACAGAAAATCACAGTCTTCAACGGCATAGTTGGCGTACGCGGTGCCGTGCATTCCCAGCATGTGCAGCGAGAGTTCGCTGGTTGTATCCATGGTCCCGATTCCCATCAGCGTGGTGACCACGGGGATACGGAAGCGTTCGGCAAAGGCCCGCAGTTCCGGTGCGGCGTTGCCGTTGTTGACGCCGCCGCCCGCATAGATCAGGGGGCGTTCGGCGTCGCCGAGCAGTCGGAAAAAGGCCTGCACGTGCTCGTCGGGGACGGCGGCACGGTTGACGGCCTCGAGCCGCTCCTCGTAACCGCGGAGGGACAGCAGGCCACTACCCTGGAACACACCCTCCGCGCGCTGGACATCTTTTGGGATGTCGATGACCACGGGACCCGGCCGTCCGCTGCGGGCAATTTCGAAGGCGGTCCGAACGGTTGCTTCGAGCTTCGTCTCGTCGGTGACCAGGAAGACGTGCTTGGCGCAGGCGGACATGATGTTGAACACCGGCGCTTCCTGGAAGGCGTCCGTGCCGATGGCGGCGCGGCCGACCTGGCCGCAAATTAACACGATGGGCACGGAATCGGCGTGGCAATCACGCACCGGAGTAACTGAATTGGTGGCACCGGGTCCGGAGGTCACGAGCGACACACCAACCTTGCCGGTCGAGCGCGCGTAGCCGGCGGCCATGAATCCCGCCCCTTGCTCCGTGGCCGGCACGATCAGGCGGATTTCCTCCTCTTTGGAATGGCTCTCGTTGTAGCGGAAGATCGCGTCATAGGTGGGCAGAATCGCGCCGCCACTGTACCCAAAGATGGCATCCACACCCTCGTCGGCCAACACCTGGACGATCATTTCAGCGCCACTCATGGGGGTGCCGGCAAGGGGGTGCTTCGAAGGCCGTTTGGTATCCGCAAGCAGGGTCATCTTTTCTCTGTCCTTTTCGTGTGCAGCTTATCGGGTAGCATTATCCGGGCGTGTGAGCAAAGGACCATGGCGTTACGTTGGCACGTGCCGACACACCAGTAAGACCGCACAATTGCTGAGTGAAGCTGACGGAATATAGCATAGATGCAATGCCAATCGAATGGGGCGAGGGGCGCGCTGTAAGGTGTTGACAAAATGCTTCCCCCGAGTTGACCGCAGGGCCGTTCACAGGGTAGCTCGTTGTAAGACTGATGCCGCGCACCCGTTATCTCAACAAGAAATCGCTCGCTGACACGTTGGCGGTCTTTGTCCACGACCTCGCGATCCACCCGCGGCCGCCCGAGTCGGTTGCGGTCGAGGAGAGCCTGCACCGTGTCACCGCGGGACCGGTGTGCGCTCGGATGTCGGCGCCCCATTATCACG
>JAGDMS010000082.1 GCA_017860575.1 Deltaproteobacteria bacterium | reverse complement strand
GCCCCCCTCGAGCAGCGCATCGACGACCGTCTTGATGCACGCTTCGATGAGGGAGGTTCGATCGTAGAAGACGTTCAGCCGCACCCCGTCCGGGAGTGTTCGCTGGATCTTGTGGACGGCGTCCTTGACCCGGCTGACCACGTCTTTCGAGTTTGCCCCCTTGAGCATGATGATCATGCCCGCGACGACTTCTCCTTTGCCGTCGCGGGTCACGGCACCTTGTCGCGGCTGGGCGCCGATCACGACGTCGGCGACGTCGCGCAGATAGATCGGGGCGCCGTCCGAGGCCTTGATGACCGTCCGTTCGAGGTCCGGGATGTCCTTGAGCAAGCCGACTCCGCGCAGGTAGAGCTGCTCCCAGCCACGCAGGATGACACCGCCGCCCGCGTTGGCGTTCGCCTGCTCGACGGCATCGACGACCTCCTGGATGCTCAAGCCGTACTTCAGCAGCTTGTCCGGCGAGACGAGCACTTGGTACTGCTTGACGTACCCCCCGAAGCTGTTGACCTCATTGACGCCCGGGATTGGCTTCAGGAGCGGCGCGACGAGCCAGTCTTGGATGGTGCGCAGCTCGGTGGCGCTCTTGCCGTCTCCCTCGATCGTGTACTGGTAGATTTCACCCAGCCCCGTGCTGATTGGGCCAAGCTCCGGCTCGACGCCGGGAGGCAGTTCCTCGCGCGCCATGGCGAGGCGCTCGAAGACCACTTGCCGCGTCCAGTACGTGTCGGCGCTATCGTCGAAGACGATAATGACCTGGGAGAGCCCTGCCTTGGACAGCGATCGGACCTGCTGCACACGCGGTAAGCCACGCATGACTTGTTCGATGGCGTAGCTGACGCGCTGCTCCACGTCGACGGCGGCGAGCCCGGGGGCCTTGCTCAGGATCATGACCTGCGTGTTGGTCACGTCGGGGAACGCGTCGATGGGCAGATGCAGCCACGCAACCACGCCCGCAACCAGCAGGACCGCCGTCACCAGGAGCACGAGCAGTCGGTTGCAGAGAAGCGACGTAACGATTTGCATGATGATCTCCGCTCAGTCCGCGCACCCCGCGCCCATCTTCGAGCGCAGCACATCCGACTTCATGAGAAAGGCGCCTTCGGCGACCACCGACTGGTCGACCGACAGGCCCTGCTTCACCTCAACCCAACCCGCCCAGGATCGTCCCGTCGTCACAGCGCGCCTCACGTAGTAGTCGTCATGGTGGTGAACGAAGACGAACGACCGGCCTTCGTCGTCGAGTACCGCCTCCTTCGGGACGGCGAGCGCTTCCTCTGCACCGGGAAGGAAGATCCTGACGGCTGCGAACATCCCGGCCAGCAGCTTGCCGCTGCGGTTGTGCACCTGGACGCGCACCTTCACGGTGCGCGAGGTCTCATCCATGGCCGGGCTTACGAAGTCGACCGTGCCGTCGAACGTCTCGTTCGGGTACGCCTTCACCGCTACCGCGGCGGCAAGCTGCTCACCTTGCGCACCGGCGACGGCCTCGATGTCCCTCTCGTAGATGTCGGTCCACACCCAGACCGTACTGTTGTCGCCGACGGTCGCGAGGGACTCCTCGGTTTTCGCCATCTCCCCTGGCACGGCGTGCGGCAGCAGTAGCACGGAGCCGTCAACCGGGGCGCGCAGCACGAGGCGGCCGCGCGCCGTCGATTCGGTCAGTCCCCTGGCCTCCGCGCCGTCCATTCCTAGCCGGGTGAGCTTGCCAAGGGCGCCTTCCGCTTGAATTCTGGCGGCGTCGAATTCGCGTTTTGCTTCGAGGTACTCCTTCTCCGAGTTGATCTTCTGCTGGCGCAGGCTTTCGGCACGCTTGAAGTTCAGGCGTGCGATATCGAAGTTCGCTCGCGCCGCGAGGTATGCGGCCTGGGCTTCGCCGATGTCCACGCTTTCGAGTTCGATGAGCGGTTGGCCTTTATTCACCTTGTCGCCGAGCGTCACGTAAACCTTCTTGATGATGCCTTCGATTTGCGAGCTCACGTGCGCGACCCGCCGTTCATCGAAGCGGACCTCCCCCGTCAACTGGATCGGGGCTGCGACGCGACGCTTGCCTGCCTTGGCCAGCGTGACTAACCCACCGTCGAACAACTTCCGCGGTGCGCGGACCACGCCGATCCCGTAGCGGCACTCGTCGCACTCGAAGGTTTTCTTGCCATGCTCGCAGGTGGCGATGAACAGCTCCTCGGCCGGGCGGTCGAGGTCCGAGCGCTCCTGCTCTTCGCTCTTCGCGTGGCCTTCGGCAGCATGGCCCGCGTGACTCTCCCCGCCGGCGGCGTCCTCGGGGGCCTTCGGAGGCCCGCTCGATGCGGGCCGGTTACAGGAGGTGAGTGCCAAGACCAATGCCGGCAGCGCAAGTGAAAGCGCCGTGGCAGCAATCGTCGTCGTCTTCATTGGTCAACCTCCTCGCCGATGAGCATATTGAAGCGGCTGCAATCGATCTGCGCCTGGGCTTGCGCCGCCAGGTACGTGCGGCGCGTCTCGACGAACACGCGGCGCGCGTCGATCGTCTCCAGGAGGCTTGCCTCACCGAGCTGATAGGTTTTTTCCATAGTCAAGGCGGCAGCCTCAGAACGCGGAAGGATGCGGTCTCTGAGCCGGACGGCGGTCCGGCATGCGGCAAGACAGGCCCCGTGCGACTCGATGATAGACGACTCTAGGTCCCGTGCCTGCGCTTCGAGTTGTTTCTTGCCGGTCGCGAGTTGCGCCTGGGCTTGGGCGATGCGCCCGGCGTTCCAGTTCCACAGCGGGAGGTCAACCGCGACGCCGCCGCCGTAGGCCCGTCGATCGATCTCCTCCTGGGCAAATGCCTTGAGTGCGACGCTCGGGACCCGGGCAAGTTTCTCGACGGCAACCTCGGCCGCCCGTGCCTCAACCCTTGCGCGCGCGGCCTTGATCAAGGGGTGGCTGAGGCGCACCTGTGCCAGCGCTGGGGTCAGATCCAGAGTTTTCGGGACGGAGAAGAGATCGGCTTCCACCCGCACCTCCCTGCCCTTTTCGCCGCCTAGCCACAGCTGGAGCTGTTCACGGTTGACGCCCAGTGAGATGCGCGCCGCGTCCAACTCGCTCGTGACCTTCTCGAGCTCCACTTCGACCCGCACCGCTTCGACAGGCCGCGACTCGCCCTTTTCGACACGGCGCCGGACGATGCGAGCAAGGTCCGCGGTTTGCGCGTCGAGATCAGCGAGTGCCGCGACGCGGGCCTGGTCGTAAACCAGGTTCCAGAAGAGCACGCGGAGCTGAAGCAGCACATCGCGCCGGAGAACCTCGGCCTCGCTTTGGCTGGCCTCCAGTTCCGCCCGTGCGACAGTTACCTTGCTGCCGCGCTGCGCGATCCAGCCGAGTGGGACAGAAAGCTCAAGGCCCGTCTCGGTCCGGTTCAGATCGCCGTCGCGGGCGCTACCGTGTGCAATTGTGGCATCGAGCGAGGGGTTCGGCACCGCTCCGGCAGCGTCTACGGCCCCTCGCGCTGCGACAATATTGAGCTGGCCGGCGGCTAGACGGGGATGTTGATCAACGAGACGGACGATATCCGGCCACGTGACCGCGAGCGTTTCCGCGTGCGCTGCAAGCGGAATGAGAAGCAGCAGTGCTTGCGGACCTGGGCACCGTTTTGTTCCCGCGATGGCACCGGTGAACAACGCGTGCGCAACAAACCTGAACATCCTGGTGAAGCCTGTGCAATACATCGGTCTTCTGGTCTCCTCAGCGTTTTCCGGGCGAAAGCGATCGCAAGACGACCATCGCGGTGAACCGCCATGGGCACCGCGCCAGGGGCGCGGCACGGCCGAGCGCCGACGACCTCCTTGGTCGGGCACTCGTCCGCCGGAGAACGGATCAGCAGAGATTGACGGTGCGGCGCTGCGCGCGCGGCGGCCGTGCCGTTGCGCCAGCTGCCGCGGAGGGAATGCCGAGTTCGGCAACGCTCATCGCGAGAACGGTCACGAGCGGTGCCGAGAGCGCGGGGGGCGACGAGGTGTCGTGGTGCCTACCAGCGCTATCGGTTGTGGTGAGCGCAGGGCCGCTGATGAGCGGTGTGTCGACGCACTCGGGGGTGCACGCCGAATGCCCGTCTTCCATGGCAGGCTCGGCGGTGGATGCCTGGTGGCAACAGCGTGCGTCGAGCGGCTCAATGGCGCGATGGTCGCCGGGACCAATGCAGACCGCGAGCCGGGGGAGAAAGGCGGTCAATAGCGACAGTGTGAGCAGCGCAGAGGCCAACCGGGGAAGCAGACGACGGCTCATCGAGACTGGTACATACGCCGCGGTCGGACCGAGCGCAAGCCGAGACGGGCAGGACGCCGTGGAGCACCCCGGGGGTGTACCTGGATAACGTTGGGAATCCGGATCAGGCTCAATCCGCCGGCCGTATGGACACTTTGATGGATCCCGAGCGTTTGTCGGCGGCGGCTTCGAACCCCTGGGTGATCTGCTCAAGCGGGAAGCGGTGCGTGATCAGCCGCCGATAGCGTTCGGGTTCGGCGGCCAGCAGCTGCAGCGCCACATCGAAATCAGCCTGGGGCCCAGGCCGATTGTACGTCATGGAGCCGGTGATACGCACCTCTTTCATCATCAGGGCCAGGGCGTTGAACGAAGGCTTGGTGGTGAAGACCCCCAGGACGATGACGGACCCGGCCGGGCGCACGATGTCGACCGCCTCATCGACGGTGTCCGCGGTGCCGCCGACGGTTTCGATCACAGTATCGACCCACTCCTGCGAGGCCGCATCGCGCAGTGCCGTGCCGGCGTCCGGTCCGCTGAATACTCGCGAGGCGCCCAGCAACTCGGCTGCGGCGCGCTGATGGGGATGACGGGCGGTGACCCACACCTCCGTGGCTCCGGCGGCTTTGGCGGCGGCCACAGTCAGCAGGCCAATGCTTCCCGCGCCGAGAACCGCCACCCGATCGCCGGCATGGATGTTTCCCAAGCGCACGGCGTGCACCCCCACGGCCAGCGGTTCGGCGAGTGAGCCGATCTCGAAGTCGATGCCTGCGGGCAGCGGATACAGTGCGTGGAGCGGTACGCGAACATACTCGGCAAAGCCGCCATCCTCTGTCATCCCCAGGGAGCGGAAGTTCCGGCACAGCTGATAATTGCCGCTGCGGCAGCACCAACACTCGCGGCAGCCTGGGCACGGCTCCACCGCGACGCGGTCACCGGGGCGCACATGCGAGGGACTGCCGCCGACGGCAACCACTTCGCCGCTCACTTCATGGCCGGGACACACCGGAAGTGGCGGCATGCTGCCATGAAACGCATGCAGGTCGCTGCCGCAAATACCGCAACTCCGCACCCGCACCACCGCCTCCGTGGAACCGGGTGTCGGTTGCGCCACATCGCGAACCTCGAAGGTCAAAGGTCCAGTGCAAAACGCCGCTTTCATCAACAATCTCCCATGTCTCTGGTCTGACGTCTGTCGTCTAATATCGATTGTCCGTACTTTACCGGTTCAAGCTATAGCGGGTGTCAGCCAGGTGGTAGAGCCGCTTCCATACCATGCGATTGAGACCGGCTAAGGTGAGCGCCATGATCAATACGCTGGCTGCGAGGAGGGGAAAGTCCGCTTGCGCGGTCGCTTGAGTGATTAGCGCGCCGAGGCCGGGCGCGACCAGCGTGCGGTCCTTGTAGCGGAGATATTCAGAAACGATGCTCGCGTTCCAGGCGCCGCCGGCGGCGGTTATGAGGCCGGTCACCAGTTGCGGAAACACGCTGGGAAGGTACAGGGTCCGCCACGCGGCAAACCCGCGTAGCCTGTAGACGTCGACCGTTTCCCGCAGGTCCTGTGGAATAGCCATGGCACCGGCGAGGACGTTGAACAGCAGATACCACTGCGCTCCGAGCAGCATCAGGGCCACACAACCCCACGAGAATCGGACTCCCAGTGCGAGAAACGCGGCCGTGACCAGCGGGAACAGCATGGGGGCGGGGAATGCGGCCACCACCTGGATCACGGGTTGAAAGATGCGGGAGAGGCGGGGAGACAGGCCGATGCGGATACCGGCGGGGACCGCCCACGCCGCGCCGATGCACACGGCGGCGGACGTGCGCAGAAAGGTCAATACCAGCGAATGGACGATCGTGAGCCACTGCCGCGCGGTCACCTGGCATAGGAGCCCCGCGAGGTGGATGACACCCCACATGGTGAGGCCTGCAAAGACCACGGTAATGGACCATGTCGCTACGGCAAGCATTGCACCAGGCGGCAGGACGACTGCGGCCGCGGCGCCCCGAGCCGTACCGCCAGCTCCAGCGGGCGTCCGTGGCCCCGCCGCGCCCCTCGTCCGGAGCCTTGTTTTGGTGCGGGGCCGGATCATGTCGCGGAGCCAGGCCGTCATGCGGGACCGGCGTAGGAGGTCGAGTACCCAGGACTGCGAGACGGTGGCGGCCCCGCTCTCTTCGATCTTGAATTTCTCCGCCCAGACGATGATCGGTCGCCAGACCAACTGGTCCACGGCGACAATCATGATCACCATCGCCACGATTGCCGACAGCATGGCGGTGACATCGCCGCGGTCGATGGCGACGCTCATGTAGGAACCGATCCCCGGCAGCCGGAAGTCATGGTTGCCAAGGGTGAACGCTTCGGTGACGGTGAGAAAGAACCAGCCCCCAGCCATCGACATCATCGAGTTCCACACCAAGCCAATGGTCGCCGCCGGCACTTCCAACGTGCGGAAACGCGTCCACCAACCAAACCGATGCACCTGCGCCACTTCGCGCAGGTCGGCCGGAATGGCGCGCAGGGAACCATAGAAGGAGAACGTCATGTTCCACACCTGGCCGGTGAAGATCATGACGACGCACGCAAGTTCGAGCCCGACGGTGGAGCGCGGGAATAGAGCCACCATGCCGAGGACCAGGCCGGGCAGAAATCCGAGCACGGGGATGCCCTGCAGGATGTCCAGCAGGGGGATCATAATGCGTTCGGCGCGCGGGTTGTACGCGGCCACCGTTCCATAGATGAGCGTGAACACCAGCGACAACGCGTAGGCTGCGAAGCCACGCTCCAGCGAATACAAGGCGTAGCGTGGCAGGGCCCACGGGGACAAATCTATGTCGAATGCGGGCTGCAACGGGGCAACCCAACGCCTGGCCAAGCCAACGACACCTGCGATGATGGCGCAGAGGATCAGTACGACGAGCGCGTCCACCCACAGCGCGGGTACGTGCCTCTCCGCGAGCCGGCGCTCAGGCATCGACGGTGCGCGGCCCGGTCTCATCGCCGGCGAGGTAGACGTGTTGCGTGTCCGGGTCGTACCCGATGATCTCGCCGTAACGCCCCCAGTCGATGACGGTCTCAAAGAGGGCTTCCGGCGCCTCCGTTGGCAAAACCAAAATGAGCTGTTCCTCAACGACCTCGGCCGGCAACTGCTTTCCGGGGGCATTGTTGAGCAGGCGCAGCAGGTAGGCGAACAGGCCCAAGACGGGGAGTTGCTGGTGCATGATCCGCTTGCGGGCGTTGGCATCGCCCGCCGCGAATGTCCGGCCCAATGACGTGAGGACAACCTCTTGCTGTGGGGTATCGACGAAATCCAGCAGCTCGGCCGCCTTGCTCACCAAGATCACCTTGCCAAACTCCAGGCGCAGGTCCTCGGCGAGTTCGAACAGGTCAATGCGGTCTCCGTGCTCGTGCACGATCCGCAAGAGCCCGATCATCTCACCGATCCGCGCCGGCGGCAGGGGGACGATGCGTGGCGGCCGGCCAGGCGCACGCGCGGGCTTGGCCTCGTCCGGGAGGTGGATATTGGTGATGACTTCGTGCAACGCGTCGACCATCTGCCGAAACGCGGGGTCACGATAGTCGCGCGGATGCGGCAGCGAGTTGGGGACCACCTCGCGGACCTGACCCGGATTGGCACCCAACATCACGATCCGGTCGCTGAGATACACGGCTTCGTCGATCAGGTGCGTGATGACCAGCAGGCTGCGGAGTCCGGTCTCACCGCGTGACCACAGAGCGGCGACTTCCGCCCGCAGCGATTCCGCGGTGAGCACGTCGAGCGCCGAGAACGGTTCGTCCATGCACAGCAACTCGGGACCGCCGACGAGCGCGCGGGCGATGCCCACGCGTTGCTTCATGCCGCCGGACAACTCCTTCGGGTACGCCTCCTCAAACCCGTCCAAGCCAACCATGTCGATGACCCGGCGCACACGATCGGCCTCTTCCCGGCGATCGTAGCCCTTGCTGTGGGTGCCCACGCGGACGTTCTCCTCAACGGAAAGCCACGGATAGAGTGCAAAGCTTTGAAAGACGACCGCGACGCCGGGATGGATGCCCCGCAGGGGTTCCCCGTGGCACAGCACCTCGCCGGCACTCGGCTGCGTCAGTCCAGTAAGAATACGCAGCAGTGTCGATTTCCCGCACCCGGAGGGGCCGAGCACGCAGACGACCTCGCCGGAATGGATGGCGAGATTGATGTCCCGCAGCACGAGAAGATCGAGCTTGCCGTCGACCAAGAAGCGCTTCTCAACATGCCGGACCTCGGCAATGGGCACCCCGCTGCCCGGCTCGAGACGGTCATGTGCCGTGGGCATGGCAGCGGTGGTAGCTCTGAATGTGAAGAAATGGAAGGCGGGAGCCCGCTAACCTGACTGTGAAAACACCAGAACGTGTTTGGAGCAGGTAAGTCTCAGTGGCGGCAACCGTCCCGCGCGGCCGCGGCACACACTCAGTGGTCGCTGGCGTCGAAGTTGCCTTTGACTTCGCGCAGCAGCGGCGATGGATGGTGAGATTGCCGGCTGGGGCGTGGCTTGCGGTACACGAACCGCGTCTGGCAGCCGTGACAGTCGACGCTGTAGCTGCCCTTGCTGCGGCGCAGCACGACGGTGACGATCTCGCCGTCCGCGTGGCGGTGCTGCACCGCGGGGAACACCGATACGAATTTTTCTGTCATCTCAGACCCGGCTTGACCCACAGTCCAACGTCCCTGACCACAATCTTCAAGTTGCACGACGACCTTCAGACGGAGCAGCTCGGATCATCGCGCACGAACTGGTTGTAGTTGCAGGAAGGCGATAGGTCAATCGCTGCGCCGGATCGTGTCGGCAGCTCAGGCGCAGGTGGCTGCCGTGCCTGCGGGAGTGATTTCCAAAAGCACCTTGAGGGTACCGGGGGAGGCCGCCGCGCGCAGCGCTTGTTCGCCATCACGCAATGGAAACCGCGCTGAGATGAGCGACGCGACGTCGATGCGGCGCTGTGCGAGCGCGCGTAAGGCTGGCGCCAATCGGCCACAGCGCGAGCCGACGAGCGTGATCTCGTTGATGACCAGTGGGGCGAGATTGAGCTGCGAGGGCTCGGCCACGGTGCTCTTGAGCACGAGCGTTCCCCGCGGCCGGGTCATCCGGACGGCCGCGGCAAAACCCTTTGACGAGCCGCTCGCGTCCACGACGACGTCGGCGTTCGCGCTTCCACACCGGTCAAGCGTGCACGTCTCGATGCCGTGGCGGCGCAGCACAGCCAGCTTGTCGTCGTGCTTTCCAACGGCCAACACCTGCGCGCCGGCTTGATGCAAGACTTGTGCGACCAATAGCCCGAGCTTGCCGTCCCCGAGCACAACGGCCTCTGTCCCTGGCTGCAGATGGACTTGTTCCAGGATCTCGAAGGCTGCGGCGAGCGGCTCGGTGAAGACGGCAGCGTCTGTCGAAACCGCCTCCGGCACGAGGTGCAGGTTGGCAACCGGCACGGCGATCATTTCCGCGAACGCGCCGTCGGCACCCAGGATTCCCATAACCGTCCGATTAAAGCAGTGCCGACCGAGTTGCCGCGCGCACAGGGGGCAGGAACCGCAGGCGAAATTGATGTCCGCTACCACGCGCTTGTGTCGCCACTCGGTCGGCCCGTCCTCGACCAATCCGACGAATTCATGGCCGAGAACACCGCGGAAGTTCATGTACCCCTTGATGATCTCGAGGTCGGTGTTGCAGATGCCCGCCATCATGACGCGCAGCAGTGCCATGCCGGCTGCCGGGCGCGGCGGTGGCTGGTCCGTTACTCGCGCCGTTACGCCGTCCCATATCAAGGCTTGCATTGCGGAGGCACTGTAGCAAACAAGCGCGGGCGGGTCAGTACCATCCGGGGTGCCGGGTGACGCGTGTGTGGTGCTTTTCGGCTGGTGCGATATCGGCTAAGGACAGGGGATGGCTGCGACGCGAGCGCGCCGGCAATTGCCCGGATCGGTTGCCCGGCACGGTTGGCGGTGCGCTGCGACCTTCGCGTCGCCGTGGCGCTGGGTGCGTTCCGCCGGCTGTTTCCTCGCCCTGATGTGTCTGCTGCAGGCGGTCGGCTGCGCGTCGCTGGGCCGCGGCACGCCGGCGATGCCCGTCGTCCGGTCCTTGCAGGATCTTATGCCGCACGGTGACCGCGATCACTTCGTCTATGTGTGGCAGCGCTTCGAGAACGGCCAGCCGGTTGCCGATGGCGTCCAGGTCGAGCACGTGACCGCGGGTGCCAACGGCGAGTTCGAGGTCTCCTTGAGTGAGAACGGCGTGGCCGTCGGGCGCATGCTGTTGCGCGACCTTGCGGACAGGCTGGTGCTTCTCTTCGAAGAGGATATGGTCCGCGGCTTTCGTATCTCGTACGACCCACCACTCTCGCAGATCCAGCTGCCGTTGCGGCCAGGGCGGTATGAATCTTCCGCGTCGGCGACATTCACGGGCCTGGCCGACGGCGCCACCATCGGTGTCGCACCCGTCACGCAGCAAGTCGAAATCAAACCTGGTTCCGCGGTGGACTCGCGTGTCGGTCGCTATGCCCAGTCCGTCGTCCTTGGGTTGGTGCGCACCCTGCGCGTGCCCGATGGGACGGAGGAACTCCGGACCGAGACCGTCGTGGTCCCCGGCATTGGCGAGACCAGTTCGACGGGAAACACCCCAGAGACATTGCAGATGCACCGCGAGTTGGCGTGTGCCGTCATCGGGGGCCGGCGCCTCGGCGACTGCGCCGGACTCGACAAAGCGTGGAAGGGAAGGCGCACCCGCTAGGCGGAGTCTTACCGCACGGAAGCCGGCGGTGCGGCGGTGGCCGCTTCCCCGGTGTTCCTGATTGGATGTGGTCGGCAACGGCCGGCAACGGCCGGGCGTGTCACGGAGCGACCGAATCAGATGTTCGTCGTACTACGCAAAGCTCTCGGTCAATTGCTTTGGACCTTTGACTTTGGACTTTCGACTGCGGGCGAAGCCCGCTTGAGGGGGCAATGAAAAAACTCCGAGAGATCATGCGAGAGGGATTTCTGTTTGCGGTGCGCACGGATGCCACGGTGTCCGAGGCGGTGCGGACGATGACCGAGCACAACGTGGGGATTGTCGTCGTGCTCCAGGACGATCGCCTGGTCGGTGTGCTGTCCGAACGTGACGTCGTGCGACGGGTGATCGACAAGGGTTTCGACCCGACGGTCACGCCGGTCGACGAGGTCATGACGCAGGAGTTGGTGGTGGCGAGCGAAGAGGACAACTACCGTGCCGCGATGCGGATGATGGACGAGGCGAACATCCGCCACCTTCCGGTGATGCGGCGGACGCAGCTGGTTTCCATGCTCTCGATTCGTGACCTCATGCGCGTTGCCATGCAGCGCTGAGGCAACCGGCTGTGCTGCCTACGCGGCTTGCGAGCCTTGCCCGCTGCTTTCCGACGTTGCGTACTGTTGGAACAGGTGGCCCCAAGCGGTGCCGCTGAGCCAGCTCTCGAACGTGTGCCGGTCTTTCAGAGGCCAGCGGAAGTAGTCGTGGTAGGCCTCGGATCCGAAGATGAACACGTTGACCAGCGGGGTGCGGAAGAAAAAATTCTGGATCCGTTTGAGCGGGCTGAACCACAGCAGATCGCCGACGCGGCTGGCGAGGTTATCGCCCACGTGAAAGTGCCAGTTTTCCCGCGAGACATCCTCCCCGACGATCTCGATCTCCTCCGGCTTGCCGGTGCCGAGTCCGGCGTTGTGCGCCAGGTTGATGTACTTGATGCTCATCGGATCGAAGCCCATCATTTTGGCCGCAACGGCATCGATGGCGACCTGATCGGCGCTCGCGAGGATCAGGTTCTTGACCACCGGGAACATCGTGCGCGGGCCGGGCCCGTTCCCACACGTTGTACCGTCCATGACTGCGAACAGGCCGGAGTGTATCTCCTTCTGGATCGCCAGCAGATCGACGATGGTTTCGTGGATCCAGCTGTGGGTGTAATGGCGCAGGGTGTTCAGTAAGCCGCCAAAGGCATTTTTGATGGCGCCGGTGGTAGTGGTGTAGATGTGGCACTTGACCGTCGGCAGGTGCACCACGTTCTTTCCGACAAAGTAGTCCGGGATCTGAATCCCGCCGTAATCGCGATAGATCATATCCAGCGCCAGCATCTTGGCCTTGGGCTGGTACTGGATCCATTTCATGTCCTCGCCTTTGAAATTGTAGAGGACCGGGATGTTGTAGCGGCGGAAGATGGGCATGTACTTATTGAGGTCTTCACCCTTGAACGCGTCGGTGACCACCGTCTTGTTCTGGACGCACACCACGTCCTGATAGTTGTGGTGGCGCAGGGCCAGGATGGTCCCTTCCAGCTGCCAGGGCGTCGTATTGGCGCCCGGGAACGGGAAGTGCCAGGAGATGTTGTCTTTCAAGATGGTGGTCGCAGACGCGTCCAGGTGGCGCTGGAAATCAGCCATTTCCATGAGACGCTGGTAATCGGCGAGAACGGTTTCCGGCTGTGTCCTCAGCACAGCGACTTTCGATCTGGGCATGCCTGACCTCCGTGCAGGCATCTTAGCATGGCTCTGACCGTCGGCAACGCACAATGGACGGGCCTGCCGCGCCGGCACATCCGCGTGGCGTCTCGATTGACAGCCCGTGCGCGCGCGGGTACCGTCGCAACGTCATGACGCAGCGGTGGGCCGCCGCACGGATTGTGCTGATCGTCCTCGCCACGTGCCTTATCGGCTTCGCGGTGGTGTCGAGCGCCCACGTCCACCTACGGGCCCGCGATGCGCTGCACACCGACTGTCCATTGTGCGCGGTCGGGCAGGTACGCGCTGGTGTCGGAGACCGGGCGCTTGCGGCGCTGGGCCTGGTTTTGCTGGGCTGGGCGGTGTGCCGTTCCACGGTCATGCGTCCATCGGGCAACGTGTTGGCGTTGCCGGCCCCGCGCGCCCCGCCGCTCCGCTAAATTGGTGTTCAGGGCCGCGGCCGCCTGTTGGGTGAGGTGCCGCGTGTGTCAGTGGAAGCCAATGCGAAGGAGCACCAATGCGATATGTGACCCCGGCCTGCGTCGCGATCACGCTTGCGGTCTCACCATTGCTGGCGGCGGCGCACGAGCCGCCGACGCAGCGTGACAGTCAGGCACGGGAGATTGAAGAGTTACGGAAGGAAGTGGGCGAACTTCGCCAGGCGGTGCGCGCCCTGCAAGAGGCGCTGCGGCAACAGCAGGCGACCGGCGCCCCGGTGGCGACAGGTCAGAGCGAACAGGAGCGACAACTCGAAGCGGAACTCCGCGCCGCCATGCCGTCGCCGACGCCCGGTGAGACGGTGGCTACCGCGCCGGTGAGTGCGCCCGGGCGGCCGCAGGGCGCATCGTTGTTGAACCCGGACATCAGCGCCAACGCTGATTTTACCTTCCTGGGCACGGACAACAACCAGCTCGATAAGGCCAACGAGTTCAGCTTCCGCGAGGCCGAGGTCGGCCTTCAGGCACCCATCGACCCGTTTGCTCGCGCGGATCTGTTCCTGACCGTTGATGAGAGCGGGTCGGTCGACGTCGAGGAAGGGTACGCGACCTTTCTGACCTTGCCGTTCAACCTGCAAGCACGGGCCGGGAAGTTCCGCTTGCTGTTCGGCAAGAACAACGTGCTGCACCGGCACGCCTTGCCGCAGACCGATCGGCCGTTTGTGGCAGTCGACAACTTCGGGGACGAGGGATTTGCCGGGACCGGGGTCGAGGTGAGCTATCTGGTGCCGAATCCGTGGGACCAGTACCTGCTGCTGACGGGGGAGGTGGTCAACGACCTCACTGACGCGTCGTCGGGAGACCAGGGGAGTGCGCTGGCGCAGGCCGCGCCCGGCCGGGCAATGCGCGATTTTGCCTATGTCACCCATGCGCAGTCCTTCTTCGATCTCAACCCGGCTAACAACATAGAACTGGGGGCTTCGGTGTTGCTCAATCTGCCGCGCGGAGAGACGCAGACGCGGCTCTATGGCGTCGATCTGACCTATCGCTGGCGGCCGCTGGCGCAGGCGGGCTATCGCCAGTTCCTATGGCGGACGGAGGCGTATTTCACCGACAAACAGCTGCGTGGGAGTGATGCGGCTGGACTGGCGCCGAACGAGAGCAATACGTTCAATACGGCCGGATTCTATACCTACGGCGAGTACCGGTTGGCGCAGCGCTGGTCGCTCGGCACGCGGGTGGACTGGACGGAGATTCCGGCGCAGCGGCGGGAAACGGAGTGGGGTGTCTACCCCTACGTCACCTTCGCGCCGAGCGAGTTCGGTTATTTCCGCCTGGGATATCAGTACGCGGTCTCGGACCAGTTGCGCGACAAGACATCGAACCGGGTGTGGCTGCAGTATGACTTCTCCGTCGGCCCGCATGCGGCGCACGCGTTCTGACAGGTTGATGAAAGCGGGCCCGCGCGCCCTTCGACCAGCTCAGAGTGTGCGGAAAAAGTCATCTCAAACAGGGGAGGGGCTCCGCTCATGCTGAGCTGGTCGAAGCATGGGGCGGGGCTTCAGCAGATTGCTAAAGGATTTGGAGGCGGACATCCATGAGACGGCGTGACGAGGGCAAGTGGCGCACGGTGCGGTGCCGCACGGCGGGCTGCGTGATCGGCTGTGCACTGTCCATCCTGTTTGTGGTGGCCCGAACGCCGATCGCGGCGGCCAAGCTCTACGTCGTGACCACGACCCCCGATCTCGCGGCGATCGCACGCGATGTGGGCGGCGACAAGGTCGACGTTGAGTCGTTGGCGGTTGGCACGCAGGATCCGCATTTCGTGGACCCCAAACCCAGCTTCATTCTCAAGCTCAACCGCGCCGACCTCTACGTGAAACGCGGCCTCGAGCTCGAGATTGGCTGGGCGCCGGTGCTGGAGAAGGGCGCCCGGAATGCGAACGTCCTGCCGGGAGGGCGGGCGTACGTGGATGCCTCGGCCGGCATCGCTCCGTTGGAGGTGCCCAGTGGACCGGTGAGCCGCGCCCTCGGCGACGTCCATCCGTACGGCAATCCACATTACCAACTCGACCCGGCCAACGCCAAGCTCATCGGGCGCAACATCGTCGACGGCCTGTCGCGTGTTGACGAAGCCGATCGCGGCTACTTCGAAGCGCGGCTGGCTGCCTTCGCCGGCCGCGTGGACGAGAAGCTCGCCGGGTGGATGCACGTGCTGGCGCCGTATCGCGGCGCGAAGGTGGTCACCTATCACAAGAGCTGGGACTACTTTGCCGCGCGCTTCGGGTTCGACATCATCGGCACGATGGAGCCCAAGCCGGGAGTGCCGCCGTCGCCGGCGCATCTGGCGCAATTGATCACGTTGATGCAGGCCGAGCATTGCAAGTTGGTCCTCAAAGAGCCCTTCTATCCCGAGAACCTCACGCGCGTGGTGGCGGAGAAGACCGGGGCCGCAGTGGTGACCCTACCGGACGCCCCCGGCGGCGCGCCGGCTACGGACGATTACTTCGCGCTCATGGACTATGACGTGCGACAGGTCGCCGCGGCACTTGCGGCGGCGTCACGCTGAGTGTGGTGTGATGGGCCGTGTGTCGACACAAGCGCTCAGAAGGGTGCTGAAAAAGGGCCTGGACACCCTTCGACAAGCTCAGGGTGAGCGGGAAAGTATATTGAAATGGGAGAGGGGCTCCGCTCTGCTGAGCCTGTCGAAGCATGAGCCTGTCGAAGCATGGGGTGGGCTTTTTCGGCAGCCTGTCGGTGGCGGCGAATCGCTTGCGGCGGCGCCGCTGATTCGATTCGAGCATGTCAGCGTGGGGTACCGGCGTCATGCCGTCCTGCGCGATGTGAACCTCGCCGTGGCACCGGGGGAGTTCCTCGGTATCGTTGGGCCCAACGGCGCGGGGAAGACGACGCTGCTGAAGACGGTGCTCGGCACCCTGCGGCCTTTGCGCGGACGGCTGACGCACGGCTTGCAAGCCGGCACGTTCGGGTACGTCCCGCAACGGGAGGCGGTGGACGAAACGTTCCCGCTGACGGTGCGGGAAATGATCGTGATGGGCCGGTTCGCGCGCATCGGCTTGCTGCGGCGGCCGCGCGCGGAGGATTACAACCGCGTGACGGCGGCGGCGGAGTACGTTGGCCTCAAGCCGCTCCTCGATCGCCGCTACCGGACGTTGTCGGGTGGCCAAAAACAGCGAACGTTGATTGCCCGTGCCCTGGTGGTGGAGCCGAGCGTACTGCTGCTGGACGAGCCGACCAACGGCATGGATCTGCCCGCGGAGAAGGCGATCATGGAGTTGGTGTCCCGCTTGCACCGCGATGGCAAGCTCACCGTGATCATGGTGAGCCACCTGCTCAACGTCGTTGCCGCGCACGTGCAACGGCTGGCGATCGTGGGCCACGGACGCGTGGAAGTGGGGCCTGTGGGCAGCATGCTCACTGCCGAGAAGCTCAGCGCCCTGTATCGCACGCCGGTGGTCGTCAGTCAGGTCGACGGGCAGACCGTGGTACTGCCGCGGGTGGGCCGATGATCGAAATGCTGGCGCAGAGTTTTGTCCGGTACGCGTTGCTGGCCAGCGTGCTCGCGGGCGGTGTGTCGGCGTATCTCGGCGTCTACGTGCTCTTGCGGCGCATCGTGTTTGTCGGCATCGCATTGGCACAGATCGCGACCCTCGGCGTCGCGGTGGGCCACTTGCTCGGCCTGCACGGAGCCGAGGCGGCCTTCGGCATGAGCCTCGTCGGCGTCACCTTTTTTGCCGTCCAGCGTGACAGCGGCCGGATTCCGCGCGAAAGCGCTATCGGGGTTGCGTACGCGGCCGCTTCCGCGCTCACCATCTTGTGCGTGTCGAAAAGCCCCTTGGGCGAACTGGACGTGCTCAGCCTGATCTTCGGCAACGTCCTCGGCGTCACCGAGGCGCAACTCTACGTGCTTGCCGCCCTGGCCGCGGTGCTCACGCTGTTGCACCTGCTGTTCTACAAAGA
>JAGDMS010000557.1 GCA_017860575.1 Deltaproteobacteria bacterium | reverse complement strand
GCATGGACCAATTGTCGCCCGCCTACTGTTCGTGGCACCGCAAGGCCATCGAGTCGCGGGTCATGCGCCGCCGCCCGCTTGGGGGCGCCGAGACTGCCAAACGGGTCGGCGCTGGGCAGGGGGAGGCCGCGGTCACGGCCTTGGGGGCGGCCGATTTGGTGGTCCTCTTGAAGGATCGCCGCGAGATTGTGGCCGCCGATCCGGTGACCAGCGAGCAGAGGATGGTTCACGCCTGAGCAGGCGTCACCTTTTGGCGGGACAGCATCGACCGGTGCTCGAAAATCGGATGGACCAACGGACGGATGGCGTCGAAAGCCGACGAGCCAAGTGCCGCCTGTAGAGCCCACGAAATGCCGAGGCGCACACAAGAAACCCGACGTCCTGCTCGATCCCGACTAGAACGAGTTTAGGGGCAACGCGATTGGCAAATCGTCACGCCCCGGAACAGTTCATTAGCAGCAACGGGTCGGGCGGACTAACGAATACTGCTGGTCCGATCGCCGACCGTCGCGTCGCAAACGGAGGCTGTCATGTCAATTCCCTCTCGTCTATCCAGCTACATCGAGCAGCGCCGCGCGCGCTACGAGGTCTGCATGCACGCGCATAGCCGCACCAGCGCAGAGACCGCCCACACTGCGCACGTCCAACCGTATCAGCTCGCCAAGTCGGTCATCCTCGAAGACGCCGCCGGCTGCGTCATGGCCGTCGTGCCAGCAGACAAGACCGTCATGGTGGGGCAACTATCGCATCTGCTCGGCCGCAGAGACCTACATCTGTCCGACGAGAAGCGCATCGCCGTCCTGTTCGACGGCTGCGATCGCGGTGCACTGCCCCCCTTCGGCATGGCCTGGGGCATCGAGACGATCATCGACGAGGAACTCGAAGCTAGAGACGTGGTGTACCTGGAAGCCGGCGATCACGAGCACCTGCTACGGATGTCCGGTGATCAGTTTCACGAACTGATGAGCGCTGCGCGGCACGGACACTTCTGCAAGACCCCGACGCATTGAGTCGGGTGCGCCGGCGGAGCGTGGGATTCGACGTGGCGGTCGGTCTGTAGGGTCTGCGCCTGCCGCCGGTTCGCGAGAGCATGGCGCGGGTTCAAGTCCTCTGCAGCAACGGCTCCAGAATCGTCACCCCCGCATGTGGGTCGGGCCGATGCACGATCATGCGGTCGGACGTTCCGGCTGCGCCGGCAGACTGGAGACCCTCATGGACGAAGAGACCTTCAACCTCAGCATTCGCACGTTTCTGAAAATGGTTGGCGTCAACTCCCAGCGCCAAATCGAGCAGGCGGTGGCGAAAGCCATTGCCGCCGGCGCCATTGGTGGTGTCGAGAGCCTGGCGGCGACGATGACCCTGGAAATCGCGGCGCTGAAACTCAACGCCAGGTTCGACGGCGAGATCAGGCTGCAATAGCCAGCACGGCCGGGGCTGCGCCGCCGCCGGCGGCCGGCCTTGGCTACGGCACTCCCCACAGGGGTTCGGCCATGGTCTCGGCAAACGACGGGAACATGAGGTTGAAGCTCACGCTGATTCGCGTGTGCTCGCTGCAATTCGTGTCCACTGAATGCGGCAGCCAGGAAGGAAAGACAAGCAGCATCCCGGTCGCAACCGTGACCACCACTTGGTCGGTGTTGTAGGCGGTCAGTTCGCTTACCGGCGGGCGGATGACGGCGGTTTCCGGCCTCGGGTCGTGGAAGTTGATCGTGTCGGCGCGCTCCTGCACCTGGACGTAATAGACACCGCTGAGAAAATTGTTCGGATGGGTATGCATCCTGTGGGAGCTGCCCGGCGCGTTGATATTCGCCCAGCAGCCGGTGATGTGCGGGGTGCTGGAAGCGATGCGCAGGAACTCCTGGACGCGTTGTGCCGCAGTGTCGATGCACGGCACCAGGGTGCGGAACTCGTTCAGCGTGTGCAAGCCGTGGCCGGACTGCCAGCTTTCACCGTGCTGCAACTGCGGCAACCCGCGGCGCATCTCGTTTAGCCGCTCGAGGATCAGCGCATTCAGCGGCGCGTGCACGTCGCCTCGCAGTTGCGACTTCCAGACGAAGCTTGGAAACAGCCTCAACACCTCCGGCGTAGCGGACCAGACGTCGTTTTCGGCGGACACGGCAGACTCCTGGGGCGGCGCGGGAATCAGCCCGTTTCAAGGCAATGGGCAATCGCTGCGGCGCGGAAGCGACCCGGATCGCCACCCGTCACCTCGCGGGGATCGAAAGTCAGATTCGGCGGCGACACGCGCTGCACTCGACCTGAGGGTGGTCGACGATGCTCATTCACCATTCCATTCTCTAAGCCTCTCCCAACTCTGACCCTTAGACAGCGACTCCAGCTGGGAGCTCAATCTCTGCGCGGTGTGGAACTTATCAGTACTGTATCGGTACTAATTGATTGATTGAGGCAATGGCGATGTTGCGACTCAGCAAACTGACCGACTACGGCACCGTGATCATGGCTTACATGGCGCGGCAGCAGGAACGGATTCTTGCCGCGCCCGAGTTGGCGGCCGCAATCGGCGTGGCCACGCCAACTGCCAGCAAGATCCTCAAGTTGCTGGCGCGGGGCGGTTTGCTGCGATCCGTGCGCGGGGCGACGGGGGGCTACATG
>JAGDMS010000556.1 GCA_017860575.1 Deltaproteobacteria bacterium | reverse complement strand
ATGAGGATCGTGTAACGGTCGGCGAGAGTGAGCATCAATTCCTCAATCCCGCGCGTAGCTTCGGTGTCCAGAGCGGAGCACGGTTCATCCATCAGGATAACCTCGGGTTTCAGGGGGAGCAGTCGGGCAATACAGAGTTTCTGTTGTTGTTCCAACTGCAATCCCGTGGCCCGCTCGTGCAAGCGGTCCTTGAGGTCCTCCCAGAGTGACACTTCGCGGAGGGCCGTCTCCACCGCGCCGTCCAGAAAAGACGTCTTCAAACCGCCGAAGGCAGTGTGAATGCGCAGGCCGAAGATGACGTTCTCATAGACGGAGATGGGCAGCGGGTTAGGGCGCTGGAAGACCATGCCGACTGCTTTGCGCAACTCGATGAGCGAAACGTCCGGATCATAGATGTTCTGTCCGAGCACTTTGATTTCGCCGGTTGTTGTGACATAGCCGTAGCGCTCGTTGATGCGATTGAAGCAGCGAAGCAGCGTCGTCTTGCCGCAACCGGAGGGGCCGATCAGCGCAGTGATCGCACCGTGACGGACTCTGACGGCGACGTTCTTCAGCGCTTGGAACTTGCCGTACCAGAGATTGAGGTCTCGGGTCTCAATACTGTACTCACCCACCGCCGTTGCGCTCATCCGAAGATCCCGTTCACATACTCGTAGGTCTTGCGGCTGGCGGGGCTGTCGGAGAAGATCACCGCTGTGCGATCCACCTCTACCAGTTCGCCGCTGCACAGGAACGCGGTGCGGTCGGCGAGGCGGCGTGCCTGCTGCACGAGATTGGTTGCCAGAATAATTGTCATCTGGGATCGCAGATCCTTCAACACGTCCTCGATGCGCATCGTGGTGACTGGATCAACCGCAATGGAGAACTCGTCGAGGCACAGGACCTCCGGGTCGTGGGACAAAGCACGGGCGATGGTCAACCGCTGCTGCTGGCCGCCGGAGAGCCTGGTGCCGAGGCTGTCCAGGCGGTCTTTTACCTCATCCCAAAGGGTGGCCTGTCTCAAACACCGCTCGACGCGCTCCTCCAGCGCGTGGCGGTCCCGCATGCCCGCCATGCGAGGAGCGAAGGCGACGTTGTCGAAAATGGAAAGCGGCAAGCCGACGGGCAGGGGCGCGACCATTCCGATCTTGCGGCGCAGCGCGGAGATGTCCTTGACTAGGCGGACGTCCTGTCCGCCCACTTCGACGGTGCCGGTGACGACGGCGCCCGGAATGTCGTCGATCGTCCGGTTGATGACCTTGAGCAGCGTGGTCTTACCCGATTGGGCCGGGCCGATGATGCCTAGCACTTCGTTGCGCCGCGCCTCCAGGGTAATCCCCTTGAGCACCTCATGGCGTCCGTAACGGACCCGCAGATTGGCCATCTCGACCGGGGAGGAAGACTTCACCATTTCCTCCGGGAACGCAACCGGACGCGCACAACAATGGCCATCGCGTTCACCAACAGCACCGTGCCGAGCAACACCACCGCCGTACCGTACGGTACCGCTTTCGGCACGCCAGGCACCTGCGTGGAAATCGTGAAGAGATGCATCGACAGCGCCATGCACTGGTCGAATAGCCCGTAGGCGAACAGGTCGCCTTCCCTAATTGCCTTGAAGAACACAGCGCCCGTGAACATGACCGGGGCGGTCTCACCCGCGGCGCGCGACACCTGCAGGATCACGCCCGTGAGGATGCCGCTGATCGAGTTGGGCAGGACAATGTGGTAGATGGTCTGCCAGCGCGTGGCTCCGACGTTCCAGCACGCCTCACGGAACGCCATCGGGACTGCCGCCAAGGCCTCTTTCGTGCTGGCGATAATGACGGGCAGCGTCATGATTGCCAGTGTCAGCGATGCCGCCAGAACCGACTTGCCCAGCCCCGCAAATAGCACGAAGGCTCCCAGCCCGAATAGCGCGTGTACAATGCTCGGCACGCCCGCAAGATTCAGTACGGCGAGGTTGACAACACGGGTGAGCCAGTTGTCGCGCGCGTATTCGTTGAGAAAGATCGCGGCCAGCACCCCGATCGGCGTGGCTATGACCAACGAGATGACCACCAGATAGATGGTGCCCAACAATGGAGACCAAATGCCGCCGGCCCGCATGCCGCTTCTCGGATTGGTCAACAGAAAGTCCAGCGACAAGACCGGCCACGCCTGATAGAACAGATACCCCACGATCAGCAGCAAAGGCAGCACCATCGACATGGTCATTAGCAGAAAGAGCGACTTCGCGATGAACTCGCTGCGCTGCTTGCGACGCGTCAATAGAGTGTCTTGAAACATGGGACTTTGCGGGTTGGAGCGATGAACCGTCATTTGCCCCGGACCCCGCGTACGACAAGATCGGCCGTCAAATTGATGACGAACGTGATCGAGAACAGCAGGATGCCGATGATGAACAGAACCTGATAATGGTCCGAGTGCGCCGCCGACTCGCCCAACTCGGCGGCAATCGTGGCGGTCAGCGTCCGAACCGAGTCCATCATACTGGTCGGAATCTTCACCGCGTGCCCCGTGGCCATGAGGACCGCCATGGTCTCGCCCACGGCGCGCCCCACGCCGAGCAGCACCGCCGCCAGGAGCCCGTTCTTCGCGGCCGGCAGGAGCACGCGGTAAATCATTTGCCAGCGC
>JAGDMS010000081.1 GCA_017860575.1 Deltaproteobacteria bacterium | reverse complement strand
TACTCCTGCGTCTGCGCCGTTGCGACCACCCCGTCGTAGCCCATGGCATCGATGATCGTGTACAGCTGATTGTGCGGATCTTCCTTGAACGGCGGATCGTTGTGCACGAACCGTTTGAGCGCCCACTCCATGTCGTCGAGCGACCAGGTCTGGATCATCTCCGGCGGAGCGATGATGCCACCGTGCTTGCTCTGCTTCGCCGCCTCCTCATCGGTGTAGATGGGGTTGGTGTTCCGTAAGGCCTCGCACCAGTGGCGGATGTCCGACTCGGATACCTCGTCATGGCCGTCGTGCCATTCGGAACTGGCACCGACGAACTTTTCGATGCGGGAATAGTCGAACGCGACCTCTGCCGGTGACGAGTACGGCTCGATCGCGTCTGCCGTTGCGTTGTCCATGAACGATAAACCTCCTTGCCCCGTGTGTTAGGCCGCGAGCTCCATGACCCGGAACTTGAGCACCTTGTACTTCTGCGTGCTGACCGCCTTGCCGCTTCCGTCGAAAAAGGTGTAGTGCAGATCCACCACGTATCCCTTGCCCATCTTCGTCTGTTCCTCGCCCTTCGAGAAGCCGGCGACCTTGACCTTGTAACTCAGCCGATCCCCGATACGCACGGGGGCCTTGAACTCCTGCTCGAGCGCGATCCCGGCCGTCGCATCGTAGCCCGCGTCGTCGAGCATTTTGAGCAACTTCTCGTGCGGCTCGGTCGGCTCCTTGGGCGGCCAGAGCGGCGGCTGCGCCCACACCATGATCATTGCAGGCGGCGCGGCCTTCACCCCGGCCGCGATCTTCGCCCTGTAGTCGGGATCGGCATCGCCGAGCACCTCACACCAGTGGCGGATGTCCGACTTGCTGACCTTATCCAGCGCGCGCATGCTGCCGGACTCCACTCCCACGAGCTTTGCCGCTTCGGATGCGTTGAAACTCATCGTCCTGTTCCTCCTGTCGTCTCCTACCGTGACCGTGCCATGCCGAGGCCCGTGAGCGCCACGACATCTCGCAACACTTCGTTCGCGCCGCCACCGAACGTGAGCAGCATCTTCGCAAGGTATTCCCGCTCGACCTTGCCCCCAAGCGGCGCCAGCCCGTCTCCCGGTTCCAGCTGTCCAAACAGCCCCATCATCTGCAGGCCGAAGCCGTGGATGCGCTGGAACAACTCCGAACCGAACACCTTGGTCATGGCGGCATCGGCAGCCGAGTGGGTGCCTTGCTCGATCTGGCACGCTACCCGCAGGTTCATCAACTTGAGCACCTCCGTGTCCCGTGCAAACTCTGCCAGTCGTGTCCGCACCCACGGCACATCCGCAACCCGCGTTCCGTCCAGCGTCGTCTGCTTGACCCAGCGAATCAGGTCGTCGACCATCCGTCCGGCGCGTGAGTGTGG
Organism: Deltaproteobacteria bacterium; assembly: GCA_017860575.1. GTDB lineage: Bacteria > Desulfobacterota > Binatia > HRBIN30 > HRBIN30 > JAGDMS01. The sequence goes on along the minus strand of JAGDMS010000081.1, from coordinate 15,790 downwards.
GACCAGGCCGATGCGTTCCATCGCCAACTGCATGTTGATGTAGCTCCAGCCGGCGTTCTCCTGGCCAATGAGGCACTCTTTCGGCACCCGCACATCATCGTAGTAGGTGATGTTGGAGCGAAAGCCCCCCATGATGTGCATGGGGTCGAACTTGAAGCCGCGACTCTTGGTGTCGACCAGAAAGATCGAAATGCCCTTGTGCTTCTTGGCCGTCGGATCCGTGCGCGCCGCCAGCCAGATATAGTCGCAAAAATGCGCCAGGGTGGTAAAGACCTTCTGGCCGTTGATGATGTAGTCGTCACCGTCTCGCACCGCCGTGGTTCTGAGCGAGGCCAGGTCGCTGCCGGCGCCCGGCTCGGTGTAGCCGATGCCGATGTTCAGACGCCCCTTCAGAATAAGCGGCAGCAATCGTTCCTTCTGCGCGGGCGTCCCCACCTGCATGATGGTGGGCCCCACGGCATTCAGGGTCAGCATCGGGATGGGCAATGCGTGGTAGCCGGCTACCGCATCGAAGAAGATATACTGCTCGATCGCGCCCTTCCCTTGGCCACCGTATGCTTTCGGCCAGCCTATGCCGAGCCAGCCATCGTCGCCAAGGCGGTGGAGGCAGCGGGTGTACTCCGGCGCATCGGCGGGACTGCCCCCCTCCGGCTGCACGTGGAGCTCGGCCAGCAACGCCGGGGTCACCAGCTTGTCCAGGTAGGCATACACCTCCTCCTGGAGCGTCCGTTGCTGGGGCGTCAGTTCGAAATCCATGGTTTCCACACGGTGGTACGCACGCGCCGTTCCGGGCGCGCCGCCGTGCTCGACTCATACCCGCGCCGCGGCACCCGGCTCCGCCGTGTCTGCTCCTTCTCGGTCATTACAATTATTAATGATTGCAACTACAAGGGGCTCGTGTACCAGCATTCCGCACCTGAGTCAACCGTACCGTTTCCACTGCGCGGACCGCCTCGCAGCCCGAAGCTGGCGCATGGGACCGTCCGGCGGCGGACGTCCGGGCGCACCGCACCCAGGAGCGGCGCTCGCCTGGACGTCCGCCGTTGAATCTGCAATTATTGAAAATTGTATGTGCTATCGCGTCGGTCACGGGGCTGGGCGGTGGCGCGGATGGCATCACTGATGCGGAGCACAGCCAAAAGCAGGGTGAAGGCGGAAGCGGCGCGCGGCAAAGGGCGCGCCGGCCGCCGCGCGCAGGCGGAGCGCAGTGAAGAGACGCGCGAACGCGTGATCAAAGCCGCCATCCAGTGCATCGCGGAGGACGGCTACACACACGCCAGCGTCACCCGTATTGCCGAGCGTTCCGGCGTCTCGTGGGGCGGCATTCAGCACCACTTCGGCACCAAGGACGCCATCATCCAGGCCGTGCTCGACAACGCGCTCGATGAGTTTCTCCTCGACAGCCGGCGCATCTCGCCCACCGACGAGACCCTGGAAAACCGGGTCAAGGTGATGGTCGAAGGCGCCTGGCGACTGATGAACCGTCCCGGGTTTCTGGCGTTTCTCGAGATCATGCTCAGCCACCGCCACCAACCGGCGCGCCGCGACCCGGCGCGCCGCTACCGCGCGCGTGTTTGGCGCGTCATCATCGCGGCCTGGGATCATCTCTTCGGGCATCTGCCGCTGTCGCAAGAGCAGGTCGAGACGGCACGCCGGGTCGCGTTCACGTTCCTCGGCGGCATGGTCCTCGAATCCGTCATGCGCGCCGACGCCACCGACTTCGACGGCCCGCTGGCGGTGCTACAGGAGAACCTGGTCCGCCTGCTCAGCGTTGAAGGCAAGAGGGTGGCATGACGCGGCTGCGCCGGGCGAGCCGCCCGACCCCGGTTTCTCCCCACCAGCGCCATTGGTGGCGCACCTTGCATTTCCCAACACCCTTGGCCACAATACGCCGCCGCATACGCGTAAAGGAGTGCGCCCGTGGATCTTCGGTACTCTGAAGAGAACGAGCAATTTCGCAGCGAACTCAGACGCTGGTTGAAAGACGCGGTGCCCGCGTATGGCCCCCCGCCCCCGCTGGATGACTGGCCCGCCCGCAGAGCCTACGACACCGGCTGGCAGCGACAGCTCCATGAGGCCGGATACGCTTGCATCGACTGGCCACGCGAGTACGGCGGCCGCGATGCGTCGCCCATCGAGCAACTGATCTATTTCGAGGAGATCGGGCGCGCGCGTGCACCGTACGTAGGGATCAATTTCGTCGGGGTCAAACACGGGGGACCAACAATCATCGTTGAGGGCACACCGGAGCAAAAAGCGGCGCACATTCCCCGCATCCTCCGGGGCGACGAGGTGTGGTGTCAGGGGTTCTCCGAGCCCGGCGCGGGCTCCGATCTGGCCAGCCTGCGCACCCGCGCCGTGCGGGACGGCGATCACTACGTGGTCACTGGGCAGAAGATCTGGACGACGTACGCGCAAGTGGCGGACTACTGCGAGTTGCTGGTCCGCACGGATCCGAACGGCCCCAAGCACAAAGGCATCAGTTGGCTGATTCTCCCCATGCATCTTCCCGGTGTCGAGTTTCGCCCGCTGAAGACGCTTGTCGGCGAAGGCGAGTTCAGTGAACTGTTCCTGGAAGACGTGCGCGTGCCGGTGGAGAATCGCGTGGGGGCCGAGAACGACGGGTGGCGGGTCACCAACGTCACCCTGCGCTTCGAGCGCGGCACGGCCTTCGCCTCCGCTATTTACGCACAGCAGGAGTTTCTCGCCGATATTGCTCGGGCCGCGCAACGCGTCACCCGCTTTGATGCGCGGGCCTGGGACGATGCCGCCCTACGCAAGGAGATCGGTCACCTCCAGGCGGAGTTGGATGCCCTGTGGGCACTGGTGAAGATGGGGGTGTCGGAGATCTGCAAGACCGGGATCCCCGGCATCGGCGGGGTGGCGGTGAAGCTCCTGTACAGCGAACTCGATCAGCGACTCGGTGACCTGGCACAGCGCGTCCTGGGCCGCGCCGGTCTGAGTCGCGACGACATCGGCGGCCTGCCGAGCAAGCGCTTCCTTGCCGTTGCGCTCAAGTCAGTGAGCCTTACGATCGCCGCAGGCACCTCGCAGATTCAACGCAACATCATCGCCGAACGCATCCTCGGGCTGCCCAAGGAGCGGTAAGAGAACTCGGAGGACTGCAGTGGATTTCCGCGTCAGCGACGAGCAAAAGGCCCTGCGCGACGGGGTACGGTCATTCTGCCAGGAGCGGGTCACCGTGGAGCACCTGCACGCCCTCGCCTCCACCCAAGGCTTCGAGCGCGCCCTGTGGCAAGAGCTTGCGGAGCTGGGCGTGTTCAGTCTCCGCCGCGCCGAGTCGCAGAGCGGGTCCGGACTCGCCATGGCCGATGCGGCGCTCGTGTTTGAGGAACTGGGACGCTGCCTGGCACCCGGGCCCATCCTCTGGAGTCATCTCGCGGCCGACCTGGTCGACGGAGCAGCCAGCGGCGCCGTGATTGTTGGCGGGCTGGACCTGACCGTCGCCGCCCCGGAACCGTATCTGGTCGAACATGGGGCGGTCGTCGATGTCCTGCTGCTGCTGAAAGCCGATGGCGTCGAACGGCTGGATGCCAAGCAGCTCTCCCTGACCCCCGTCGCCACGCCCCTCGACCCCCTGACGCCGATTTTTCATCTTGAGAAACTGCCGCAGGGCCAGCGCATCGCCGATGCGGGCGTGGCTCGGCGGCTGCGGCTCGAAGGCGCCACGTTGGCCGCCGGCCAACTCCTCGGCATCGCCGAGGCCACGCTGGACCTCGCGGTGGCCTACGCCAAAATCCGTGAACAATTCGGGCGAACGATCGGCTCCTTCCAGATCCTCAAGCACATGATGGCGGACATGTTTGCGCGCCAGGAACTGGCGCGCGCCGCTGCCTACGCCGCCGCCGCCACGCTCGACCAACCGGAGGTCGGCGACGTGGAGCGCGCCGTCTCGACCGCCAAGCTGATCACCGGAGAAGCGGCCATGAAGAACGCGCGCGCCTGCATCCAGATCCACGGCGGAATGGGCTACACGTGGGACATCCCGGCGCACTACTACTTCAAGCGCACCTGGGTGCTGGAATCCGCGTTTGGCACCGGCGAGGAACATTCCGCCGACCTCGCCGACACAGTCGCCGCCACGCTCTGATCCGAGCCGCGCCTCGATCCTCGCGTAGCGGGTGCGGAGGGCGCGTGATGCCGCGCGCGCACCTTTCGCCCTTGCGTCGGACGCCCTCGGGTTGAACAGGTCGATCAACGCACGCGCCGCGTCGCGGAGACCAGCCCCGCGGTCGTACCTTTCGCCGGCGCACCAGTTACTGTGGCACTCCTCACGCGCGCCGCACGCAGCCCGTCAAGCCGCGCAGCGGGATGTCCGCACAGGTCAGGATCCCCGGCTTCGCCTTACACACCTCCGGGATGGCATTGATCACCGGCATCCCGGTCACCGACATGCCGATGCGCTGGTACTCCTTAACATCCTTGGCGCTCAGGCCGCGCGGCGGGAAGATGGAGTACTTCACCTTGATATCGGGGTAGCCCTTGATCGCCACCACGTAGCCATGTTCCACCTTCCAGCACGGGTCGGTCTTGAAGCCCATCTGGTAGACGAGATGCATTTCGATGAGGGGCTTGCCGTTGACAATGCCGATCCAGCGGGTGAATTGCGCTGCCACGCATCCCTTCTTGATCTGCCACCAACCGAAGTCTGTGTCCTCGGTTGCGGCGCCGACGTCGTTCTCGAAGCGCACATCTTCGAGCTCGACGCCCAACGCGTCCGCCATCATGTACAGCGCATCGACAAACACCGACGTGCCGGTCTTCATCAGGCGGGGAATATCCGGGTGGTCGACCGGGAGGCCGTAGCCAACGCTCTCCCACGTCGGCACGGAATGATGACAGGACACATCCACCGATTCGGTCACGGTGAGGTGGTCGACATGCGTGCACGCCGACGTCGACACCAACCCGAGGATATTATCCAACCCCGGGCTCATGCCGCTGCCGTAGATGGTGCTCCGTCCGCGCTGGCAGGCCTCTGCGATGAGCTGCCGCGCTTTCTTCCCCGACGGGTGCGGGTATTCCGCGTCCAACTTGTGTCCGGTGATCCAGCTTGCCGCGGTAACAATGTTGGTGCCGGATTCCAGGATCCGGCACATCTCGTCGATGTTCGGCCAAACCGGGACGTAGTTGACGCAGTCGGCCTTGAGTGCCAGCAGGGCGTCGACATCATTCGTCGCCGTGATCCCGATCGGTTCCAGGCCGCACAGCGTCCCGACGTCCTTTCCCACCTTCTCGGGGCTATACGCGTAGCAGCCGACGAGTTCTAAATCGGGATGGTGACGCATCGCTGCCACCATGGCGCTGCCCACCCCGCCGGTTGTCCACTCGATCACTCGGTATTTCCCCATGTGCTCCTCCTTTCGCTGCTCGGCCCCCGGAGGGGAGAATTTGCGATACCTCACATAAGGGCGTTCGATCAACTCGCGGCGATGTTCGCGCACCTGCCAGGTGCCTCCGCCGCACACGTCTCTCAGACGAGCCCCGGGGCCACTGCTGACCACAATCACGTCGTAACGCGTGGTCGCCACACCCCCCTCTCAAGTTCGGACCCCGCACCCTCACGGCAAGTCGGGAAGCCGCCACAACGGCGTCACCGCACGCGGATCGCAGGTCTCCTCCACAATCCACTTGCACATGCGGCGCAAGGGCTCGAGGGCATCCTGCGGCGCCGCGATGGCCACATGGCAGGCGTAGCCGAGGGAGGTGAGCCGCTGCGCCCCGAACAGGGGCAACAGATCGCGCAGCTGCTCTTTGAGGCTGTCCGGATAGATCCCTACGGTTTGCGTGTAGGCGGTCACCGCGTCGGCGACCTTGGTGATGTCGTCCACCGGCACCAAATTGGCCACCCGTCCCGACAGTAGGGGGGAGTAGTCAACCGCCTCATCGAACTGCGAAACGATCACACCCCCTTCGTTCTCCTTCGCACCGATCACCCGATAGAAGGTATCGTCCATCCGCGTCGCCTCGATATGATCGCGCAGCTCCCGATTGAAACTCTTGGCCTTGGTGCTGAGGTGGCTCGGAAGCTGTTGTAACTTCTCGTAAATGAGTTCGCCGAGGCGGTTGATCTTCGCGAGCCCCTCCTTGTCCGTGCCGCAGAGCACATAGACCACGCGCGCGCACGAGCAGCCCTCCTGGTTGGCGGTACCGACGTCACAGGCCGTGCGCATCGCCACCTCCTCAAGGATCTCGTCACTGGCGAAGGCTTCGGGGCCGATGATGGTGGCGCTGCGCTTGGGATCGAGCGAGATCAGCTCCAAGCCGGGCTGAATGTAACGCGTCACGTGCTTGACCGAGGCAAAGCCGCCCCAGGCAATGATCTTCTCGATGTGCTCGGGGCGATAGAGCTTCTCTTCGACTGCGACGTCTCCGCCTTTCCAGTACCCGACGGCCAAATGTTTCGTCAGCGGATGATTCGGCGCCACGTCCGCGAGGGTGCGTGCGATGGCGGTAGCGGTGAGCGGATCATTGGACGGGATCTTGATGATGCCGTCGCTGCGCGTGATGGCGTTGCGGATGATGGTGATCGCCGAAATCAGAGCGCCGTTCCCGGCGGGGATGTGGAGCGCGCGAGCGCCAAAGGCACGGACACGGAGTTGGCGGCCATCCTGTAAGGTACGGCCCACCCAGCCCTCCAGGTAATCCAGGCCGATGCTTTGTTCCGCGATTTCCCGCACCCGGTCGCGAGCGAAGTAGATGGGCAGGCCGATATAGCTGCCCTGCAGCATGGACGGCGGGTACGGGGCAGCTTCCAGCGCTGCCGCGTACGCCTGTTGAACGTAGCGATTCGTCTCGAAGTTCAGGGCCTGGCCCAGTTCCTCTAGCAGGTCGAGGATTTCCGCAAAGCTCACTTCCTGCAGATCGCGCAAGGCAATCGGGCTGTCCAGGGGGAGTTGGTCGACATATTGTTGCGGATCCGGCGCGGAAAACGGCGCGCTGCCGCCGCGGCCGCCGAACTGCACCCAATTCTGTTCGATGACCTGGCCGCGAATGAACAGGGGGATGTTGAACGCGCTCACGACTCGTACCCCCGCATGAAGTCGATCACTTCGCTTGTTACCTGCTGCGTCGCCGCACAGGTGATGCGATCGTCTTCGACCCCCTGCTTCTCACTGAACCGCATGATGTCGTGATGAATATGGACGCTGGCGAGCCCGCAGCGGCAGGGCGTGCTCCAGTCGATGGTGATTTCGTCACCGGAGATCGCACCGCCCCAGTGCACCTCATTCATGAGGTCGAAGAACGCGGCCCGGCCGGTTTGCACACCTTCCCGGGGCAGCGGCTCATTGGTGTCGGGATCGAGGACGTACGGAATGTTCCACGGCTGCACATGGTAATGCCCCGCTTCGCACGCCCAGTTCGACACGCCAACCTCGGACATACCGTACATTTCCTGAATACGATCGACACCAAGGAACTCTTTGACCAATTCCCTCCAATTTTCGGGGACTTTGTAGCCCTTCAAACCGCCACCGGTCATAATCGCAGAGTCTCGTGCGAACACGTTTCGGATCCCCTTCTTCAGGCCCTCGGCGGCGAGATCATGCAACATGTTGTAGGGGCCGATCATGAGCACGCGTTTGCCTCGGAGCTCGCGCATGCACTTGTCGAGAAACGCTGCCATTTCCTGGGGGGCTCTGGCCTGCATGGCCTCGAACTCCGCCTTGCGCGCCAGCAGCTTGGGATCGATCTTCAAGCGATCCAGTTCCCCGCGCGACGCCGCCGCTCGCATCTTGCTGGCGAGGAAAGTCAGGTCGGTGTCCAAGGCCGCCGGATACAGGGCGTGGAATCGACGTTCGTTACCACCAGTGAATTCGGTCTTGAGATAGTCCGCCAGGCGCAAGCTGCCCAGCCGGCCGCCGGCAAAGTTCGGCCAGATCACGTCCACATCGGGGTACAGCGACGCCTTGGTCGGCTCCTCCCCGAACGTCTGAAACAGGAAGGTGCGCCAGACCCGCATGCCGTAGTGAAAGGCCTCCTTACCCTTGGGGATCAGGGAGATCGTTCCGGTGGTGCCGGAAGAGGTGATGATCGTGATCGGTGTTTGCTGATCCATCCGATCGAGCCACGCATCGATACTGTCACAGCCGGACACATCGACCTTCGAAATGTCGACGTTGGTCACCTTGTTCAGCCATTGGTTCAGTAGGTCGAAACGCTTCTTGTCAAGCAGCGCGGGGGGGTAGGACTTGAACACCGTATGCGGGAACAACAGCGGGACCAGGTCATTGAATTCCTTGACCTCGGTGATGCCCAGTCGCTGGGTAAGGTTGCGCAGAATTTCAATACTCTTGGAATGTTCCTTGAAGCGGATCGACATGCCGATGCGCTGCAGGGCCTCGACTTCCTCCTTCGGCATGCGATGCATCTTCGTGATGGAATTGTCGAAAAAGCCGATGGGGTCCTTCATCAAGTGGCGGGCGCGCGCCTCCAGAGTCTGCGACATTGCGTTATCCTCCTTCAGTTCTTCCTGCTTGCCTTTCCGGCCACCCTGGCATTCCCAGCCTCATCCGCACTCGGCGCGAAGAGGTCGAGCAAGGCGCGTGCGGCATCGCTCAGGCCCGCCTTGAGATCGTATTTCTCAGCAGCACACCAGTTGTTGATCGCCATGGTCTGCGCGCCGAGGAAAATATCGGCCAAGACCTCCGGCCGATGCCGGCGCGTGATCTCGCCGCGTCGCACGCCGTCGCGCACGAAGCGGAGCGCCGCCTGCGCCATCACTCCCCCACGCACCGCGTTGTTCCCCCCCCTCTCCTGGCGCAAACGGAACATTTCACCCACCAACTCGCGCCACAGCGGCCGTGCCTCCAAGTAGCTATCGACGAACGCGAAGAAATCGCTCAGCCGCTGGTTCAGCGGCCGCGGATCTCTGCACACCGCCTCGAGTTGGACGGCAAACCCCACGGCTCGCTGGTGCGTGATGGCCTCGTAGAGACGCTCACGGGTCTCGAAGTGGTTGAAGAAGGTACGCGGCGCGACGTCCGCCCGCTCGCAGATCTCTTCGATCGTCGTCCGCCGCAGCCCCTTCTCCTGGAACAACGCGATGGCCGCGTCGACCAGCGCGTCGCGAGAGCGACGCCGCCGGCGCTCGAATCGGCTGACCAGGGGAACCTCCGCTGTCTTCGGCATGCGTTGCTCGTATCACATGATTGCATTAGTCTGCAATAGTACAGTTCCCTGAACATTGCGTGGTGCCGTACGTTGCGGCAACGGCACCACTCACGTTGCCATGATCCGGGCAGCTATGGCGTCCACCACCCACGCTGGTGCCCACTTGCCAATCAGGCGCATGATCTTCGCATCGGTGCCGACGGTATACAGCGGCTTCGGCTTTGGGTCGGTCAGGGCTTGCAGGTAGACCTTGGCCACAGCCTCCGGCGCCTTGCCGGAGCCCACCATGTGCCTGGCCATCTTGTCGAGCCTTGCGATCATCGATCCATACAACTCGAACGCCTGCGGCGGCAGTTTCGCGTTGGCCGCGGCGCCCACCTCTCCCGCGCTCAGTGTCATCCGCGACTTCACCTGACCGGGGTCAACCAGACAAACATGGATGCCGAAGGGACGCACCTCCGCCTGTAACTGGCGTGAAATCAATTCCAGCGCGTACTTGGCGGCCGGGTAGGTGCTCACCAATGGCAGGTTAATCAGCGTGGCACCGGAGGTCACATTGACGATGCGTCCCTTGGCCTTCCGTAGCAACGGCAAGAAGGCCTGCGCGCAAAAGATGCTCCCGTACAGACAGGTGTCAATGGGCTTCGTCAGCTCGTCCATCGGAATGAACTCGAGCGGCCCGCTCCCACCAACGCCGGCGTTGCAGATCAGCCCGTCCAGTCCGTGTTCGCCGCACGCGCTGGCGACCGTTTGGGCGGCGGCAAACACATCGGCACGCCTGCCGACATCGGCCAACAATGCCTTGAGTGCGCCGCCGGCCTCCGACTCCAGACTGTCCGCATCGGCCTGTTTGCGCACGATTGCGAAGACCTGCCACCCCTCTCGGTCCAGCAGGAGGGCAGCGGCGCGACCCACACCCACGGAACACCCGGTGATCACGACTGATTTCATGGCGACGACTCTCCCGCCGACTGTAGTGCCGCAGACAGGTTGTTAGTTGCCGGGTTGTTGGTTGTCAGGGGTACATCGACGTTGGTTACACATCAGGGGTCGGGGGCTAGGGGTCGCCGAGACTGCCCCCTGCCCCACCCGCTCAGCGCATGAAGCCGCGACCCGTGACGAGCGGCAGGTCGCGGTAGGTGCGGATGCCGGCCGGCGCCTCACAGACCGCGGGAATAGCGTTCACCGCGGGGAGGGCCGTGATGATCATGCCGAGCTGCATGAAGTCCTCGAAGCTCTTCGCGTCGAAGTCCCGCGGCGGGCGGATCTGCAGCCGGGTCTCGACGCAGGGCCGGCCCTCGATCCGGACGACGTAGCCGTGCTCCACCGGCCAATCCGGCTTGAGATGTTTGCCCTTCCGCCAGCGCACCTGGAGGTCAATCCGCGTCCGGCCCTGGACGCGACCCTGCCAACTCGCCTCGATGCCCGCCACGCAGCCCTCGTCGATGCGCATGTAGCCGAGATCGAGATCCTGCGTCGCTACCGCGACGCCCGAGTGGCAGACGATGTCGTCGAGTTCGACGCCAAGGGCGTCCGCCATCATGCACACGGCGTCACCGAACACAGCCGACCCCCGCTCGATCGTGGCGTGCAGGTCGGAATCGTCGGGGCGGCGGCCGTAGCCCACGCTGCGCTCGGTGTCCGCGGAAGCGTATTGGGTGGAGTCCACGGACTCCAGCACGGAAATCGAGTCGATGCGGTCGCAGATGCCTGCGGAGACCAGGGCGAGGAGGTTGGCGAAGCCCGGGTTCATTCCCGAACCGAAGAGCGAGCTTTGCCCGCGCCGGCAGGCCTCCTCCAGGCGCGCGCAAGCCGCCTCTCCCAGGCTGCGGCCGGTGATGAACGCGGCCGTCGACGATATGTTGATGCCTGCCTGGAGAATCCGCACCATCTCGTCGACGCTCGGCCACATTGGGCTGTAATTGACGCAGTCGGGACGGAGCGCGAGCAACGCATCGACATCGTCGGTGGCGCTTACCCCCAGCTTCGGGATACCGACGAGCTCACCGGCGTCCCGCCCGACCTTCTCCGGGCTCCACGCATAGCAGCCCACGAGCTCGAGGTTGGGGTTGTCGACAATCGCACGCAGGGCACGTCGGCCCACGTTTCCGGTCGTCCACTGCACGACGCGATAGGGCATTTCAGCGCTCCTCTCCGCCAACCTTGGCGCTCTCCGGCCCAGCGGAAGGGCCTCGCAGCCGAACTCACTGGGGTCGCCCCCGCTCTTTCAATAAAATGCGAGCACCAGTTCGATCCGTGGCAGAAGCTACACCCACCCCGTGAGCACCGCAAGCAAGGCCGATTGTCGGAGATAATAATTGCATTGACTCGCTCGTTCATTGCTGGTACCTACGGGCCTAGAACTTACAATTATTGATAATTGCAATTTCTGGCCGACATCCGACCATGCACAGCACGACGGAATTTGCGGTGACCAGCGAGGCGCGCGGACGTTTCTCGGCGCTGGGGGTGCAGCTTGTGCATGACTTTGCGCATAGGGTGAAGAATAAAGGGACGTATCGTTCGCGACGACGGTGCAATTTGTCTCTAACGAACTCAGGGAGGACAGGATGGCCGACATGAAGGATTACAGCGGTGAGTTCAAACCGGATTTCCAGTTTTCCGACCTTTCCAAGGAAGCGCTGGTCAGGCTGATTGAAAATTACCAGAGAATCTTTCAGGGTCTGGTGGTGCTGACTGTGCAGGCCGCCCAGGTGAAACTCGGCAAGGATGAGGGCCAGCGCGTGTTCAATGAAATATACCGGCGCACCATGGAACGATATGCCGTTCCGCTCGTCCGGGACGCGTTGAACATCCACGCCGACGACGTGATCTCGATGTTCAAGTACTTCCAGACTGCCCCCGACGGGTGCCGCGGCGGAGGCATGTATGATTTTGATTTCACGGTCACAAGCAACAACGACGTCACGTATGTTGGGAAGTTCTGTCAGAATGCGAGTTACTATGAGAAGCATGGAGACGTCGACGGCATGAACCGGTTGTGCGCGGCGGGACCGGGAAGCTTCGAGCACGAGGCCTACGAAACCATCTGTCGGGCCTTCAACCCGGAGATGAAAATGGAGTGGCCGTTACTTCCTCCAAGAGCCAGCAAGGACGCGCCCTTCTGCCAGTGGAGATTCTGGATAGAAAAGAAGGCGGAGAGCAAAGACTAAGGGGCGATCTCATCGGGTCGTTGAAACAATGATCGGGGACGCTTCGTAGTCATGCCCGCGGAAGCGGGCATCCACGCCCAGGGACAGCGTCGCCGCTCCCCGCCTGGATTCCCGCGTGCGCGGGAATGACAGATCCGCCTGAAGTGGCACGGGACCACCTTGATGGGTTGTTCCATCTGGGCCGGCAGACTGGCATTGGGGCTCAGATCTCGCTCAAAAGTGCCGCGGCGGATGACCGATAGGACACTGTATGTTCATCGATGAAACCCAACAGGAGAAGCAGTTACGGGCGGATCTGCGGGCGTATTTCTCCAAACTGATGACGCCGGAAATCTACGCGGCAACGCGGAACGTGGAAAGCGGCACCGTGTACCGTGAGGTGGTCCGCCAGATCGGACGCGACGGCTGGCTGGGGCTGTGCTGGCCGACAGAGTACGGTGGCCAGGGCCGCTCCATCAGTGACCAGCTGATCTTCTTCGAGGAATCGCGGCGGGCCGGCGCTCCACTCCCGATCCTCACGCTCAACACGGTGGGCCCGGCGATCATGCGCTACGGGTCCGATGAGCAAAAGCAGCGGTTCCTCCCGGCGATTCTGCGCGGCGAAGTGCACTTCGCCATCGGGTATACGGAGCCCGATGCCGGTACGGATTTGGCGTCGCTCAAGACCACGGCCGTGCGCGATGGTGACGACTACGTCATCAACGGCACGAAGTGCTATACCAGCGGTGCCGAGGGCGCCGACTACATCTGGCTCGCGGCCCGCACCGACCCCGCGGCCCCGAAGCACAAGGGCCTCACGGTGTTCATCGTCGACACCAAACTCCCCGGCTTCTCCTTCGCACCCATCCACACGTTGTGTGTGGTGCACACCAACATGACGTACTACGACAACGTGCGCGTGCCCGCCTCCATGATGGTGGGGGAGCTCAACGATGGTTGGAAGCTGATCACCGCGCAGCTCAACCGCGAGCGCATTAGCCTGGCCGCGTTCAGCGTGTCCGGGTGTCGGCTCTACAACGGCGTGCTCGCCTGGGCCCGCGAACAACTCGCCGAGGATGGCCGACCGGTTGCCGAGCAGCCATGGGCCCAGGCGGCCCTGGCCGAAGCCTATTACCGGCTTAAAGCCATGCGTTTGATGAACGCCCGCATGGCCTGGGAGATGGATCAGGGCCAGCTCAATCCCGCCAATGCCTCGGCCGTGAAGGTCTACGGCACGGAGGGACTTATTGAGGTGTGTCGGCTGCTGCTCGAAGTCACCGGACTCGTGGGAGCGATCCAAGACGGGTCGGCCGGCGCGCTGTTGCAGGGCGAGATCGAGCGAGAGTATCGCATCGCCAGCATCAACACCTTCGGCGGCGGCTCCAATGAGATCCAGCGCGAAATCGTCGCGATGATGGGGCTCGGGATGCCAAGCGTGCCGCGCTAACGAGGCGTGCGCGCCAGAGAGCGAGGAACGATCGTGGACTTCGCATTCACGGACGAGCAACGGGCGATTCAAGAACTGGCGCGCCAGATCTTTGCAGACCACGCCACGAACAAGCGCATACAGGTGATCGAGGCCGAGAGCGAGCGGATTGACCGGCAACTCTGGCAACGGCTAGCCGAGGCCAACCTGTTGGGAACGGCATTGCCGGAGGCCTACGGCGGTGGGGGTTTGGGCCTGTTCGAGTTCTGCCTGGTCTTGGAAGAGGCCGGTCGCAGCGTCGCCCCGGTCCCGCTGGTGCCGGCGGTCGTGTTGGCGGCGCTACCGATCGCCGCGTTCGGCAGCGCTGCGCAGCAGGGCGCGTATCTGCCCCCCCTGATCCGCGGTGAGACGTTGCTCACCGCCGCTCTCCTCGAGGTAGGCTCCTCCGACCCGACACGGCCGCGGACGACCGCCCGTCGTGACGGGTCCGCGTGGCGGCTGGACGGCGAAAAGTGGTGTGTGCCGATCGGCCTGCTGGCGGAACGCATGCTGATCCCGGCGTGTACGACGGACGGTGTCGGGGTGTTCCTCGTCGATCCTACCGGTCCCGGTGTGCTGCGTCAGGCGCAGGAGGCCACGAACCGCGAGATGATGGCGCGGGTGACCCTGGCGGGCGCAGCGGTGCGTGCGCATGACATGCTCGGCACACCGGAGCAGGGTGTAGGCATCCTGCGCTGGATCGAAGACCGCGCGGCGCTGGGCCTGTGCGCCGTGCAGCTCGGAATCGCCGAGCAGGCCCTGCGCATGGCGGCGGCGTATGCCTCGGAACGCAAGCAGTTCGGGCGCGCCATCGGCACGTTCCAGGGGCTCGCCCTGCGTGCCGCCGACGGGTACATCGACGTCGAGGTGATGCGCTCGGTGTTCTGGGAAGCCGCCTGGCGCCTGACCCAAGGCTTGCCGGCCGCCGCGGAGATCGCGGCCGCCACCTGGTGGGCGTGTCTGGCGGGGCGTCGGGTGACCGGCAGTGCCCTGCACATGCACGGCGGCATTGGTCAGGACTTGGAGTATCCCATCCATCGGTACTACCTGTGGGCGAAGCAGGTTGAATTGACGTTGGGCGGCGCCGGCAAACAACTGTACAGGCTCGGGCCTCAGCTTCCCGAAATTTAATGGGCAGTGCGCGCCGACCGGAGCCGATTGGAGGTGCAAATGGAACGGAAGGTTGCATTCGTCACCGGCGCCAGTCGTGGCATTGGCAAGGCGGTGGCCATCGGACTGGCGGAGATTGGCTACGACGTGGTCGTCACGGCGCGTACGGTCGCCGAGGGTGAAAAGTACGACTACAGCCCAACCCTCAAACAGGCCAATGAGCGCGCCATGCCCGGCAGCATTAACGTCACCGCCGAGGAGGTGCGCAAACGTGGGCGCGAGGCGCTCGCGATCCGTCTCGATTTGCTCGATCGCGCCTCGATCGATGCGGCCATCGAGCGAACGCTGCGCGAATGGAGCCACATCGATGTCTTGGTGAATAACGGGATTTACCAGGGCCCCGGGGTGATGGACCGCTTTCTCGATCTGCCCGACGACGTCGTCAAGAAGATTTTCGAAGGCAATGTGTTCGCACAGATCCACCTGACGCAAACGGTGCTGCACGGCATGCTCGCGCGTGGGGGCGGCATCATCATCAACATCACCTCCAACGCGGCGCTCAACGATCCGCCGGGCCCGGCGGGAGAAGGCGGCTGGGGCTTCGCCTATGGCGCGTCCAAAGGGGCGTTCCACCGGATGGCCGGGATGCTGAAGGTCGAACTGGCCGAGCGTGGCATTCGTGCCTACAACGTCGAGCCGGGCCTGATCGTCCACGAATCGCAGATCGCCCTGATGGGAGAAGACAATGACCTGGTACGGCACTATCGCGGCGCACCCGTGGCAGTGATGGCCGCCGCCGTCAACTGGCTGGTCACCAGCCCCGAGGCGATCGCGCAGAACGGGCAGACAATCTTTGCCCAGCGCCTGTGCAAGGAACGACAGCTCGTCCCGGGATGGCCATCCCCGCGGGCGAAGTAGCTACCGGCGC
>JAGDMS010000555.1 GCA_017860575.1 Deltaproteobacteria bacterium | reverse complement strand
TGGGCTCGCCCATCACGTCGGCCTACCAAGCTCCGTTTGCTTTCACCGGCAAGCTCGATCAGGTGCGAGTCGAACTGCAGTGAAGGAACCCAATCGGGACCGGTCGATCGTCAATAGTCAACGGTTGAAAGTCTAGTGATGGGGAGCAGGAAAAATGGGCAGAGTCACGGGTAAGGTTGCGATGGTTACCGGGGCGGCGAGCGGTCTGGGCGAAGCGGTTACTGTGCTGTTGGCGAAGGAGGGAGCGCGAGTAGCGGTCGCGGTTATCGCGGACACGCAAGGCCAGCTGGTAGTTGATGCGATTCGCCAGGCGGGCGGGGGCGCTTTGTACGTGCACCTGGATGTGTCGCAGGAAGCGGAGTGGCAGGCGGCAATGTATTGTGCCCACGAGAAGCTGCCGATCCGGGTCAATTCGGTCCACCCCGGTACCTGCGTGACGCCGCTCGTCAAGACCTACTATGATTCACAACCTCCGGAGGTGCTGCAGGCGTAGATCGCACGCCCTCCCGTCGGGCACCTGGGCGATTCGGCCGACATCGCCTGTGGCGTGCTCTACCCCGCCTTCGACGAGTCGAAATTTGTGTTGGGCAGCGAGTTGGTGATCGACGCTGGCTTATTGGCGAGCGACTACGCTGCGTGTTCCCGGCGGGGGGCGCGTGCCATATCGTAAGCGTCCAAAGTGCAGAGAAGATCGAGGGAGCAAAATGAAACTGGCGAAGAGACAAGTTGTCTACGGTGGTGCCATGCTCGACCAGAAGGAGATCGATGCAGTCGTGAGGGTGATGCAGACCGGCATGGCGGTTGGCACTCAGGTGCAAACCTTTGAGGAGCGCTGCGCCCGGCTGCTGGGGCACCGGTACGGAATCATGGTCAACTCCGGCAGTTCGGCGCTGCTGCTGGCGCTGCGGTTGCTCGACCTGCCCAAGGACGCTGAGGTGATCACCCCGACACTCACGTTTGGCACCGATATCTCCAGCATCGTGCTCAACGGCTACGTGCCCGTGCTGGTGGATGTCGAACCCGACACCTACCAGATCGATATCGACACCATCGAACGGAACATTACCTCGAAGACGAAAGCCCTGCTGGTCCCCAACCTGGTAGGCGGCATGCCGGACTGGGACCGGCTGCGTGCCGTCGCGGACAAGCACAAGCTGATTCTGATCGAAGACAGCTGCGATACGTTGGGCGGCACCTTCCGCGGCCGCCCGGCCGGGGAACGGGCGCATATCAGCGTTACCAGCTTCTCCATCTTCCACATCATCACCTGCCTCGGCAACGGCGGCTTGGTGGCGGTGAACGATCCCAAGCTGTGGGACCGCGGCCTGACATTGCGCAACTGGGGCCGCTCGTCCGAGAAGTTCATGCACGGCACCCGCAAGGGCGATAGCGATGGCCGCTTCCTCGAGGACGTCGACGGCATCGAATACGATGGCATGTTCATCTTCGAGGAAATCGCCTACGGCTTCATCCCCAATGAAGCCGGCGCCGCCTTCGGCCACGAGCAGCTGAACAAGCTCGAGATGTTCACCCGGTTGCGTCGGGAACGTTTCGATCTCCATGCCGTGTACCTGGACAAGCACGCCGACGTTTTCATCAAGGCCCGCGTCCATCCCGACGTCTTCACCACCTGGATCTGCTATCCGGTGCAGCTGCGGCCCGAGCTGGGCTGGAGCCGACGCGCCTTGCAGGTCCACCTGGAGGACGCTGGCATCTTTACCCGGGTCATCTTTTCCGGCCATGCGGCGCGCCAGCCCATGATGAAGGGGGTCGAGTACCGGGTCGATCCGGCAGGGTGTCCCAACGCCGACCAGGTGATGAGAAACGGGCTGATGCTGCCCTGCCATCCGACCATGAGCATCGAGGACTGCCACTATCTTTACCAGGTACTTGACGAGTTCATCGAACAGCAGCAGAGGAGTGGGAGCCGAGGGCGTTAACATCCATGGCACGGCTGTGTTTCAATACGTTTAACCGTTCGGCCTACTTCGGCATCGATCCCGACTTGCCGCGACAAATTGCCGCCGCCGCCGATGCGGGCTTCACCCTGTTCGGTCCGGACCTGTTTTCGCTGGATGCATGGATCGCCTCCGGCCATGACCTTGAGGAATTGGTCGGATTGCTCAGCGCCCGCGGCCTCGCGTGTTGGGAACTTGCCGCGGGTCTGTATGTCGGTTCGGTTGCGGAAACGTTACAGATGGCGCGCCACGCGGCCGACTTGGCGGCGATTCTCCGCCCGTCCTGGATCTTGACGAACGTTGGCGTGCCGGTGGATGGGTCGTCGCGCGCACTGTTTGCGGAAGCCTGCGAGATTCTCGTTGCGACGGGTGCGCGCGCCGCGATCGAGTATATGCCTCACACCCCGGTGAACTCGATTGCGGAAGCACGCAAGTTGGTGGAACACGTTGGCATCGACCGCGCCGGGATTCTCCTCGACACATGGCATCACTTTCGGGGACCCGATACGTATGCCGAACTTGAGAATCTCCCACTCGAGTTCGTTGCCTACGTTCAGTTTGACGACGCTCTGCCCATGAACAGCACCGACATTACATCGGAGACGTTGCAGCGGAGAGCGTTCCCGGGTGAGGGCGAATTCGACCTCGAAGGATACTGTGCCAGAATGCA
>JAGDMS010000257.1 GCA_017860575.1 Deltaproteobacteria bacterium | reverse complement strand
GATAGGTGACCCGTTCAAGCGGATGAAGCTCCCGGCGGGTGCCGGTGGTCGGAGGCACCGGGTAGGTCGCCCACGGCGCGTGCGTGGAACTGGCAAGCTCCGCGGCGACATAGCTTCGCACACCCGCCTGCTGCGACGCGGTGAGGTAGGGATACGACCAGGCCAGCGTTGTGATGGTGCGGCCGGGCTCCAGGTACATCCAGTATTCCTCGGCGGTGGCGATGTCCGCGTAGTAAACCCGCATCGGAGACAGCCGCCCTGCGTCCAGGATCTTCTGCACCTCCTCCTGGAGTTGCTCAATCATCTCGTCCGCGCCGGTCACTCCCGTGACGCGGGGGTATTCCCACGCGTAACGAGTGATTTCGACTGCAGACGCCTGTCCGGCCATCTGGAGGAACACGACGACGAGAACCAGTAGACGCCGCAGCGCGCGGGGGATCATATCTTGTGCTCCAGCGCGACGATCCCGAAAGACTCGCTGAGATACATCTGTGTCCCCGAGATCACGACCGCCGCATGGCCTTCGGTATCATTGCTCGGCGAACCTGGTGGGGATCCGGTGGGCGCGTAGACAACGTCCGCGAAGCTGAAATCGCCTCCATCGAAGTTTCCTACCGCCGCCTGGACAAGCCGGTACTGGGAAGTGGACAAACGAATCTGCTGTGTCCCCCGGAACCGCTGGCGCAGCCAGAGGTAGTCGCCGGCCACGCTCAGTTGGTACAGGTTGTCCGTTTCGGGACCAGGCCACATGTTGGAGAATCGGCCATTGTCAATCCGTATCCGGCGCCCGTCTGCCTGATTCACGGCAGCGATGTCGATCGAGTACCTCGTCCCGAATGCGCCGACATGAGTGAGAGTCGGGAAACGCGTCTTGAACCACGCGAGGATTCGGCCCAGATTGTCAACTACCATGGATTCGGGTGGCTTGCCGCACCCTTCTGTGGGGCCACTGACGATCACATAGGGTTCATCGAGGCCAGGAATCTCCAACGCAAACCGGTGTCGCCAGTCCCGGGCCGCTTCGGGCCAGCTTCCGTTGTCCGTATCACCATCCAGCCAGCGCGCCGTCAGTGTTTCCTCCTGATCGAACGTTCCCGCAGAATCCAGGAGAGTGTCGAAGATGTACTCGCTGCCCTTGGCGGGTCCCATCGCGGAAGTGACCCACAGCTTGCCGTTGAACACCACGGGATTGGTGTTCTGGAACGACTGTCCCCACACGCGGTGCTGTGCAGTGATGCTGCCGCCCGACGCGCTCAAGGCGTACACGAAGAGATTCTCAGCCGGCACGTACACGGCAGCGGCATCTGCCGCAATGTCGCCCTCGACCGCGGCTCCAACCCGAGTCTTCCAGAGAAGGTCTCCGCTGCCGGTGTTCAGTGCGACGACATCCCCGCGGTGGTTGGCGGCGTACACGCGGCCACTCTCGACGCAGGGCGCGCCGGTAATCGCGAAGCCGGAATCGTATCGCCACACTTCCCGCCCGTTCGTCACGTCCAGACCGATGATGAGCCCCCTGAGCGTCACAAACACGACCACGGTGCCATCAACCGCTGCGCTCGACACGGTCCCGCCGGGAATCGGTGCGCTCCAGAGCGTCTGGCCTGTGGAGGCGTTTATCGCGTGCGCATTACCTTCCATGGTGCCGATGAAGACACGGCCGCCGACCACGACCGGTTGGGCTCGTCCACCAATGGTGACGGATGCACTGCCGGAAAGGGGAACGGTCGTCTGGGTGTTTCCGGGACCCATCCAGGCCCATTTCATGCGGTACGGGGGCGCCACGGAATCCGCAGTACGACCCGTGCGTGCCGCGTTCCCCTGCAACTGCGGCCAATCCGCGGCCGACGCAGGAACAGCACCGGTCAACAGCGCACAAAGCACGAGGCTGACGGCTCGCCGGGCCAGAGTCCGAGACCTGAAAGTCGGTGTCGATGGTTCCACTGCCATCCTCTGTGGTACCGGGCTATTTGCGGCCTCGATGGAATCGCAGCCGGCCAGCGGGTGCCGACCGCGGTCGAGTCGGTCACCCGGCTCTTTTTTCAAGAATCGCGCCATGGCCGCCCCACTGCCGGGCTGTCCCACGAGCGCCTGTTGTGGTCAGAACTCCCTGCAAATGCGGGCGAAACGGGGCGAACCCCTCAGGTCAGGCAGCGCTGATCCCCGGTCTCGCGGCAACAGATCCAGGTAAGTATTACATAAGCGTCCGACCAGTTACAGGTCCGGTGATGTGGGGGCCTCTGTCTGTTGGTTCTCTGTAGGTAGGGACTCCGGTCGTTCAAAACCTCTTCCCCCCGGGGTGAGCTCATCGAACTGGCGGAAGAGGGTGCCTGAAGTCAAGGGCCGGCGTTGACACCGTCGGTCGGTCTCCTCCAATCGATGGCGTGAGGTTCCAGTTTCGAGGATCCCACGCCCGAGGTCGGCCACCTCGGAATTCTGATCAAGCCCACCTTGACTCGGAATGGCCTGTGCCGGAACAGAACTCATCGCAAGAACCCGTAAGGAGGGCGTCAACGATGCGTCTCGCCGCGTGCCCATCTCCGAATGGATTGTCCTGCCGGGTCATCTTGGCATAAGCCTGCGGGTCATCGAGCAGGAGATTGACCTCTGAGATGATTCTTGCTGCCTCTGTTCCTACCAACCTCGCCACGCCGGCATCGAGCGCTTCCTGTCTTTCGGTGGTGTGGCGCATCACGAGGACGGGAACACCAAGACTCGGTGCCTCCTCTTGGATGCCTCCTGAATCCGTCAGGATAAGGCAACTCCGGCTCATCAATCCCACAAGTGATACGTAGTCTATCGGGGGCAGTAGCGTCACACCGTCGACATCGTCCAACGCCTCGTGGACAGGCTGCCAGATGTTAGGGTTGCGGTGAACCGGAAACACGAGATCGACGTCTCCGCGTGCCGCGATCTGCCGGATGGCATGGCAGATGCTCAGGACTTGTGGACCGAAGTTCTCGCGACGGTGAGCTGTAACGAGAATCAACCTCTTGCGTGGGAGCACCTTCGACGCGCCGTGATTTCCCCGCCTGTAATCAGGAAAAACAGTCACGTAATCGGACGAAGTCGGACCTTGTTGCCTGAGCACCCATTCGAGCGCATCAACCACGCTGTTGCCGGTTATGAAAACGCTCTCCTTGCGAATACCCTCGCGCAGCAGGTTCTGCTTTGCGAGACGAGTGGGGGCAAAGTGGAGGTCGCTGACATGGTCTGTGATGATGCGGTTCATCTCCTCGGGGAAGGGATTCGCGCGATCGAACGTGCGGAGGCCAGCCTCGACATGCGCAACCCTGACACCGCTGTGGTGAGCGGCGATGCTCGCTGCCATGACTGTGGTGGTATCGCCCTGGACCATGACCCAGTGGGGCTTTAGCCTGGCCAGCAAGTTCTCCACCTCAGTCATGACGCGCGCGGCAATCTGACTCAGTGTCTGTCCCTGTTCCATCAGGTTGAAGTCGAAGTCGGGGCAGAGTGAAAACACGCGCAGGACTTGATCCAACATCTCCCGATGCTGTGCCGTCACGCACACGAGGCATTCGACCTGCGTCTTGCGTCCCTTCAGTTCCTGGATCACAGGAGCCATCTTGACGACTTCAGGCCTGGTGCCACAGATTGCCAGGACTCTCAGCGATTTCACTTGGCGCGTCCATGAGGGGTGCGCAGCCAAGTTACATCCCTCACAATATAGCGTGCCCGGAAAGCAAGCCAGGTCCTCCACACGACGTAGAGCGGCCCCAGAAGGATAATCAGGTAGGCTTTCAACGGCGCTCTCTCCAGCCAAAGGCCCCAAGAGGGGTACAGGATCAAGATCCCAGTCATCACAAGCCAGCCGTGGAGAAGCAGTGGCGGGAAGCCAGGTGCAACGAAGCGACCCATCAGAAGATGGCACAGCGACGCCCCCAAGCACAACATCGTCAACGTCGAGTAGGATGGGATGAGCGTCTGAAGGACCCCATCAAGCAGACACCACTCCCTAGTCTTCAGCCATCTGCGCACCAGTTGGAGGCGGTACTTACGATTCGATTCCCGCGTGCCACGTAGCCAACGCATGCGTTGTGCTGTCGCCTCTGCCACGCTGCGGGGAGCCTCGCCATATCCCAAGGCCTCTGGCTCATATGCTATTCTGATGCCCTCCAGCAGCAGGCGCTGACGGAGCTCAAAATCGTCCGTGAGTCCCTCTCCCCACCCCAGGTTTCTCAGAATATGGGAAAGAAAGCAGATCGAATCCCCCATGTTCTTTGCTGACCATCCCAGGTTCGCACGTCCCATGTTCTGGAAACGATTGTCGATAGTGAACATGGCCCAGACCAGGGCCGGAAGCCACCCCTCGTGAGGATTGCTGATCACATGCCTGCCTTGGACAACCTGATCGCCGAGAGCCAGCCGGGAATTCATCTGGCGCAGGAAATCTGGCGCGACTTGTGTGTCAGCGTCGAGAATGACAATCGCATCAGTCGAATCGCTCTCTAGAACGCGCTCAAACAACCATGCCAGCGCAGCTCCCTTTCCACTGCGTGGGCCCTCGTTCCTCTCGTGGACAATCGCCCCCCCTTCCCGAGCGAAGAGGGCTGTCCGATCCGAACAGTGGTCTGCCACAACGTGGATTTCAAAGCTCCCAACCGGATAGTCCGCCTTGTTGAAGCTTGTCACCGTTTTCTCGATGACATCCTCTTCGTTGTGAGCCGGTACGAGAATGCCGAATCTCCGCAGGGGAAACGCAGGATGTATCGCGGGTGTCCTCGGCCGCCGCATCGACGCGATCGCCAGCAATAGCCAATAGCCGGCCTGCAACGACACGATCAGCAGCGCCAGGAGGGAAATCGCGACTGCAGCTGCCATCTGTCACCCAGGGTAGCGTGTTTCAAGCTTCTTAGACGTTGACTCAGCCAGTCTCATGAGTGCGTCTGCAAAGAACTTGGCCGCCCAATTAGGATACTTCAGGCGCTCATACCGGCCAGTGATGGGGTAGGAGCCACCGATGGCACCGTGGTGTGCTGCTTGAGACTGGTTCAGGTATTGGGTGCGTGCAACGAAGCGAATCGTTCTCTCGGCGGCCCGCAGGTAAGATGTGTCGCAGGTGGTCTCGTAGAGCCTCATCCAAATCAAGCCCATCTGGCAGTTGCCCGTCAGGCAACTCGAACGACTCGTCGGTCGCCACCCCCGTGCAAAGGTGCTCGCTAGTCGTCCATCGGGACACTGAAGTCCCAACAGAGCGTCCGCGGCACGCCTGGCTCCCTCAACGTACCGGGGCATATCGAGACGCTGCCCGCACTGAAGAAGTCCCTCGATGGCGTACGCGAGCGTGTGGGTGTGAGGGTCTTCGTGCGGTGTGAACGCGCACTTCTGGAACCACCCGTCCTGATCCTCTTGCTGCAATGCCCAGTCAAGATTCCGGGTTGCGGCGCGGAGATAGCTGTGTCGTCCGGTGATCCGAAACAGCTCTACCAGTGGCCACGCCACGCGCGTATCTATGACTTTCGGGATGGCAAGATGCTGGAACTCCAGCCATGCGCCCGAGGAGTCCTGAACGGACACGATCCAGTCGGCCGCGTGCAGCGCTGCTTGCAGGTAATTCTCCTCGTTCGAGAATCTATAGGCGGCGAGCATTCCGAAGATCATCTGTCCAGAGTCAAAGACAACCGGCCGGTCGGGGGTCTTCCAGTGACCCACTCCGCCTTCACGTGTCGACCTGTGGACAAGAAAATCCGAGAGTCTGAGCGCCAACGCAGACAGATCGTCACGCTGAAGCATGACGGAAGCATTCAGCAGTGTTGGAACGCTGTAACCGGTCGTTTCCGGATAGGAGGGTGCCCATCTCCGCCGCAGGAGATCGTATCCCTTGGAAACACCCCCATCGCCAGACCGTCTGTGCGCAACGACCATCCAATCCAAGGCCGCGTTCAGGTGCACGCTGGTCTTCAGTTCGAATTCGCCGTCAGGGACCAGCCGTGTCGGAATCAGCAATGCAGGCTGGAGAAAAGGGAAATGAATCATCAATCGTGAGGATCCGGCGTGCGGGTAATATCCCGTTCCGTGCGGATACGATAGACTCTGTCACAGCACCCGCACAACGCAGGAGGGCCGGCTAGGCACATGTCGCGCGACAGCGGCCGTCGTACAGAACCCTAAGGCATCGTGACCATGCCGCGGTTCTTGGCGCACCCAGTCCCGTCACAGCGTACCACGTTATCTTGACCGTGCGGCCTGTCAAGTGGACGGTGCAGCCCCTCTGGAAGACGGCTGTCGTCGCTGGGTCAACCTGCGGAGCCGTGCGGTCTCCGATGCCCTGGCCTCACTCGGTTTGAGGCGAACTGCCTTGTCCTCGGGCTAAGTTAGCCCAACTGCGGTTTTTCAGACGGAGGCGATTCAGAGGCACAATTCCTGCACCTCCCGTCCCACAGACTCGCGTGTCACTTGCGGGAATCAGTGTAAGTGCCAGCTTGCGAGGTCGTTACGGAACTAGGTGTGGAAAGTCAGGGCTTCACATGCGCACCAAGATGTTGACAATAGTCGCCGCTTTCAGTGATTTCACTACGCGGGGTTGGGATGCGGGCCCCGACCCCTTGTGACGGGTTTGCGGCTCGAGAGGGGGACTAATGCGCCGACGCGGGATCCTTCTTCTGGCACTCGTGAGTGTGCTAGTTGCCACACAGTTTCTGATTCGCGCCCAAGCTTCGGGGGGTCCGATTCTGTTGATCGTGAACCGCAGCGCTCCCAACCCGTTCGGGCGCTACTTGGCCGAAATCCTGCGAGCGGAAGGCATCAATTCGTTCACGACAGTCGAACTCTCCACCGTCGACAGCATCTCGCTCAACGGCGTCGGCCTCGTCGTCCTCGCGGAAACGCCGCTGACGGCTGACCAGGCTGCGCTTCTGACCGGCTACGTGGCAACAGGGGGGCGCTTAGTGGCAATGCGCCCCGATGCGCAGCTGGGACCGGTACTGGGCACCGCTCACCTAGGCTCAACTGACGGAGACCATTACGTTTCTATCAACGTCGGCACATCGGTTGGGTACGGGTTTCCGCCGCTGACGCTGCCCATCTATGGTCAGTCCACGCGCTTGGGCCTCGTACCGGGGGCGTTAACGCACGCGACGCTGTACGCGAGTCGCGAGACCTCGTCGAATTATCCAGCGGTGGTCCAGTATCGCCGCACAGCCACTTGGGCTTATGACCTCGCGCGCAGTGTAGTCTACGCTCGCCAAGGGAACCCTGCCAATGCTGGTGTCGAGCGCGATAACCTGCCGC
>JAGDMS010000554.1 GCA_017860575.1 Deltaproteobacteria bacterium | reverse complement strand
CGCTGCACTTGCTGCGCGGTGACGATCCAGCCGTGCCCGTCACGGCCGGTGTAGCGGTAGAGCACCTCGCCACCGCCGTCGAGTGCCTGCTCGAACAGCACGCGGGCCCGCGCGGGGTCGCGTGCCAATCCGATGTCCTTGATGCCCTGCGAGTAGACGGTGCCGAGGTCGTACATCGCCCCGCGGTGGCCCTGCGCCACGGCCGCCGTGAGCCACCGCACGGCCCGGCGCAGGCTCTCGGGCGTGCTCTTCATTGAGCGTACCTGGTGAGCGGCGTGGTATTGCGCCTCGGCGAAGCCACCGTCGGCGGCGGCGTGCAGCAGCGCGATCCCGGCGTCGATGTCACGCGGCATCACCTCGCGGGCGAGGTGGTACTGCGCTTCCGAGTCACCGGCTTGCGCGGCTCCGGCCAGCGCTCCCGGCGGAAGGTACTGCTCCCGTTCGCGTTTGAGCTGCAGCAACGTGTCGTCGTAGTCCCAGGACGCGGAGAGCCACGGGCCCTGATTGGGCAACACGCCGGCGGCTTCCAGCGCCACGAATAACCGATCGCCGTATGCCTTGGCCTTCTCCAGGTCGCGATCCAGGCCTAAGGTGCCTTGCTTGTAGGCCGCGATGAGACGGCGCAGCCCCGTCGGGTGCCCCGTGTCGGCCGCTGTGATCAGCCAATGCCGACCGCGCTCCTGCTGGGCGCCGGTCGCGTTCGGCAGACCCAGGTAGTACTCCGCCACCACCAATTGGGCGTCGGCGGAGCCGCTTGCGGCGGCCCGTTCCAGCCAGCCGTATGCTTTGGCCTCCAGGGTCGCATCGCCATTCGTCTGGGCCAGGATCTCGCGGGCAATGGCCTGTGAGGCTGCGGGATCGCCACCGATCGCGTCGGCATACCGGGTGCGGATCCGCTCCAGGTTGTTCGGGAATGCGGCGATGAGGTGTCGTTCGTCCTCAGGGGCGAAGTTGTCCGGTCGCGGCGCGGCGAGTGCTCGAGCCTCCCACTGGCGAGACAGGTCGTCCGAATGGTCGAACAGGATGCCGTCGTCGGCGTAGGCGAGTGCCAGCTCGCGCATCGCCCCGGCCGACCCGGCGGACGCGGCCGTCTGCAGCAGCGTGCGGGCGCGCGGGATGTCGCGGGCCGCGGCGTTGCCGGTGATCAGCCGTCGTGCCAGTTGGTATTGGGCGTCCGGGTGTCCCTGGTCCACCGCAAGCTGCAGCCAATTCAGGTGCTCGTCGCGTTGTCCGAGTAGCACGTAGAGGGCGTACGCGGCCGGGCCATGCCCCTGAGCCGTGGCGTGGCGCAGCCAGTGCTCACGCTGTTCTCGGACCGGGATCGTGGTGCCGAGGAGGAATTGTCCCTCGGCGTTGCCCGCCTCGGCCGCCCGGCGGTACCAGTCCGTGGCAACGTGGGGATCGCGCAGCGCGCGCCCGCGCCCCTCGGCATAGAGCCGGCCCGCGCAGACTTGCGCGGCAGCGAATCCACTGTGGCCCAGCGGCTCACAGAGCCAGACGGTGTACTTCACCGCAACCACCACCAGAACCGCCGTGATCGCCAAGACCATCGCCGCGTCCGCCCAGACGCAGCCGCGCAGCCAGTAGATGAGCGATACGGTGAACAGCACGAACGCGATGACGGCTCCGACGCCCACCAGCACGAAGAGCCAAGAGCCCCCGATAAGACCCGCGAGACCGAGCCAGTAGGCGCCAAAGCCGACCCAGGTTGCCCAGAGGGCCCACGCCGGCAACAACACGGCGAGACGAGTGCGCAGGCATACTGCGGGGCGCGCGCCCGACGGGCCCGCTCGGAGGCGATGCAATAATGCGTAGCTCGAGACCGAGAACAGGAGCAGTAACAACACCGACTCGGCATAGAAGACCGGAAGGTTGGTGAGCGACGGCAGGAATATTCTCAGGTCCATGGCGGGATATCCACCATCGGCGCACAGGCGGTCGAAAGTCGATCACGAAAAACGACGGATCTTCCGCAAGAAGACGGGAACGGTGCGCACGGCGCGCGCATCGGCACCTCGCGAAAACACCCCGCAGACCTTATCGCTTACCCCAACCTCGGAGAGTCCGTGCGCGCGTAGCCTGCCTACGCGATTGCGTTCGGTCAAGAACGAAGGGGTGGGAACGGAAAACGTGCGAAGAGCGGTCGGGAGGCAGCGGGTGGGTTCCTGCGCAATTGCCTCGCTTGCCCTCCTTCCCGGAATACGAACGAGTTCGCAGGTGCCTCAATCATTAGCAGTACTTAGCCCGTCATCGGTACCAGGTACCGGCCTAGCATCAATTGCGGTCGTCTCGGAGGGAGTTTAGCCCTTGAGCCCACCGGCCGCGAGGCCGGTGATGATGTGGCGCTGCACCATCATGGCCAGGATGAGCACCGGCGTCGTGACCAGAAGCGCGGCGGCGGCCAGCGGCCCCCAGTTGATCTGCTCGAACGTCAACACGTTGAAGATGGCCACCGGCAGCGTCTGCAGACGCGGACCGGCCAGCACGACCGCGAAGATGAAATTGTTCCACGAGAAGATGAACGCCAGGATCCCCGACACGGCGATGCCCGGTCGGGTCAGGGGCACCGCCACCCGCAGGAAGCTGCCGAAGCGGGAGCAGCCGTCGATCACCGCCGCGTCTTCCAGGTCG
>JAGDMS010000553.1 GCA_017860575.1 Deltaproteobacteria bacterium | reverse complement strand
GCACGCCACAAGCCGTCCTTCACGGCGCGCTCGAAAATCTTGTGACGGAGCACCGACGAATGGCAGGCTTCCGGCGCGAAATCTGAACCCCACTTTGGCTCGACACGGCCACTTCCGGTCATCCAAGCTGCCAGAAGATCGCCTCGCCAACGACCGGTCTCAGAGTGCAGCCGCCATAGGCCGACGGCCGCTCGAATGGGCCCGTTCTCCAAAGCAGTCGCGCGCGGTCTTGCGGCTCGGGTCGACTTCCGATGCGGGCGGTACGTCTGCGGTTCGATCAGCCGAACTGGAACTGCCGACCCCAAGGCGACGTTCGGGTCTGTCGTTTTGTAGCCGCCGGTCGGACGTCGACCGCCGGCAGCACGAAAGACCATTTGCCGCCGAATCAGCCGGCCGCTTCCAGCGTCAGCCTGTAGCGCTGCGCCCTCTCGACATAGTCGGTGGCGTTGTTGTCGAGCTTCGCGGCGTCCGCGCCCGTCAGCTCGCGCACGAGCTTGGCCGGGCAACCCACAATGAGGACGTTGTCGGGAAACACCTTGCCCTCGGTCACCACCGCGCCGGCGCCGACGATGCAGTTCTTGCCGATCTGGGCACCGTTCATGACGATGGCCTGGATGCCGATCATCGAGCCGTCACCGATTTGGCAGCCGTGCAGCATCGCCTGGTGACCTACGCTGACGCGCCGGCCGACGCGCAGCGGGTAGCCGATATCCGTGTGAAGCACCGCACCCTCCTGGACGTTGCTGTCCTCACCAACTTCGATGCGCTCGTTGTCGCCGCGGATTACCGCGTTGAACCAGACGCTGGTGTTGCGTGCCAGCGTGACGCAGCCGATGACGGCTGCGCCGGGTGCAACCCATGCGCTGTCATCGATTCTGGTGTCGTAGGGGGGCAAGTTATAGATGGGCATCGCGTAAATTGGTTGTTCAGTGTCATGAGTGGAGGGTGTCCGCAACAAGCATGCGGCGGTCCGCGTTGTGGATGTCGGTGTGACCGCCGAAGGCAACGGTGATGTTCCGGGCCCCCAGAAGTTCTGCAGCATCCGGGTCATGCCCCGCTCGACGCGGTCGGGTGACTCGTTCGTCCACGCCGGCAGCGAGCGCATGTGGCCAACACCCTTGGCATGTACTTTTCGGTTGCGAAGCGTGCGACCTTGGCACGGTCGATCATCCTGGTTCTGGCGTCGCGGTCGCGGATCATGAAGGGACCACGGACTCGACAAAGACCTCATAGCGCGATCGTCGAGATGGTGGGTACCGCGGCAATCACTGCGACGCCGATCAGCAGCGCTAACAGGTACGGCCAGATCGCAGTCATCACCTCATCGGGCTTTGCCCCGCCGATGCGGCAGGCGACGTAGAAGCCCACCCCGACCGGCGGCATCATCAAACCGACGTTCATCGCACACACGATGACCATCGAGTAGTGCACGTCGTTGATGCCCAGCTTCTTGGCGATGGGATACATGATCGGCGCCAGCAGCAGCACGGCCGGCAGGCCCTCAAGCAGGCACCCCAGCACGAGGAACACCACCACCGTGACGGCCATGAACGTCATCCATCCTCCCGGCAACGACGTCAATACCTGCGACAGTTGCTGGACCACGCCGCTCTGGGTGATGGTCCACGCCATGGCCGAGGCCGCACCCAGGATCAGCAGGATGGCGCCGCTGAGTGCTGCGGTCTCGACCAGCATCGCATACAGCTTCTTGCGTGTAATGCCGCCATAGAGGACTTGGCCGATGATCATTGCGTAGAGCACGGCAATGGTCGACACCTCGGTGGCCGTTGCGATGCCGCCCCCGACGATGCTGCGAATCAGGAACGGCAGGATCAGCGCCGGCGCGGCGATCAGCCCGACGCGACCAATCGTCTTCCATGGCGCCCTGCGCAGCCCTTCGGTGATTTCATGGCGGGCTTTCCATCTCGCAAGAACCAGGAGTGCGACGAGCAGGACCATGGCCACCACGAAGCCTGCCTGGAACAAGCCCGCGATCGACACCCCGGCCACTGAGCCCAGCACGATAAGCACGATGCTCGGCGGCACCGTGTCGGCCATCGCCGCGCCGGTGGCAAGCAGGGCGACCATCTCCTTGCGCTTGTTGCCGCGTCGCTCCATCTCGGGGAACAGCGCCGGTGCCACGGTCGCCATGTCCGACACCTTCGATCCCGAGATGCCAGATACGATGAACAGCGAGCCCAGCAGCACGTAGGACATGCCCGCCTTCACGTGGCCCAGCAGCGAGGCAAGGAAGTCGACGATGGCCTTGCCCATGCCGGTAGCGTCCAGCACACAGCCAAGCAGCACAAAAATCGGCACCGAAACGAGGATGATGCTTGACATGCCCTCGTCCATGCGCCCGATCACGATCAGCAACGGCATCTGCGTCGTGAAGGTCAGGAAACTCAAGGCGCCCAGACCGAAGCAGAAAGCGATCGGAACGCCCGCCGCGAGGCAGACCGCGACCAGCCCAACGAGGAATATGGCGATGTTGATGCCATTGCTCAGATTGGCCAGCGCCGGCATCTGCCAGTAGCACAACGCGCCGAGGCCCGCCACGACGGCGACCGCGACGACCAGATTGCGCGGCTTGACCGTCTTCCAGGCGTAGGCCAGCACCACGACCAGCATGGCCGCAAGGCCAAACCCGATCGACGCCACGCGGAAGCTGTTCGGGATGTTCAAGGCCGGCGTCGTGATGGCCCACTCCTCCCTGGCGTACTCGTAGGCCGGATGCATCAGGCCGATGAGGAAGGCCGCCACTGCCACCAGCGCGAACGCATTGACGAAGTCGCGCGCTCGGAACGGCAGCATCTCGACCACCAGCGTGAGCCGCAGGTGCTCGTTGCGATACATGGCGATGGCGGTGCCGATCATCGTCAACCAGATGAACGCTAACGAGACCACCTCGTCGACCCAGACGATGGACTGCGAGAATACATACCTCGAGAGCACCGCGACG
>JAGDMS010000080.1 GCA_017860575.1 Deltaproteobacteria bacterium | reverse complement strand
TCGATTGTCCGTGCCGGGTCTTTGACGAACAAGGCGACGTGCGTCAGGTGAGGCTGGACCGTCATCGTCCACCCCGACTAGGAGACAGAGGACAGAGATCGGATGGCAGATAACAGATGCCAGAGGTCAGAACCGCAAGTCTGAGGGCTCTTATCTGTTGTCTGTCATCTGTTGTCTGACGTCTGATCTCCCCATCTGCAATCCCATGCCTCATCTCACGAATCCAGCCACGTATGGCAGCCGCGCCGCCACCTGACGCACCTGATCCTGCGCCTGCAGGAGGATGCGGGTCGCATCCCAGGTCCCTTCCAGCAACTGCGTACGGGCGCCCGCCGGTAGCGCAACCGGGTAGCTCTTGCCGCGATACGTGACGGTGAGCGCCGCGACATCCACTTTGAGCTCATGTGCCGGATCGTCTTCGACATCGGCCAGCAGCGCGGCGACATCCGCCTCATTACCGGTGACACACGGGATCCCCAGGGTCACGCAGTTACCAAAGAAAATATCCGCGAAGGATTCCCCCACCAAGGCCTTGATGCCCCAGCGCAGCAATGCCTGTGGGGCGTGCTCACGCGACGAGCCGCAACCGAAATTCTTGTTCACGACGCCGACCCGCGGACCCTTCGCCTGGTAGCGTGGGTCGTCCATCACATGCCCTTTGGAACGGCCGTCCGCCTCGAACCGCGCATCGAAAAACGCGTACTGCCCGAGTCCGTCGAACGTGATCGCCTTCATGTAGCGGGCGGGGATGATACGGTCGGTATCGATATCATTGCCCCGCAACGGGATGGGCCGGCCGGTGACCTGTTTGATCTGAATGAGTGTGCTCATACGTACGTGTCTCGCCTATCGCCTCAGTCCGCAGCTCGTATATCGCCTAGCGTCCGGAACCAGGAGGACCACCGTCGCAGCACCGGGCACACGCCGCATTCGCCATGCGCTACGCGATCTGCGTCTTTATCCGAGTATCTGCCGCACATCGGCCACGGCGCCTTCCAAGGCCGCCGCCGCGACCATCGCGGGGCTCATCAGCAGGGTGCGGCCGGACGGGCTGCCCTGTCGTCCTTTGAAGTTCCGGTTGCTCGACGAGGCACAGACCTGGGCGCCAACCAGTTTATCGGGATTCATTGCCAGGCACATCGAACACCCCGGCAGCCGCCATTCGAACCCGGCCTGACGGAACACTTCATCGAGGCCCTCTTCCTGTGCGGCACGAGCGACGGCCTCCGAGCCCGGCACCACCAACGCCTTGACGTGGGCTGCCACGCGGCCCCGCCGCGCCACGCGCGCCGCCTCGCGCAGATCCGACAAGCGTCCATTGGTGCACGAGCCGATGAACGCGACGTCGATGCGCGTGCCGCGGATGGGCACGCCCGGTCGCAAGCCCATGTACGCGTAGGCATCTTCCGCCACCGCGCGCTCGTCGGCAGGAAAGGCCTCGGGCGGCGGAATGCGCTCATCGACGCCAATGGCCTGGCCGGGGTTGATGCCCCAGGTGACCGTCGGGGCAATGGCAGCGCCATCCAGGCGGACCGTATCGTCGTAGGTCGCATCCGGATCCGATGCCGTGGATTTCCACCAGGCGATGGCGCGATCAAAGTGCTCCGCTCGCGGCGCAAACTGTCGGCCGCGGACGTACTCGAACGTGGTCGCGTCGGGGTTGACGTACCCCAAGCGGGCCCCGCCCTCGATGCTCATGTTACACACCGTCATGCGCTCTTCCATGGTCATCCGTTCGAGCACTGGGCCGCCGTACTCATATGCGTAACCGACGCCACCCTTCACCCCCAGACGGCGGATGATGTGCAGGATGACATCCTTGGCGTACACTCCTGGCGCCAGCGCGCCGTCGACGGTGATGCGCCGCACGCGCGGCCTTTCGATGGCCAGGCACTGCGACGCGAGGATGTCCCGCACCTGACTGGTGCCGATGCCAAACGCCACCGCACCGAGGGCCCCGTGGGTGCTGGTATGACTATCACCACACGCAATCGTCATCCCCGGCTGGGTCAACCCCAGCTCAGGACCCAGCACGTGGACGATGCCCTGTTGGCCGCTGGCCGCGTCGAAAAAGCGAATGTCAAACTCGCGGCAATTGCGCTCGATGGCGCTCATCATTCCTTCGGCCTGCTCGTCGGTGTACGGACGCTCGCGGGTATCGGTGGGAATGATGTGATCGACGGTGGCGAACGTCCGCTCCGGGCACAACGCTTTCAGGCCCTGCTCGCGCATCATCTGGAACGCTTGCGGGCTCGTGACCTCGTGAATCAAGTGCAACCCGATGAACAGCTGCGTCTGCCCCGACGGCAGCTCGCGCACCGTATGTGCCGCCCACACCTTCTCTAAGAGGGTTTTTCCCATAGCACTGCTTTCATCGATAGCGGATTCGTTTATGACTTGCGAGTAAGGCCGGTCACTGCAATTGCGTCAGGATGTCGCGCACGGCACTGTCCGTCGTCGGCGGCAGGCCGAGCGCGAGCGCCCGTTCGTAGTGCGCGCGCGCCCCGGCACGATCGCCGAGGAGATTGAGGGCCTCCCCCAAGGCGAGATAGATCTCCGGATCGAGCGGACTCACGCGCTGTGCCTGTTCGAGGAGCGGCCGCGCCTGGAGCAGCTGTTGCCGCTTCCACGACTCGTCATGCCCACCGCCGTCCTCTTTCGCGCGCGTCAAGCTGATCAAGGCAAGGTTGTAGAGTGCATCGGCCGCTTGTGGACTGCTGCTGAGGGCCGCCCGGTAAAACTGCTCCGCTTCATCGAACCGCTTGTCATTCAGCGCCAGGCTGCCCAGGTTGTTGTAGATCGTGAATCGTCCGCCGCCGTCATTGCGCCGCTGCAGCGCTTGGCGGAAATACTCGGCCGCTTTGGCGGCGTCACCGCTCTGCTGGTACGCCGTCGCCAAGCTGCGCATCGGCAGGCCGTCGGTCAGGTTCTTCTCCGCGGTATCCTGCCACAGGGTCAGGTTGTTGCGCCACACGGCGTTACGCCGCACCGTTGCGACCGCCCCAGCACAGAGGAGCAGGCCAACTCCCGCGGCAAGCGCCCGACGCCCGGGCCGTGACACCGTCGCCGCGACGAGGTACACCACGCCGTAGCCGAGCAGCAAGCAGTAGCCGACCGACGGCAAGTAGAGGTAGCGCTCCGCCACCGGGGCCTCCGGAATCTTGCTCACGATCGCCAGCGACGGCGCCAGGGTCGCACCTATCCAGAGCAACAGGAACACCACCGTCTGCGCACCGCGGCGCCATGCCATCACCGCTCCCGCAGCCACCGCGACAACCGTCGCGGCGATGGCCGACAGGGCGAGCGGACCCGTCGGCAGGTCGGAAATATACGCGCTCTGCCGCACGGGCAGCAGCAGTTTTACCATGTAATGCCCGACTGCTCCGAGGAGCTTTGGCCCCAGATCGTCAACGGCTCGGGTTGTGGGTCCGAGCACGCTCCCGAGCGCCGCATGCCGGGCGATCAGGTACAGCACCAGCCCGACTGCAAATGCACCGTCCTGCCAAGCGCCCGGGGCACGCGGCGTCGCGCGTCCGCCTCGCCGTCGGCGCGCCGCGCGTCCACCGCGCGGCGCGGCCGGCGATGGAGGCTGGTGCAATACCAGACCACCAACCGGCAGCAGCACGAACATGCTGACCGCGGTTTCCTTGGCAAGAACGGCGGTCAGCACCAGCAGTGCGGCGACCGTTGCGCGCCACCCCGCGGTGCGGCGATCGGAAAAGTAGACCAACGCAGCCGCCAGCGAAAACGCACACGCGAGAACGTCCGAGCGTCCAGCCCCCCAGGCCACGGACTCGGTATGAATGGGATGGACCGCGAAACAGGCGGCGCTCAATCCGGCCGTGCGTGTCATCAGCGGCGTGTCGCGAAACAGGCGCAACCCCAAGCGGAAGACCAAGTAGGTATTGATGACGTGCCACACGACCACCGACAGGTGGAACATGAACGGACTGGCCCCCGCGATCGCTCGATCGAGCAGATACGACAGGATCGTCAGCGGCCGATAATAATCCGGGCTGAACTGCGGGATGTTGCGCGGCAAGAATACGAGGTCGCGGACACCCCGAAACGCCAGCAACTGGCGGGTCAGGACAATCGGATCGTCCCAGACCAAGCCGTTGGCGAGGGCGTTGACGTAGACCGCGGCCGCCACAACCGTCACCGCCGCACCGACGAGGCGCGGGTCGTCCCAGGCGTCAGCCGGCTGCGGCGATGGCGGTGCAGCGCGACGGTTGCGGGGGGCTGCACCGCCCCGTGCGGTGCTCGTTATCCCTGCTTCTCGGGAATGCGGAATTGATCGTGACACGACTTGCAGGTGTCGAACATGGCCTGGGCCCCACCGCGCACGTCACCGCCGCTTCTGGCAACCACCACCAATGCCGCCGCGGTGGTTTGCAGGTCCTTGGCACCGCCCTCGAACTTCGCCCAGTTCTGCCAGATCTCCGCCTTCGCTCGCGACTTCTGGTGCGTGCTCCCGGATGGAAATAGCGCCGTGATTCGCCCGGCGTCCCGCTGAATCTGTTCCGCCGCCACGACCACCGGAGCGGTGTTTCCGGCCTTCAGGGCATCGCCGATGGTTTTCGCATTGTTGCCGATGCCCTCCATCAACTCGTGCCGGTCCCGGATCGGCCCCGCCGGCAGATCCGTAGAGGGATTCGCGGCGCGCACTGCCGCTACGCCGCCGAAACACAACACAATCGCACCGCTGATCCACGCTATTCGCATACGTCTCCTCGCCCGCAGCATTTCCACCGGTGCTACTTGCCCTTCACCTTATTGTCAATCGGGGGAACCGTTCGCAGGTACGCCGCAACCGCACGCCAGTCACGTTCCGGCGCATCCTTGTAGCCGAGGCCGCCGCCGTGCCCCTCGACGACATCGGCCATGAGGCCTTGCACGTTGTCGAAGTTCGGCAGCATCCCGCGGGTGAGCACGGTAACGATGTCATCGGCATCCCACTCGGCAATTCCTGTCGCATGGGGCGTGATATTGGGCACCGCGCCCCCACCAGGCCCGTGTTTCAGGCCCGCGAGATACATCGAGCGGTCGGGCGCTCCAA
Source organism: Deltaproteobacteria bacterium (assembly GCA_017860575.1). GTDB lineage: Bacteria > Desulfobacterota > Binatia > HRBIN30 > HRBIN30 > JAGDMS01. The sequence continues at coordinate 12,550 of JAGDMS010000080.1, read as the reverse complement.
GCAGACTGCGCGGGGTATGGCAGTCGACACAGATGGCCACGTGATCGACAAGATAGCGCCCGCGTTCGGTTGGTGCCGTTGGCGCCGTGGCTGGCGCCGGCTGCGGCCGGAAAAACAGCATCCGCCACAGGCGGAAACCCACGCGTGCCAGAGGCACCCCACCGTCCGGCGACTGATTCGGACGGCGCACCGGAGGCAGCGTCCGCAGGTAGGCGATCAGGTCGGCCACGTCGTCATCGGCCATCCCGGCGTAGTAGTAGTACGGCATGGCGGGAGATTCCGCCCCCTTCTTGCCGGCGATGCCCGTCCGAATCGCGGCACGGATTTCGTCGTCGCTCCACAGCCCGACACCGGTGTCCGGATCGGGCGTGATGTTGCTGCCAAAGAACGTACCGAACGGCGTCGGGATCTTCCCGCCACCGGCGCCGACCGGGCCCTCCTTCGCGGTATGGCAGCCGCAGCCCCCGGCCAGCGCAAAGATCACTCTCCCGCGCTCGGCCGCCGGTTCCGCGCGCGCGGGCGCCGTCAACGCCCACAACGCAAGCACCCAGAGTGCCGTCTGCATCACCGCATGCATCAGCCGATCTCCGCCAGTTCCAACCGTCCGGCCCAGCGGTGCGCTAGCACCACCCGCAGCGGCTGCGATTCGGGCCGCTCGAACCGTGGGTCCGCCTCCAACCACATGTCGGCGGCGCGACGCGTGTCCTGCAGAATGCCGCGGTCGCGGATGAGGTTGGCGACACGGAAATCCGGCAGGCCAGACTGCCGAGTGCCCAGTAACTCGCCCGGTCCGCGGATCTCCAGATCGACCTCGGCGATCTGGAAGCCGTCCGCAGTCCGGGCCAGCGCCTGCAGCCGCTGCACGGCGGCGTCGCCGCGATGGAACGGTGTCAGCAGCACACACGTGGCAGCGCCGTCGCCGCGACCAACACGCCCGCGCAGTTGGTGCAATTGCGCCAAGCCGAAGCGCTCGGCGTTCTCGATGACGATGATGGTCGCGTTGGGGACGTCGATCCCGACCTCGATCACTGTCGTGCTGACCAGGAGTTGGAGGTCGCCCGCCTTGAACCGGCGCATGACGGCATCTTTCTCGTTCGCCTTCATCTTGCCGTGCACCAGCCCGACGCGGTACCCGTGAAAAACGGTGCGCGCCAACTCCCGCGCCATGGTGGTGGCGTCCCGAAGTTCGACCGCGTCCGAGGTGTCCACCAGCGGGTACACCACGTACGCCTGCCGGCCATCGTCAAGTTCCCGTTTGACCAGATCGTACACCTGCGCGCGTTCGCCTTCGTGCCGCAGCAAGGTGCGGACCGGCTGCCGCCCGGGCGGCAGTTCGTCGAGCACGGACACATCGAGGTCCCCATACACCACCATCGCCAGCGTCCGCGGGATGGGCGTGGCGGTCATCAGCAGAATGTCCGGCGTGACGCGCTGGTTGCCACCCATGCGCCGCAGGGCCGCACGCTGCAGCACGCCAAATCGATGTTGCTCATCGATGACGCCGAGCCCGAGCCCCTTGAACGTGACACCCTCCTGAATCAGCGCGTGCGTCCCCACGACCAACTGCACCTCACCGGCCGCGATGCGGTCGCACTCGGCGCGTCGCTTGGCGCGGGTCAACTCGCCCGTAAGCAGCGTCGTACTGATTCCGAGGGCCGCGGCAAACTTACCGATCGTACTGTAGTGCTGTTCGGCCAGGACCTCGGTCGGCGCCATGAAGGCGGCCTGATACCCGTTCTCGATCGCCCGCAGCGCCGCGAACAAGGCCAGGATGGTCTTGCCACTGCCGACATCCCCTTGCACCAGGCGGTGCATGGGGTGCGGCGCCGCCATGTCGGCTTCGATCTCGCGCAGGACCCGTTCCTGGGCGCCGGTCAGCCGGAAGGGCATGAACTGGCGCAAGCGTCCGGCCAACTGCCCCCGGTCCGGCAGCTGCAAGCCAGTTTCCCGCTCCACCGCGCGGCGGCGCAGTCCCATGCCGAGTTGCAGGAAAAACAGCTCATCGAACACCAGCGAACGATGGGCGACCGAGCGGCTGGCGTTCAGGGCGTCAATGTCGGCATCCCTGGGCGGCTGGTGCAACAGCCGCATGGCCTGCTGCAGATCGGTGAGGCGGGCGGCCTCGACGACCGCCTGCGGCAGCACGCTCGGCAAGCGCTCGGCCCAGTCCGTGACCACCTGCTGGACCACTTTCCGCATGGCACCGACACTGACGCTGGTGGGTTTGTTGTATACTGGAAGGATGCCGCGGGCGTCGAGGTCAGGATCCACATCAATCTCGGGATGCACCATACGTTTGGTTCCGCCGACCCCACCCTCGACCTTCCCGTGCACCAGGCAGCGTTGTCCCACCCGATAGCGGTCGCGGAAGTACGCCACCTGGTGGTACCAGGTCAGCGCCAACAGGCCCGTATCGTCACGCAGCACGCCCTCAAGGATGCGCCGGCGCATCCGGCCAACGTAGCGCTCCGCGAGGTGTTGGATCTCGCCGATTACACTGGCCGTCTCGCCGAGCCGCAGCTGGCGAATGGTGGTCAACGTGCGCCGGTCTTCGTAGCGGAACGGCACGTGGTAGAGCAGATCCTCGACGGTCGCGATGCCGAGCCGTTTGAGTTGCTCGGCGCGCCGCGGGCCGATCCCACGAACGAACTGGACCGACTGCGACAGCGCCCGGAGATGGTCCGCCGCGTCACCGCTGCTGCGGCGGTAGGGAGGGACCGCTTCCCGTCCACCCAGGTCCCGCGGAACACGTCGCCCCCCCCCTGCGACAGGCTTCGGGTGAGCGGAATGTCCCGTTGAAATCGACACCGCAACCGCTCGTTCTGAGCGTGCCGAAGTACGATTCCGAAGAACATCGACAGACTCGCTTCCGCGCAGCCGTTCCACCAGGACGCGGCAGTGGTCAAGGTGCGCGGCCCACTCCTCCGGTGCGACGTCCTCCCAGGACGCCAACTCTTCGCAGAGGGACTCGAGATCCTGGCGGACGCGCCCGTCGCCCACTCCGCTCAGCAGCGCCCGACCGCGCGCCGCCAGGGCGGCACCGGGCAAACGGGTGCGGGCCGCAGCCTCGGCCGATGCCGTCGCCAAATAGTTCAGCGGCGACACCACCGCATTGAGGAACTCGTCGATGGCGGCCATCCCATTATCGCCTGGTCGTCAGCACCGTCCCACACCGCAGCGCATGCAATTCCCGCCGCCGGCCGAGTGCCGACCGTCACGGTCGCCCTGACACGTCACTGTGCGGCGGCGCCCCGTCGCCGCGTCGCCTCGGCCTCCATCGCCTGATGGTACAACTGCAGGGGCCGGACCCCGAGCGCTTCCCGTTGCAGCAACTCCACACCTTCCGCTGCCGCCTCCGCCCCAGCCACCGTCGTAAAGTACGGCACGCGGCATTCAAGCGCACTGCGGCGGATGGAGAACGAATCCAACTGCGGCCCGAAGCCTTTTGGCGTGTTGATGACCATCGCCACGACGCCACGGCGAATGGCATCGACGATGTGCGGACTGCCTTCGGCAACCTTGTTGATGCTCTCGACGGTCAGGCCATGTTCCCGCAGGAACACCGCCGTGCCGCTGGTGGCGACCAGCTGGAATCCCGCGTTTGCCAGGCGCTTCGCCGTCGGCAGTACGGGCTCCTTGTCCTCGTTACGCACACTGATGAACACGGCACCGCGTGTGGGCAGCATCGTCCCGGCCGCGATCTGGGCCTTGGCGAACGCGGCGCCAAACGACGCACCGATCCCCATGACTTCGCCGGTGGATTTCATCTCGGGGCCCAGCAGCGTATCGACACCGGGGAACTTCGAGAACGGGAAGACAGCCTCCTTCACCGACAGGTGCTGCGGCACAATCTCGTGGGTGCAGCCCAGTTCCTTCAGTGTCTTGCCGAGCATGACACGCGCCGCGACCTTCGCCAGCGGCACGCCGATCGCCTTGCTCACAAACGGCACCGTGCGCGACGCGCGCGGGTTGACTTCCAGGATGTAGATGTCGTCTGCTTTGATGGCGAACTGCACGTTCATGAGCCCCACGACCCCCAACTCGAGGGCGAGGGCCTCCACCTGCACCCGAATCTCCGCCAGTACGTCCGGGCGGATCGATTTGGTGGGCAGGGAGCAGGCGCTGTCCCCCGAATGCACGCCCGCCCGCTCGATGTGTTCCATGATCCCGCCAATGACGACCCGCGTCCCGTCCGAGACGGCATCGACGTCCAGCTCGACCGCATCGTCGACGAACTTGTCGATGAGGATCGTCCGTTCGGGCGCCGCGTCGAGGGCGCGGATCATGTAGCGTCGCAGGTCCTCCTCCTCGTAGACGATCTCCATGGCGCGTCCGCCGAGCACGTACGAGGGGCGCACCAACACCGGATAGCCGAGGCGATCGGCGACCCGCACGGCATCGACAACGCTGCGAGCGATACCGTTGGGTGGCTGGCGCAGCCCCAGTTTGGACAAGAGGGTCGCGAAACGCTCGCGGTCCTCGGCGCGATCGATGGCGTCGGGGGAGGTCCCGAGGATGCGGACGCCCGCCTGCTCGAGCGGCACCGCCAGTTTCAACGGCGTCTGCCCACCGAACTGCACGATGACACCCTCCGGCCGCTCCGCTTCGACGATACTCAACACGTCCTCCAGCGTCAGCGGTTCGAAGTACAGCTTGTCGGAGGTGTCGTAGTCGGTACTGACCGTCTCCGGGTTGCAGTTCACCATGATCGTCTCGAAGCCGTCGTCCTTGAGCGCGAACGCCGCATGGACACAGCAGTAGTCGAACTCGATGCCCTGGCCGATGCGGTTCGGACCACCGCCGAGGATCATGACCTTACGCCGCGCCGTCACGCCCACCTCGTCGTCGTCCTCATAGGTCGAGTACAGGTAGGGGGTGAACGCCGGGAACTCGGCACCGCACGTGTCCACCATCTTGTACACCGGGCGGATGCCCGCGGCCCCGCGTGCGTCCCGGATGTCCGCCTCCGAGCGGTCCGTCAGCTGCGCCAGCCGGAGGTCGGAAAACCCCATCTCCTTGGCGCGGCGTATGAGCTCGGGTGCCAGCGTCCGCCCAGACTGCACCGCGCCGCGAATCGCTCCCTCGGCGTCGATGATGTGTTTGATGTTATCGAGAAACCAGGGATCGATCTTGGTGAGTTCGTACAGCTGTGCGGTGGTGAAGCCCTCCCGATACGCCTCCGCGACGTGCCACAGGCGCCGGGCGCTCGGGACGCGCAAGCGCGCCTCCAAAGCGGCGCGGTCCACCGCGCGCGGGCCACGGCCCTTGTCATCGAATCCGTAGGAATCGATTTCGAGCGAGCGGATCGCCTTCTGCAGCGATTCCTTGAAAGTGCGTCCGATCGCCATCACCTCGCCGACCGACTTCATCTGCGGGCCGAGGACGTCGGTGGCTTCCGGGAACTTCTCGAACGTGAAGCGCGGGATTTTGGTGACGACGTAGTCGATCGTCGGTTCAAAGCATGCCGGCGTTTCGCGCGTGATGTCGTTGGGGATCTCGTCGAGCGTGTAGCCCACCGCGAGCTTGGCGGCGATCTTGGCGATCGGGAAGCCCGTCGCTTTGCTGGCGAGCGCGGAGCTGCGCGACACCCGCGGATTCATCTCGATCACCACCAGGCGGCCGGTGTCCGGATGGACGGCGAACTGGATGTTCGACCCTCCCGTATCGACGCCGATCTCGCGGATGATGGCGACCGCGGCGTTGCGCATGATCTGATATTCCTTGTCTGTCAGCGTTTGCGCCGGCGCGACCGTGATGCTGTCGCCGGTGTGCACGCCCATGGGATCGAAGTTCTCGATCGAACACACGATGACGACGTTGTCCTTGCCGTCGCGCATGACCTCGAGTTCAAACTCCTTCCAGCCGGCGATGGATTCCTCGATCAGCACCTCATGCGTCGGCGACGCGTCCAGGCCGCGACGCAACTGCTCGTCAAACTCCTCCGCGCTCGACGCGATGCTGCCCCCGGTGCCACCCAGGGTCCGGGACGGGCGGATGATCAGGGGGAGGCCGAGCCGATCGAGGATGGCACGCGCGTCGTCAATGTTGCGCGCGTAGCCGCTGCGCGGCAGGTCGAGGCCGATGCGCTCCATCGCGACTTTGAACAGATCCCGATCCTCGGCCTTCTTGATGGCTGGCAACTTCGCGCCAATCAACTCGACCCCGTACCGTTCCAGGATGCCGCGCTCGGCGAGCTCGATGGCCGCATTGAGGCCGGTCTGCCCCCCGATCGTCGGCAGCAATGCGTCCGGTCGTTCGGCATCGAGAATGCGCTCCAAGACGTCGGCGGTGATCGGTTCGACGTAGGTCCGATCCGCCATGTCCGGATCGGTCATGATCGTTGCCGGGTTGGAGTTGATCAGAATGACGCGGAACCCTTCCTCCTTGAGCGCCTTGCATGCCTGCGTGCCGGAGTAGTCGAATTCACAGGCCTGGCCGATCACAATCGGCCCGGAGCCGATCAGCAGGATACTCTTGATGTCAGTACGTTTGGGCATGTTTTGGCTTATCGCTTATCGCTTAGCGCCATTCGCATATCGCGTGTCGCCGATGGCCGAGAAATCACGACCAGCAAGCATTACACTGGTCATGCGCTGAGTACAGAAGCCATTTGCAATACGCGATATGGGATATGCGTTTTCACCGTCATCACCGCATCATCTCGACGAAACGCTGGAACAGGTAGTTGGCATCATGGGGGCCTGGGGAGGCCTCGGGGTGGTACTGGACAGAGAAAATCGGGAGCTCGGCGTGCGCCAGTCCTTCCACGGTACGGTCATTGAGGTTGACGTGCGTCAACTGGACGTGCCCCTGCAGCGAATCCATGTCGACCGCAAAGCCATGGTTTTGCGAGGTGATCTCCACCTTGCGCGTCGTCAGATCCATCACCGGCTGATTGCCGCCGTGGTGGCCGAATTTCAGCTTGTAGGTGCGGCCCCCCAGCGCCAGGCCGAGGATCTGATGCCCCAGGCAAATGCCGAAGATCGGCTTCTTGCCGACGAGGTCGCGCACGATGCCGGCATACGGACCGACATCCGGATCCCCGGGACCGTTGGAGAGAAAGATCCCCTGCGGCTTGTGCGCCAGCGCGTCGGCAGCGCTGGTGCTTGCCGGAACCACACGCACGCGGCAGCCCATGTGAACCAAATTCCGGAGGATGTTCCGTTTCACTCCGAAATCATAGGCGACCACGAGTGGGGCTTTCGGCCGTCGCCCTCTGCCCTTCGGCCGGGTCTGTTTGGCGGGGCCGCTGGCATAACCGACGCCCAGCGCCCACGTGCCCTCGTTCCAGTCGTACGACTCGGCACAGGTGACCTCCTTCACCAGGTCTCGTCCGATAAGGCCCGGCAACGCCCTAGCTTTCGCCACGAGGCTGGCGGGATCCAGGTCAGCCGTGGAAATCACCGCCTCCTGTGCGCCGTGGGTGCGGATGTGGCGCACCAGCGCCCGCGTGTCGATGCCCTGGATGCCGGGGATGCCATGTTGCTGCAGGTATGCCGCTAGGCTCTGCTGGGCACGCCAGCTGCTCGGCGTCTCCCAGTACTCCTTGACGATGAACCCCTGGACGAAGGGCCGGCGCGACTCGACGTCCTCGTGGTTGACCCCGACGTTACCGATCTCGGGGTACGTCATCGTCACCATCTGACCGCAATACGAGGGGTCCGTGAGGATCTCCTGATACCCCGTCATCGACGTGTTGAAGACAATCTCGCCACTCGCCTCGCCGCTAGCGCCGAAGCTAGAACCTGTGAAGACCGTTCCATCGGCCAGTGCCAGTAACGCCTTCATGGCCGGCCTCCCGTGAGAAAAGACGCGTATCGCAGATCGCTCATCGCAATTCGTCTCTCGCCTAGCGCAGATCGTTGGGCACTGCGTTTCACGCGTCCGCCCGCCAGACGATCCGACCGCTGACCATCGTGACCACGGCTTGTCCGCGCATCTCCATACCCTCGAAGGGCGTGCTCCGGCCCTTCGAGCGGAATCCACTCGCCCGCACCGTCCAGCCTCGCGTCGGATCGACGACCGTGATGTCGGCGTCCGCGCCAACGGCCAAGGTCCCGAGCGGCAGCCCGAGTATGCGCGCCGGATTGATCGTCATCGCCGCCACAATCGTATCGAGGGGAATCTTGGCCTCGTCGGCCAAGCGCAAAGCCAGCGGCAGTGTGGTTTCCAACCCAACCACACCGTTCAAGGCCCGGTCGAACTCCACTTCCTTCTCGTCGCGGTGATGCGGCGCGTGGTCGCTGGCAATCGCATCGATGGTGCCGTCCGCCACTCCGCGGCGGACCGCCTCAACGTCACGCTGCGTCCGCAAAGGCGGATTCATCTTGGCGGCGGTGTTGTACCCCTCCACCGCCGCCTCCGTCAGTGTGAAATGGTGCGGCGCGCCTTCGGCGGTGACTGGCAGTCCCCGTTGCTTTGCCGCGCGGATCAATTCGACCGCGCCTGCCGTGCTCACGTGCGCCACGTGCACGCGTCCGCCCGTGCGCTCCAGCAGCGTCAAATCGCGCGCGATCATCGCCTCTTCGGCGGCAGCCGGCATGCCTTTCAAGCCGAGGCGCAGCGACATGGCGCCCTCGTTCATCACACCCTCGGCAGCGATCAGGCGGTCTTCCTCGTGGACAATGACCGGGAGGCCGAACATGGCGGTGTACTCCAGCGCGCGCCGCATCAAGCCGCCGTTCATGATCGGCATGCCGTCATCGGACACCGCCACGATGCCCGCGCGGCGCATCTCTCCGATCTCGGCCAACTCCTCGCCCTTCAGCTGTTTGGATACGGCGCCGATGGGGTAGACGCGCGCCAAACCGGCGGCCTGCGCCCGTTCGCGGATGTATTCGGTGACGGCGGCGTTGTCGTTTACCGGATTGGTGTTCGCCATGCAGGCCACCGCCGTGAAGCCGCCCGTCACCGCCGCGCGTGTCCCGGTTTCGATCGTTTCCCGGTACTCATAGCCGGGCTCGCGCAGGTGGACATGCATGTCGATCAGTCCGGGCAGCACCAGACAATTCGCCGCGGGGATGACGGTTGCGTCCGCCAGCGTGTCGGCGCCGACCGCATCCGACACCTCGGTCACCCGGCCGTCCCGCACGACAACGTCCCGCCGCGCGTGCAGGCCACTGGCCGGGTCGATGACCGTGCCACCGCGAATGACCACCACACCGCTCATCCCGCCTTCCTCCGTAATCGCGTCGGCGCCGCTTCCACCTCGGCGGCGGGCACGGGTGCCGCGCTGTCGGTGGCACCCTCCGCTTCCGCCCGGCTCCGATTGATGAGCAGGTAGAGCACGGCCATCCGGACTGCGATGCCGTTGGTGACCTGATCCATGATCACGGAGTACGGTCCGTCAGCCACATCGCTGGCGATCTCCACCCCCCGGTTGATCGGGCCGGGATGCATGATGATGACGTCCGACTTGGCGCGCGCCACCGCGCGTTCCGTCAGGCAAAAGTAGCGCGAGTACTCGTCGACCGTCGGGAAGAAATTTTTGCCCTGCCGCTCCAACTGCAGCCGCAACATCATGATGACATCGGCATCGCGCACGCCTTCTTCGAGGTCGCTGGTTACCTCGCCCCAGTCGCGCAGTTCCGGCGCCAGCAGCGTCGGTGGGCCGACCAGCCGCACACGTGCGCCGAGGGTCCGCAGCGCGAAGACATTCGAGCGCGCCACTCGGCTGTGGAGGATGTCTCCCACGATGGCAACCGTGAGTTCCGCGAGCCGTCCCTTGCGTTCGCGGATGGTGAGCAGATCGAGCAGCGCCTGCGTCGGATGTTCATGCGCGCCATCACCGGCGTTGACAATGGCGCAATCGAGATGCGCCGCGAGGAAGTGCGGCGCTCCCGAGGAGCCGTGGCGGAGAATGATGGCGTCGGGGCGCATGGCCGCAAGATTGCGGGCCGTGTCCAGCAAGGTCTCCCCCTTCGTCGCACTGCTGGTCGAAGCGGAAAGGCTGACGAAGTCCGCGCTCATGCGTTTGGCGGCAATCTCGAACGAGGTGCGCGTCCGCGTACTGGCCTCGTAGAACAGCCCGACCACGGTTTTCCCTCGCAAGGTGGGGACCTTCTTGATCTCACGCTCGGAGATCTCCTGGAAGGACGTTGCCGTATCGAGCAGGTGAATCAGGTCGTCGCTGCTGACATGTTCGAGGCCGAGCAGATGCCGATGTGTGAATGGCATGTTAGCGCTCCTCCGCGCGGGCGATGACCACTTCGTCGCACCCGTCGCTTTCCTGCAGCCGCACGTGGACCGACTCGCTGACGGCGGTCGGGAGATTCTTGCCGACATAGTCCGCACGGATCGGCAGCTCGCGGTGCCCGCGATCGACCAACACGACCAGCTGCACGTTGAGTGGCCGGCCGAAGTCCATCAGCGCGTCCAGCGCCGCACGGATGGTCCGTCCGGTGAACAGCACGTCGTCGACCAGCACGACGCGTTTGTCATCTACCGCAAATGGGATCTGCGTGCCCTTGACCTCCGGACGCTGCTTGCTGCGACTGAGATCGTCACGGTACAGGGTGATGTCCATGATCCCCATCGGCAACTCGACGCCTTCGATCGCGCGGATCTTGTTCCGCAGCCGTTCAGCGATGTACACGCCGCGCGAGCGGATGCCCACGAGCACCAATCCGTCGGTACCCTTGTTATGCTCCAGCACCTCGTGCGCCACCCGGGTCAGGGCCCGCTCGACGGCCTGCGCATCCATGACAATGCGTTCGGCAGACGCCATGGTAGATACAAAAAAACCCCCTCGTGACCGAGGAGGTCTTACAAGCTCCGTATGGGGATTGAGAACGTCATCATCACCCTTCCTGGCCTCGCGGGACCAGCTTAAAGGCTTCCTGCCGCTGCAATCGGACGCGGCTCAGTCGCATTCTGTGTATCCTGGCATGCGATCGCTGTCAATGCGGGATCGGCTCACAAGCCCTCACGCCCGCAAGCCCGCACGTCCTCTCATGTCTCCTCGCGCCCGATCCACTGCTCCAATGCGGGGGCGCGGTACGCCGCGAGCCGCAACAACAGCCGCTCCGGATCGCGTTCTTCCAGCACCAGTGACCGATGTGCGGGCCGCACGAACTGCTCGGCGACCGCGTGATCGAAGAGTGCCAGCAGCCGGTCGTAATAGCCATCAACGTTGAGCAACCCGCACGGCTTTCGGTGTAAGCCGAGTTGCGCCCACGTGACGATCTCGCAGAACTCCTCGAACGTACCGTACCCACCGGGCAACGCCACGAAGGCGTCCGCCAATTCCGCCATGCACGCCTTGCGCTCGTGCATCGATCCGACGATGTGCAGACCCGTCAGCCCTTCATGCGCCAGTTCCTTGGGAACCATGGCTTCTGGAATGACCCCCACGACCTCACCCCCGGCAGCCAGCACCGTGTCCGCCAACACGCCCATCAAACCGACGCGGCCACCACCGTAGACCAAGCCGATCTGTCCGCGCGCAAGGACCGTTCCCAATGCGCGCGCCGCGTCGGCGTAGCACGCGCGGGCACCCTGGCTCGACCCACAAAACACGCACACCCGCCGCATACGCCAAGCGCTCCTTGGCTCACCCCGCGTGACGGTGGCGCCGGGCCATTACTGGCCGAGGCTATCCTCGATGCGGATCAGCACCGATCGGGCGCGCACGATGGGCAGGCGGTCGATGGTGTGCAGCGCCCGACGCAAGTCGCGCTCACGCGCCTCGTGCGTGCGAATGACGATCGGCACACTCGCCCCGTGTTCACGTTCACGCTGGATCACGGCGGCTATCGAAATGTGATGCCGGCCGAGAATCCCCGAGATCTTCGCCAATACGCCCGGCCGGTCGACGACCATGAAGCGCAGATAGTACTCGCTCACCAGATCATCCATGGGCTTGATCGGCACCTGCCGCTGCTGCGCCAGCGGATAGCCCAACGGCGCGATGCGCCCGCGGTTGCCGGACAGCACATTGCGCCCCACCTCGATGAGGTCGGCCAGTACGGCCGTGGCGGTCGGCATCATCCCGGCTCCCAAACCGAAGTACATCGTGTTCCCCAGGGCCTCGCCCTGCACGAAAATGGCATTGTACGCCCCGTTGACGTCGGCGAGCAGATGCCGGCTGGGCACCATGGTGGGATGGACCCGCGCCTCGACTTGCTGGCCGTGTTGCTTGGCGATCGCCAGCAGCTTGATGGCGTAGCGCGCCGTGGTGCCAAAACCGAGTTGGATGAGCAAGGCGAGTTTGTGCGCCGCATCGATCCCGTCGACATCGTACGTCGGGTCCGCCTCTGCCAGGCCTTGTTCTTGTGCCTCACCGAGCACGGCCGCAAACTCCCCGCCCCGTTGCGTCATCGTGCTCAGAATGTAGTTCGACGTCCCGTTGACGATCCCGTAAATGGCGCGGTTGCGATCTCCGGCCAACCCTTCCTTCAAGGTGCGGATGATGGGGATGCCGCCGCCCACGCTGGCTTCGTAGCCCACATCGACGCCCGCCTCCTCAGCCGCGGAGAAGACCTCCGCGCCATGGACAGCGAGCAGCGCCTTGTTCGCGGTGACGACGCTCTTCCCGTTGCCGATGGCGCGC
>JAGDMS010000552.1 GCA_017860575.1 Deltaproteobacteria bacterium | reverse complement strand
GCTGGGCAAGATCGTCAAGCTGCAGTTGAACCGCATCAAGAAGCGGGTCGAGGCGCGCTACAAGATTCCGTTCCAGTACAGCGACGATGTGGTGAAGCTGGTCGTTTCACGCTGCACCGAGAGTGAATCGGGCGGGCGGATGATCGATGCGATCCTGACCAATACCATGTTGCCGGATATCAGCAAGGAGTTTCTGACGCGGATGATGGAAGGAAAGCCGATCGAGCAGGTGTCGGTTGGCGTCGATGACGGCCGCTTCGAGTATCGTTTCTAGAACGTCAACTGCGCAGCCCGCACGCTGACACCGCGTTCTGTCAACCATAGGAGATTCAGAGCATGCCTACTGGAATCAGGAATGCGGGGGACGTCACCGCCATCGTCCAGGCAATGCAAACCCTGGAAACCAATGCCAACTGGAACGGCAAGACGTCCACCCAGCGCTGCTCCGACATCGCTAATGTCGTGGTGGCGCGGTTGGCCAATTATGGTGTGCACGCGCCAACGCTGGATGTGCAAAATCTTGACGCCCAAGGACTCAACGGCCGGTTCGACTACGAGCCTTGGACACTACAGGTCAACGAAACCCTTGCTAGTGACATTGCACCGACGGTGCCGGCCAACCCGGCCGAGGACTTGCGATTGCGCCGTATGGCCATTGCGCAATTTGCCGACACCATCACGCACGAGGCGCGCCACTGCGAGCAATGGTTCCGCATGGCGCGACTGGTTGCCGAGCAGTTCAGGGCCAAGGGTATGTTGGTGACGGCCAAGGTCGTGGCTGGAAAACTTCGGCCGAGTTCCGAGTATGCGGCCAACGTTAACGAAACCGCCATTGGCACCGCCATCACGTACTCGGCGATCAACCCCTTATCAGCGCTGGAAAAGACCGAGGTGGAGTCCTGGTTCGAGTCGGTATACGGCTCCGGCGGGTCATCTCGCGAGTTGCGCTACAACCCCGCGTTTGGCAATCGGACCCAAGTGACGACGAAGGTGGGCGGCGTGTCGACGGACGCCATCAGCCGCGGCGTGCAGGTTCAGGCTTTTGCGTCCTACCAGCGCGGGCTGGCCGAAGAGGAGGATGCGCACGGTCTGGGCCTACAGATCCAGACCGCTTACCTAACGCCTTACGGGCTGGCACCTAACCCCATGGTCACCAATCACGCACCGGTGGCCGCGGGCATTCAACGCTACTGACAGAAATCTGGGCGGCAAGTCCTGAATCAATATGGTGCTGATGCCACACTCCGGGTGGTGGGGCAGAGTACAGCGAGGATCTAGTGAAGCTCGTTGTTTCGCGCTGCACTGAGAGTGAGTCGAGGGGGCGAATGATCGATGCGATCCTGAGGACTAACATTCCGCCGAACATTATCAAGGAATTCCTGGCGCGGATGATGGAAGGAAGGCCGATCGAGCAGGTGTCGGTTGAAGTCGATGACGGCCACTTCGAGTACCGTTTCTGGGACATCAACAGCGCCGCCGTGGCGCCGCACCATCTCATGTCAGCGGCCGTGAGCGACCTGAGGCGCGCCGGCGTAGCACTCTTGACAGGCTCGGCAGCCCAGGTAACCTGATACACCTCGACACTTGAGTCGCATTTCCCAGATCAAATTGGCCGGGTGACCGCCCGGCAAGGAGGCAAAGTGGCCGTCGCGCATTTCCTCGGACCCCTCGCGGGCAGACTGCTGAAGCAGGTCATCATTCCCGGCAGTCACGATGCCGGCCTCTCGAGCGGGTTTCAGCGCGACCTCTTCTTCGCGAGTTCGCCGGCAAAGACTGTCACACAGAGTGAGTCCGTGCTGGGCCAGGCTCAGCGAGGCTCGCGCTTCTTCGACGTTCGAATCCAGAAGATCGGCGGCGAGCTCAAATCGTTCCACACGGCACCGAATCCGCTGGGCAAGGTACCGTTGATCAAGAACATCAAGGCCACCCGGACCGACACTCGCACGCTGGGTGCATCCGGGGAGGGCTTCGCGCACATACTGGACGACCTGCGGGGCTTCGTACAGGGCTCGACCGAATTCATCATCGTCCGGCTGAGCCACCTGAAGGACTCGGCCGACATCTTCCAGGACCTCTGGACTTGGATCGAGCAGCCGACGAACAGCCAATACGTCTACAGGGGCACCGGCAACCTAGCGAACAAGACGGTCGGTGAACTGGCCGGCAGTCTGGTCTTCGTGATCGAGGCCAAGAAGTTCAAGCATGCGGTCACGCCGCCCACCGGCGGCGCGGCGCGGATCCCGGGCCAGGCCGACGGCTTTCATCGCTTCTACCAGAGCAAGGGAGGCAACCTGCCGGACGTGCACGACGGCCTATGTGTCTGTGGCGAGTTCTCCAACAAGAAAACGCTCACCGACATCATGAAGAAGCAGATCGACAACTACTCGCACCACGACCAGCACAAGAACCACCGGCCAGAGCAGTCTCATCTGTACTCGCTGTACTGGACGGCCACCGGGGGTGACATCCAGGCGAACACCACGCGGGAACTGACGACGGCAAACTTCAAGCAGGTGCGCGCCCTGATGAACTCGACGATCCAGAAGAACTGGTCGGACAAGATCGGTGCGCACAAGGACATACTGCAGACGCCCGGCCCGCACTGGCTCAAGCAGCAGTTCGACCAGGCGAACCTGGC
>JAGDMS010000079.1 GCA_017860575.1 Deltaproteobacteria bacterium | reverse complement strand
CCGCCCACGGTTCCCGGCCAGCAGATTGCGCCCCACTTCGATCAGGTCGGCCACGACCGCCGTGGCCGTCGGCATCATGCCGGCTCCCAGACCGAAGTACATCGTGTTGCCCAAGGCCTCGCCATGCACGAAAATCGCATTGTACGCCCCGCTGACGTCGGCCAGGAGGTGCCGGCTGGGGACCATCGTGGGGTGCACCCGCGCCTCGACGTACTGGCCGTCCTGCTTGGCGATGGCGAGCAACTTGATGACATACCCGAACTCCCGCGCGAAACCGATGTCACGTTGGCTGACGTGCCGTATGCCCTCGACCGGAATTTCCGCGAAGCGCGCGGCGGTGCCGAAACCGAGTTGAATGAGCAACGCAAGCTTGTGCGCCGCGTCGATCCCGTCGACGTCGTAGGTCGGGTCCGCCTCCGCCAGGCCCTGTTTCTGTGCCTCGCCGAGCACCGCGGCGAACTCCCCACCCCGTTGCGTCATCGTGCTCAGAATGTAGTTCGACGTTCCGTTGACGATGCCGTAGATGGCACGGTTGCGGTCGCCCGCCAGCCCCTCCTTCAGCGTGCGGATGATGGGAATGCCGCCGCCCACGCTGGCCTCGTAGCCCACGTCGACCCCCGCCTGCTCCGCCGCGGAGAAAATCTCGGCGCCGTGGACGGCGAGCAGTGCCTTGTTTGCGGTGACGATGCTCTTGCCGTTGTTGATGGCGTGCAGCACGAACCGGCGTGCCGGCTCGTACCCGCCCATGAGTTCGATCACCACATCGATCTTCGGATCGTCGAGAATCTTCGTGGCGTCGCTGGTCAGCACCCGGCGGTCGACGCGCACGCCGCGGTCGCGGCGCAAGTCGATATCCGCAATCCGCGCCAGGGTGAGGCGCGCGCCCAGGCGCGATTGGATGTGGGCGTGCTGGCGCTGCAGCAGCTTGATGACCCCGGTACCGATCGTGCCGAAGCCGATCAGTCCGACACGGACTTCCCGCGCCACGCGCCCCTCGTCAACCCGCCTGGCGAACTTTCGCCGCGTCGGCGGCATTGAGCGCGCGGCGAATGCCGCGGATGGCCTGGCGCGTGCGATGCTCGTTCTCGATCAAGGCGAAGCGGACGTACTTGTCGCCGTACTCGCCGAAGCCGATACCCGGGGAAACGGCGACCTTGCCCTCGCGCAGCAGAAACGTGGAGAATTCCAGTGACCCCATCTCCTGGAACGGTTCCGGAATGGGCGCCCACACAAACATCGTCGCCTTGGGTTTCGGCATGTGCCAACCGATGCGGTTCAACCCATCGACCAGCACGTCGCGGCGGGAGAGATACTCCTGGCAGATCTCATCGACATAGTGCTGTGGTCCGTTGAGCGCGTGGATCGCCGCCACCTGGATTGGCTGAAACATCCCATAGTCCAGATAACTCTTGATGCGCGCCAGGGCACCGATCATGGCCGGATTGCCGACTGCGAATCCCACACGCCAGCCGGGCATGTTGTAGCTCTTCGACAGCGTGAAGAACTCGACTCCCAAATCCTTCGCCCCCGGCACCTGCAGGAAACTCGGCGCCTGGTAGCCGTCAAAGCACAGATCGGCGTACGCCAGATCGTGGATGACCATCAGCGAATGCTCACGGGCGAAATCGACGATCTTCTCGAAGAAATGCAGGTCCACCACTTCGGTGGTCGGATTGTGGGGAAAGTTCAGGATCAGCAGCTTGGGCCGCGGCCAGGTCTGGCGCATGGCCTCGACGAGGTGGGCGAAGAAATCCTCGCCTGGGATCAGCGGAATACTGCGCAGATCGCCGCCCGCAATGATCACGGAGTATTGGTGGATCGGATAGGTCGGGCTCGGGCAGAACACCACGTCGCCCGGACCGATGATCGCGAGCGCGAGATGCGCCAGGCCTTCCTTAGACCCGATGGTGGCTACCGCTTCGGCGTCGGGGTCCAGGTCGACGTTGTAGCGGCGCCGGTACCAATCCGTGATCGCCAGGCGCAACTTGTAGATGCCTTTGGAAACCGAGTAGCGGTGATTTACCGGCTTCGACACGGCCTCGATCAGCTTGGACACCACGTGCGGCGGGGTCGGCCCGTCGGGGTTCCCCATGCCGAAATCGATAATGTCTTCCCCCGCACGCCGGGCCTGCTGTTTCAGATCTCCAACGATGTTGAACACGTACGGCGGAAGCCGCTTGATCCGAGGAAAATCGTGTGCGTCCATCAGCTGACTATTCGCTCATGCCCGGGCAGCCGTCCGCCCGACGGAAATCCCATCCAACACGTGCGCCCTGCGGTGTGCGAACCATAAGCTATTTGCCGGACAGACGCAAACTTGCCTGTCCTGCACCCGCCCACGGGGCTGCGTCACTCCGTGGGCGCTTCCGTCGGCGCGGACTTGGGACGGGTCCGTCGCGATGCCGTGCGACTCCGGGCGGGCGTTTTCCTGGTCGGTCTCGTCGTCCGGCGCGCTCCCCGCTTCGCGGGCGCTGCGGCAGCCGCTGCACTGCTCTCGGCCGCCTGGCCCGCGGCCTCGCCAGCGGGCGACGGCTCCGTGGTCTTGCGCGAGCGACCGCCTCGCCCACCGCGCCGGCTGGTTCCGCCGCGGCTCCGGCGCCGACGCGGCGTGGCCACCGCAGGCCCCTCCTCCGTTGCCGGGATCGCAGCGGGTACCGCGCTGGCCGCGGCCGCTTCCGCCGGCGCCTCCTCCGCGGGGGCTGTCTCCGCGCCCGGGCCGGCCTCTTCCGGCGCGGGCAATTCCTCGCTGGCCGCGGTCGCAACGGCAGTTGAGACAGCGGGCCCGGAGCGCTCGGCCACCGCCGCAGGGACCACCTCCGGCGTCTCGGCAGGTGCCGCCGGCATTGCCGTTGGCGCGTCGATCTCCCCACCCCCAGCCGGCTCGGGCGTTTGGTGCGCTAGCACCGGCGCTTCGGGTTCCACCGCCATCGGCGCCATGGCCTCTTCCTGCGCTTCCGGCGATGGCGGCTGCCCTTCCGTCACCTGTGCCTCGCCCGGTGCCGCGCCTTGTCGGCCGCGGCCGCGGCGACGGCCGCGGCGCCGGCGGCGGCGCTTACCCGGCGGCGGCGGGGTTTCGGCTTCCGCTGCCGCCTGCGGTGCGCCCGTGGCTGGCGTTCCCGCCGCGACCGCCGTTTCCGTAGTCTCGGCGGGGGCGACGGCTTCCTCCGGAGCCACGCCACCGACGCGTGACGCGAGCTTCCCCTGTCCGGCCTCCAGGCGCGAGCGGACCTCGATCTCCAGTTGGTGCGGCATCAGGCCCTCTTTGAGCGCGACCTGAATGCGCGTCGCGTAACGCCGCTCCAACTGCGCCAGATCATCGCGCTTTTGATTCAGCAGGTAGACAGCGACATCGGGCGGCAGCGCGGCGCGCAGCCCCGCGGCATCCCCCTGGGCGACGCGGTTGTGGATCTTGCGCAAGGCCACCAGGGCCGCCGACTCCGTCGTGCGCACCAACCCGTGTCCCTCGCACATGGGACACGCCGTATAGGACGACGCCGCCGCGGCCGGCCGCAGGCGCTGGCGCGACACTTCCAGCAAGCCGAAATGGGAGATGCGGCCGCACTCGTGCCGCGCCTTGTCCTCGCGCATGGCCTCGCGGAAGGTTTTCTCGACCTCGGCGGTGTGCTGGGCGCTGCGCATGTCGATGAAGTCGATGACGATCAGTCCGCCGAGATCGCGCAGGCGCAGTTGGCGTGCGATTTCCGTCGCCGCTTCGAGGTTGGTGCGGTAGGCGGTCTCCTCCTGGCTGCCGCCGCGTACCGACCGGCCCGAGTTGACGTCGATGGCGGTCAGCGCCTCCGTGCCGTCGATGACGATGCTGCCCCCCGACTTGAGCGGCACGCGGCGTTTGTAGATCGATTCGATCTGCGTTTCGACGTTGAAGTGCGAGAAGATCGGCTTGTCACCCTTGTAGAGATGCAGCACGCCCTCCTTGCCCGGCATGACGTCGTGCAGGAATTCATGGGCGCGCTGGTAAACCTCCTCGTTATCGACGTAGATTTCGTCGACGTCGGGAGTGAAATAGTCGCGGATGTTGCGCAACACGACATCGTGCTCGCGGTAGACGAGCGCCGGGGCCCGCCGGCTGTTCGCCGCCTGGCGGATGCTTTCCCACAGCCGTAGCAGATAGTGCAGATCGCGTTGCAGTTCGCGCGCCCCCTGGTCGAAACCAGCGGCGGTGCGCACGATGATGCCGAAGCCGTCCGGCGGTTCCAGCTTGTCGATCAACTCCCGCAGATGGCTGCGGTCCGGCCCTTCGATCTTGCGTGAGATACCCGCCTCATCGGAGCCTGGCAGGAGCACCAGGTAGCGGCCGGGCAAGGAGTAGAAGGTACTCAGCGTCGGCGGCTTATTAGCAAACTCCTCCTTGGCAATCTGCACCAGGATTTCCTGCCCCGGTTTGAGGATCTCCTTGATGCGCAGCCGGCGCTTACCCTCGCCGCCATTGCCGTTGTCGCGCGGCAGGTTGGGCATATTGCGGAAACAGATCTCGTCCAACGGCAAGAAGGCGTCGCGGTCGGCGCCAATGTCGACAAAGGCCGCCTCCAGTGCCGGGTGGATGCGGTGCACCACGCCTTTGTAGATGTTGCCTTTGAGATGTTCTCTGCTGGCCGATTCAATCTCGAACGATGTGAGGACGCCGCTGGTCACGATACCGACCCGGCTTTCCTCCGCATGCGTCATGTTGATGAGCATTGTCTTTGACATACAAACTCTTCCACTCTTCCTCGTCACAGCGGACCCGCAGGACGGCTCCCCGCGATGGCCGGACACGCTGACCGCGCAGTCCTGTCGCATCGCAAGGCGTTCGCGATCCCTGCTGCGGCGTCAAATCACGGGAGACCATGCTGCCCCCCATGGGTGCGGCGCGCACGCCCACCGAGGCCTGATCCGATCCCTCGGCCGGTGCGCAACCCCATACCGTCTTCAACCCGTCGTTTCACTCAACCCTGTGCGACCAGCCACCGCATCTCAGCAGCACCGCGTCGGCTTGCCGTAGCGCTCCTCGAGCCGTACGGCGAAGAAGCGCCCCCGGTCCAGCGGCCGCTCATTGCGTTGCCCGCAGCACCCCAGGTAGCGTTCGTATTCCGCATCACCAGTCCACTCGCGCAGCACGGCCCGTACCGCTGATGCAAGCTGTCCCCAATGTCGACCCATCCTTCCTCCCTATCCCGTCACCGCCACGCGGGCGCGCATCAGGTTGCCGCTGCCGGTACTCAACACCCGATACCACTCTCTGACCGAATCCACCACAATCACCACCACCAATACCATGAACAACGCGGTCAGCGCGGCGTCAAGCCGGTCATTGAAAATGAGCGCCTGAGTCTCGGCCAGTTGCACCCCGCTTACCTGCCCCGCGGCAATGCGTGCTTGCAGCTGTGCAGCATGTGCCAGGAAGCCGATGCGCGGTTCCGGGCTAAGGATCTTGTCATAACCGGCGCTGAGGGTGATCGACAGCAGCCACAGCAACGGCAGCAACGTGGTCCAGGCGTACCGCCCGCGTCCGGACTTGACGATCAGCGTGGTCGCTACCGCCAGGGCAATCGCAGCGAGCAGCTGGTTCGAGATCCCGAACAGCGGCCACAGACTATTGATCCCGCCCAGGGGATCCACCACACCCTGGTACAGAAAATAGCCCCAAGCGCCTACCATGCCCGCGCTGGCGAACAGCACACTCGGATACCAGCTCGTGCGTCCGAGCGGCTCCCAGAGATGGCCGAGAAAATCTTGCAGCATGAACCGTCCTACTCGTGTGCCCGCGTCCATGGTGGTGAGGATGAACAGGGCCTCAAACATAATAGCGAAGTGGTACCAAATCGCCATGACGGTCCGACCGCCGAGCGTGTTGGAGAAAATGTGCGCCATCCCTACCGCCAGTGAGGGCGCCCCGCCCGTCCGTGCGAACAGGCTCTGCTCGCCCACGTCGGCGGCAAGCGCTGCCATGTCCGCGGGCGTGACCGGAAATCCCCACGCGGAGATCGTCTGCGTCGCGGCCTCGGGGGAGGCCCCGACAATGCCGGCCGGGCTATTGACCGCGAAGTAGACACCGGGCTGGAGCACGGCGGCCGCGATCATCGCCATCACGGCCACAAACGACTCCATCAGCATGGCGCCGTAGCCGATCATGCGGGCATCGGACTCGCGCTGCAACAGCTTCGGCGTGGTCCCGGACGACACCAGCGCGTGAAAGCCTGAAATGGCGCCGCAGGCAATGGTGATGAACGCAAACGGAAAAATCTTCCCTGCGAAAATTGGCCCGGTACCGTCGGTAAAGCGCGTCAGCGGCGGCAACTGGACCGGCGGCAGGTACACGGCGATGCCGAGCGCCAGCGCCACGATCGTTCCGATCTTGATGAAGGCGCTGAGGTAATCGCGCGGCGCCAACAGCAACCACACCGGCAGCACGGAGGCGGCGAAGCCGTAGCCGATGATCATCCATGCCAGCGTTGTGGGGCTGAAGGTGAACCACGATGCCCAGGTGCCGCTTTCCCCCACCCAGCGGCCGGCCACGACGGCGAGCAGCACCAGCGCCAACCCCCAGACCGTGGCTTCGAGGACCTTACCCGGCCGCACGAAGCGCATGTACGTACCCATCAGGATGGCAATCGGGATGGTGGCGCCGACCGTGAACGTGCCCCACGGACTGCCCTTGAGCGCGTTGACGATCACGAGGCCGAGCACCGCCATGAGGATGACCATGATGCACAGGACCCCGGCGAGCGCCGCAAAACCGCCTAGCACCCCGATCTCTTCGCGCGCCATTTGGCCCAGGGACTTGCCGTCTCGGCGCAGCGAGCCGGCGAGGATCAGGAAATCTTGCACCGCGCCACCGAGCACGACGCCGACAATGATCCACAAGGTCCCGGGGAGATAGCCGAACTGCGCACACAATGTCGGGCCGATGAGCGGTCCAGGACCGGCGATGGCGGCAAAATGGTGACCGAAGACGACCCAGCGATTGGTCGGCACGAAGTCGCGGCCGTCGTTGAGGCGTTCTGCCGGCGTCGCCCGCCGATCGTCCAACATCAGGACCCGCGCCGCCAGAAACTTGCTGTAGAACCGGTACGCCACGGCGTAGGTCGCCACGGCCGCCACCAGCAGCCAAACCACGTTGATGGGCTCACCCCGCACCAGGGCAACCATACCCAGGCCCGTCGCACCGGCGAGAGCAACAAGGGCCCATATGGCGTACCGCAACGCCTGCATCCCTCAATCTCAGCCGGGAATATGCACAGAGGGGTCACCCAGACGCAAGCGCTCGCGTTCGATTGCCCCCCGGGGCCGCTTTCCTGTACGTTATCGCAACCATGCGCATCGGCGACCTGTTGCGGGCCGGCGGACCGGTCTTCTCCTTCGAGTTCTTCCCGCCCAAGACCGAGGTGGGGGAACACAATTTGTTCCGCACGATCGAGCGCTTGGGCGATTTGCACCCCAGTTTTGTCTCGGTCACCTACGGCGCCGGCGGCAGCACGCGCCAGAAGACGGTCGCGTGGGTGCAGCGGATCAAGCACGACCTGGGCATCGAGGCGATGGCCCACGTCACCTGCGTCGGCGCCGGACGGGACGAGATCGAATCCGTTTTGCAGCAGCTCGAGGCCAACGGCATCGAGAACGTCTTGGCGCTGCGGGGTGATCCGCCTCGGGATCAACCGCACTGCGTGCCGCCCGCCGACGGATTCCGTTATGCGTCGGAATTGGTGCGGTTCATTCGGGAGCGCAGGTTCCCCTTCTCCCTCGGGGGCGCGTGTTATCCGGAGGGTCACATCGAGTGCCGCGATCTCGCCCTCGACCTGGAGCACCTCAAGATCAAGGTGGACGCCGGCCTCGACTTCCTCATCACCCAGCTGTTCTTCGACAGCGCCGACTACTTCGCCCTGGTCGCGCGGGCGCGCGCCCGCGGCATCAGCGTCCCCATCATCCCCGGCATCATGCCGGTGACCAACGTGGACCAAATCGAGCGTTTTACTTCGATGTGCGGCGCCAGGATTCCAGCGCCGCTACATGACCGCCTGTACGCGGCCGCGGACGACGCCGGCGTGCGTGCCGTCGGCATCGAGCATGCGACCATCCAGTGTCGGGAGTTGCTCGCCGGCGGCGCACCAGGTATTCACTTCTACACCTTGAACCAGTCGCCAGCGACGCGTGCCGTGTTCGAACGATTGAAAGGCTGAGGCCGTGCCCGTCATCGTCACCTTCACCCCGCTCCAGCCACCCTCACGGATGACGGTCGAGGGTAACGGTCGGTTACTCTCGCATCAATGCGAGGACGTCCAGGGCCGCCGGCACCAACAGCGGCTGCCGCTCGGCAGTGTGCGCGGCGTCCTCTACCTGGATGCGCTGTGCCTCCATTGCGGCGCACATTTCGTCTGGGTCGAGGAAGAGGCGCCGAGCGAGCCGGCGAGCCCCGCGTAGCGCCAAGGTCGGCGCCGTTGCGAAGGCGGCGCGGTTGGCACCGGACTTCGGCCTGCGCCCTACTCGGCTTTGCGTGTCAGGCGATCGATCAACGTCTCCGCGAAGACCTCGTAGACGATACTCCGGCGTTCCGCGAAGACACACTCAACGGTTTTCGCCGTCGCGTACCGGAGAAGTACCCGATACGATCCAACCCGAAGACGGTGGTACTCCTGCAGTGGTCCTTCGAGCGGCTTCACATCACCCTCGCCACGCGCCAGGCTACGGAGCGCGCCGCGGAGACGGCGCCTCGGTTCGGGCGCTTGGCTGCGCACGAATTCGACGACCTGTGATGACAGCCGGACGCGCACGCCGCTCAGTCGTCGAGCGTCGCAAGGGGAAGGAACTTCGTGCGGCCCCGGCGGTGCGCCGCGATCGCCTTCATGGCGTCAGGATTGGCGAGGATCTCCATCGTCTCGACAATCGCTTCCATGCGCTCGCGTGAAACCAGAAAGGCGACGGTCTCGTCTCGTCGCCGGATACGCACCGGTTGGCCCTCCTCAGCCTGCTTGATCAATCCGGGCAACTGGCTCTGGGCCTGAGTTACGGAGTACGTAGAAGACATCAGGGACAGACATAGAACGGATTGCTGGCAGCGACAAGCGGGCGGGTCACAATTTGGCTTCGCCGCTTGCGTGTGGAACCGGGGACGGAGGGGCGAGTGGGACGCCTTGGCAACGTCGGACCGCCAGTGGAATGGTGGCGGTCAGCCCGACGATTCGAGGGGTGGTTCGGTCGGCTGATGCTGCCGCCACAGAGGCCAACCTGCGCAGCGGCCTCGGCAAAGGACATTCCCTGGCGGATGAGCGCGCAAGACGCCGCCGCAGGTCGATCAGTCCCACTCGCCCCTACTTCCCGGGCTCCGTCCCTCCACCTTGAACCAATCGTCAGCGACGTGTGCCGTTTTCGAACGATTGAAGGGCTGAGCCTATGCTGGTCATCGTCACCTTCACCCCGCTGCAACTACCGACGCGAATGCCTGTCGAGGGGCGCGGCCGCCTCCTGTCGCATCGTTGTGAGGACGTCCAGGGCCGCCGTCATCAGCAGCGGCGGCCGCTCGGCAGCGTGCGCGGGGTGCTCTACCTGGACGCCCTGTGCCTCCACTGCGGCTCGCACTTTGTCTGGGTCGAGGAGGAGGCGCCCATTGAGCCGGCGAGTCACGGGTAGTGCCCACGTTTGCGCCGGTTCGGACCCGGCCCGGCGGCAAGTGCACAACGTCAGAGGCTGCCTCCAGGCGCGGAGGCCTGCATCCGCCGAGGACCTCTTCCCGCACCGATCAGGAGCAGTGGCGGCAACGCCTCGCGCGGCGTAAAATCAAGGTTGATTCTGATGGATGGTGTGCCGGCACACGGACCGAGGAGTGCGGGTCCGTGCGGAGGGGGATCTCCGGCCCTTCGCAGCCGGTTCGGAATCCGTCAATGAAAGTGAGCGCACGTGGAAAGCAAGAGCACCATGAAGAGGGCGCGATGGGGATTCATGGGTGTCGCGTTGGCTATGACGCTGGCGGCGCGGGGTGTGTGGGCACAGTGTTGCGGCGATTGTAACGGCGATGGCGCGGTGACGGTCGATGAGGTCCTGACTGCAGTGAACCACGCCCTCACGAGCTGTTCGGATGACGGCATCTGCAGGCCGGAACGGTTGCCGGCGTCGGGGCAGACGACCGCTTACGGCGCAGGTTCCGACGGCGACGTGCGGGCCGGTGCGACGCTCGCGTACACGGACAACGGCGACGGCACGATCACGGACCACAACACCGGGCTGACATGGGAAAAGAAGGACGACTCGGGTGGAATTCACGACAAGGACAACGTGTACACGTGGGGTATGGGGTTCCCGCCGTTCACGATGAACGGCACGATGGTGACGGAGTTTCTCGCCACGCTCAATACGCAACCGTGCTTTGCCGATCATTGCGACTGGCGGGTACCAAACGTGAGGGAGCTGCAGAGCATCGTGGACTACGAGATCGAGCATGCCGGCCCCATGGTACAGCCGGTGTTCCACAATGCGGCGGGGTGTACGGAATGCACGGACGTCATGCTGGCGAGTTGTAGCTGCACGGCGTCCTCCCCCACCACCTTCTATTGGTCGTCCACCACGTTCCGCTTCACTCCAGGCTACGCCTGGGGCGTGTACTTCGACTCCGGCTTCGTCCACAACCGTGCTCCGAAGGACGTACCGTCCTACGTTCGGGCCGTGCGCGGGGGGGTGTGATTCCGGGCGGGCGCACGGGGAACTTTGGACCAGCTCACGAGCCCGCGGAACCAACGGTACGGATAGTAGAACGGCAGCAGCCCCCGATGCCGGATGCGGTAGCGCTCGCGCATGTACGCCGCCGATGGGACCAGGTGCGTCCAGGCGTACCCCACACGCTCACGCCAGCGGTGCATGCTGGCCAGGTCGGACCAGAAGCGCCGACCCACCCCGCGCTCGGCGGCGGTAAGGTACCCGACAATGCGGCGCTCGTCCGCCGTCGGGCGCGCGCTGCGCAGGCGTTCCACAACGTCCGCCGGTATCGCTCCCGGTTCTTCCGCAGCGATCGGCAGTAGCACCCTCCGCACCGCGATGACGAGGTCGCAAGCGGTGGCGCGGTCGAGCAGAGCCGACCAGTCGAGTGTCGTGCCGTACAGGGCAACGAACTCGGCGACGTCGTTCTCCCACAGCAGGTCTGTGCCGCCGTGGTGGAGCAGAAGGTGCCCACAGAGATGTAGCAACTGTGACACCGGATCGAGCATGAACGCCTGGTGTTCACCGAGGGTGAACGGCACCGCCTGCCGCCACCAGACATCGAGGTTCAGGCGCCGCTGGTAATACGGCGAGTCGAAGAAGCTCCAGTGAAGCTCGAGCGGCACGGGCACGGTACCCGGCTTGATGACGAGCAGTTCGTTCTCGTAGTCGGTGGCGCCGTCGCGCGTCTCCGGGCGGTGCGGTGCGAACCCGCGCTGGGCGAGGACGCGCAGTGCGTCACCGAGATGCTCGTGTCGGATGAGCAGGTCGACGTCCATCAGCGATCGCAGGGCCATGTTGCCATACACCACCTTCGCGAGAGCACCGCCCTTGAGGACGATCGCCGGCACGCCGGCGGCGTCGAGAGCCGCGACTGTCGCCTCGAGTTCGCGCAGGAGGATCAGGTTGCGCTGGGCGTTGCTCAGATACGCCCGGCGGAAACGGCGCCGCACCTGCGGGGGCACGAAGGTCTCGTCGCGAAGAACGCCGTGGAGCAGGGGAGCGATCCGACCGACCCGGGCGAGACGCGTCACCTCGGTCCAGTCCGGGGACCCGCGCGCCGCCCAATCCCGCATTGCGGCGCGCGCCGCCGGATCGCGTCGGGCCCGCAGGCACAGGCGCAGGAAGCGGGGCACATCGTCCATGTGCGGTGACCTACGGGAGTGCGCGAGCGGGAGCAAGCGCATTCCGGCTACGCTGCACGGCTATCCCTCGGTCTCTTTGCTACCGAGCAGGAATTCGCCCACGGATGTCTCGGCATAGTAATCGACGCCCGTCGCGCGGGCGAACAGATCGGCATTCCCGCAGCCCACGGCGCACGGGGCCAAGCGCATCGCCGTCGCAACCAGGTACATTGTCTGGTAGAGCACCCCCACATCTTTCAGGATCAAGCTGTAGGCGATGGAGCCGTACTTCCACGTCACCCGCTGGAAGCGCGCCGCGATCACGATCAGGACCTGGAGTTGCGCTCTCGGGATCCTGGTCGCGAGGCTCGCATCACTCAGCAGCCCATCGAAGTCCTCGGGCGCCGCCGCCAGCGACTGGAGGCTGTGACGCTCGGCGTCGTAGCGGTAGAGGCCCGCGTCCAGGCCGTCACACCGGTTCACCGACACGTAGAGATCGAGCTCGTAGGAACCGCCGCCGGTCGGGTAGGGGCGCGCCGCCGAGGCGATGCGGACGGAGCCGCGCGGCGTGGGCAGCTCGTCCTCCCAATAGTCTGCCACTCGACCGACACGGTAGAGGAACTCGCCGAGCTGACGAGCCGTCAGCGGTCGCTCATCGTAGACACGAATCGAACGCCGCGCCTCCTGTACACACGCAAACGGCGGATCCGCCGCTTCCAGCCGTCGCAGATCTGGGCGCCACAGCTCGACGGGCCTCGTGGCCGCAATCGGCGCTAGGGCCGGTGGCGGATCGAGGTCACCGAGGAAGCGATAGGTGCCGCCGACGGGGTGGCCATGTCGCCCCCCTCGGCTACGGGCATGAAAGAGCAGGTCGTGAAATTCCCAGGATCGCAGCGCGACCGATTCGTCCGCCGCACAGCGCCCAACCGCGGTCGCCTCCGACGCCATCCGCGCCGCCAGAAACAGCGCAACCAGAGCCCGGGTCGCCTCCTCGGAGACGGACGGCATCCGCGCGCGGATATCCTCGACCCGCTGCGGTCCAGCCAAGAGATGGACGATCGCCGTCGCACGCCAGTCGTGCAGCGCGATCCGCGCGCGCGCCAGCGGCGACTCGAGCACCATCTCCCCGCCGTCGGCGCGCACGTATGCAAAGCGCGAGAGCGCGTAGGCGCACCCGCCGGCAACCCCACACGGCGCTGGCTCGAAGGTTGCGGCGACAGGCACCAGCGTCGCCAACCGCACTCCGTCCATTGACACGGACTTCCGCGCATCGTCCGGAATTGCGCCCTCCCATGACCAAACCACAGGCGATCTCCTCACAGAAACATCGCGACTGGATTGAGCTGCGCTTCGCTCAACGGTTCCGAAAGCCAGCCGAGCTGGACCGGGATGTCGTAGAGGCGGCCAGGTGCAAACCGCGGCCAGAAATGCCGGAGTCCGGGTACGATCACCTTGACCACCGGCAGGGCGATGTCGGGACGCGTCTGGTCCAGGACGAGAAACTCCATCCCGCACCGTTGCACGAGGGCCTGGCAGTACTGCACGTCTTGGCGGAGGTCATCCGACCAGCACTGCGCGTAGTCCGCGGCAGTGCGCTGCGGACGTGCCGGGTCTGGCGCCAGATAGGGGTGCTCCGCCAGCGTCGCCGTCTCCAGCCACTCGCGCACACTCGGTTCACCATCGGAAGGCGAACTCGGTTCCGCGCGCTCGCTGGCCCACAGGACGCGCATGAGCATCTGGTTCAGCTCCGTGACCGCTCGCAACACGGCGATGCGTGGATCCAGGTGAGCCCCGAAGCCAAAGACGATCTGCTCCGGGAACGTGTCGCCTCGCCGCGCTATCGCGGCAAAGACCGGGACTTCGAGGTCCGATGTCAGGTCCAGGACGGCGAGATCGCGTCCCCGCTCCGCCAGATACGCTTCCACCCGCCGCAGATAGGGCTCAGCGAAGCTGTCGAGAGCGACTGCCGGCCGCCGCACCCGGCTGTACCACCAGAGAGCGACGCTATCCCGCTCCACCAGCTCGAGAAAGCCCTGCAGGATGGCCTCTTCAAGCGTGTTGCCGGCGGCATTGCCGTTGGAGCAGGCGATGCAGTACGCAGCCTCCGGGAAGACCGGGTAGTCGTAGAAACAGAATGCAGTCGGGAGGTAGCGAGGCTCGTTGCGGGTGAGCGACCAGACCGGCGTCCATGAAACGACGGCCTCCTCGTCAAACGGCAGCGGCACGGCCTGCGTCAGTTCACCGCGCGCGTTCCAGGCATCCCTGTCGCGGTACTGGCGATCGCTGAAGCCCATGCACGCGTTGGGGTGGATCGCCGCGTCCCCGAGGTCCACGAAGCGCCTCTGGCGGCGTGGCTCCTCGCCGCAGAACACGCCGGAGAATCGCTCGAGCGCCTCGCAGAGCGCACTCGCCCGCGCCTGTGCATCGCTCGCCCCCTTCCCGCCCGTGCGGCTGCGCAGCCCCTCCCGCAGCAGGTCGAGCGTCCGCGGCGGACGCGAAAGGTTGGCACCAGCGACATAGGCGTGCATGACGCCATCCCGTTGCGTTCCATTTAGCGCCAGCTTGGGCACGGCGCCGCTGACGGGACTGACGTGGTGCTGGTACCGCTCGACCGTCGCCTCCGGCGTGCGGGTGCGATGACCACCCTCCAGAGTGAACGTCTTGCGCCGGCTCTCGAGCACGATGGGACGCGCGGCGGTATTCGTGATCTCCGGCGGATCGCCGCAGGCGCGACACTGCGGGCGCCAGACCACCCGATGCGTCTCGGTGCGCCACAACCGCAGATCGAACGTCACGACCGTTCCGTCCAACTCCGGCGCCTCGTCCCGGGCAAGCCACGCGGCCACAGCGGACGCGGCAAGATGCGTAGCGATCTGCTCCGTGGCGCTCGTGGAGGCCCGTGCCAGCGCCAGCGGTTGCGCTCGCCCGTTTCGCTGCGCCAGGAAACGTTCGACGGTCCGGTTTGCCCTGAGGCGCTGGGCAAGGCACTCCCAGCACGCGTTTCGCCCCGGCCGGAAGACGGGCCCGAGCCAGACGACGCAGCCGACCAACTTGACCAGGAGCCATTCGCGCTCGGCCGCCAGCGCTTCCTGATTGTAGCGCTCCAGGTCGGGGCGCAGGTAGTCGTCAGTGATGACAATCTGGCGCTGGCCGTTGGGGCTAACGCGGACGCCCAGCGCGCACAGGGCCGCCAGGAAGGGCTCCACGGTGACTCCGCCGACGCCGGCGACCGACACCGCGCACTTGGCCAGACGCTGCTGCGCCACACCTGGATCGACCCCGTGGCTCGCCCACAGCGCCGCCTCGCCCATTCCCCCGTTGCCGCGGAACTCCGTCAGAAAGCCCTGGCGCTCAAGCTCTTCGACGGCGCCTCGAATCTCGGAGGACGCCGCCCGCCCGCGCAGCGCGGCCACGATGGCGTCTAGGCTGTGGCGGCCATCGAGGTGCGGCGCCACCAGCGCGTAGAGCAGCCCCGGCAGAATGACCTGTTGTGTCTCGGACAGGAGGACGACCCCTTCTCCCGGGACGATTTCGACCTGCAGATGCGGTTGGAACCTGGGCCGATCAAGCATCGCCACGCGCAAGGTGCAGGGCCGGACCGGCACAATCAGGTCGTACGGTGAGCACCGGCAAGTTGCCCTATTTCGTCTTGAACCACTCCGCCAGGGACAAGGCCGCGCTACAGTTGCCGCTGGACCCGGACGAACTCCCTGAACCTCCTCCGGCTTGCGCTGGTGCCGGCGCCGCGACCGAAGTCACCAACGGCAGCAGGAGGGACACGACGCCCACCAATCCGACCTTGCGGACGAACTCGCGCCGGGATGCGCGCATCTCCTCAGGCGACCGCGGCTGCGGCTCTTCGAGGAGATGGACTGCGTTCAAGCGGTCCAAGGTGTGCCAGACCAGATTCTCGTCCGCCACGGGATCGAGCTCCTCGCGCAACATCGCCGCCAGTTCGGGGACGGTGTGTTCGCCGTCGGCCCGGCGCCAGACGAGCGCGGCGGTGCGGTTCAGGCAATGTCCGCGCCCGCGATCCGGGTCGAAGACGAGCAGCTCGTCCTCGAGCTGTTCCGATACCAAACCGTTACGTTTCGCGCGTGGCTTCATACGAGTTCCTCTTCTGCGGTGCGATGCCGACTTCGGTTTCCGTCACGTGTTACTACACTCTCGTTCGAGAGCAAAGTCGCCGCCAGCGCCTCCGCCTCATCGCGCCGCCCCTTGAGTGCCCGCGCTCCGCGGACAGCGCGGGCCAGGATCTTCAGCGTCCGCTCCGGACGGGATCGGGCCATGAGGGTGTTCTCCATCAGGGCGAGAAGCATTTGGCCCGGCGAGAGGGCACGCGGCTGCCAGCGCGCCCCGGCACGGTACGCCGTCACCACGATCAGCCCCACGGGCAGCGGCCGCCGCCCCGCCCGGCCTCCCAATGTTTCCACCGGGTGAGATTGCGGCAGCACGCCCGGTCTGCGGATCCGTAACGGGCGCGCCCACGGATGCACGCGTCCCAACCCGTCCAGCACGGCCAACTCATCCGAATAGTAGGTTGCTCCGGCGCGCACCAGTGCTGTCACCAAGGATGTCTTGCCGCTCCGACTCCGCCCGGGGATCAGGATCGCCCGGCCACGCCACCCCACCACACCGGCGTGGACGAAGAGCCACGACTGCGCCGTACTGGCGATGTGGAACTCCAGACAAGAGCGCAGGAGGTCCAGTTGCATGCTGGGGTCGAGAGCGGTGCGGCGCGCGACCATGCGATGTCCCTCGTAGACGCGCGTCGCGGACCGTTCGGCTCGCGTCCCGTCGCGCCGGATCGTGCATAGGGAAAACAGGTGATCGACTACCGGCGTCGTGGGCCGTGTCCTCACCGGTGGGAGGTAGAACGGCAGCTGGTCCAGAAGCGCCTCGTCGTCAACCCGAACGCCAAGACGGACACCGTAGCTGACCAAGGACACGCCGCCTACCCAGGGACGCGCATCCAGCTTCGCCATGCGTGGATCCGGGTGCGCCAGCCGGGGCAGAGCGGTGGCCGGTGCTTCGCATCGCAGTCCGCCGGCGTCTGCACAGCGCGTCCGTAAGTCTGCGTGTGAAGTGCGCCGAAAGCCGAGGCTCCTCGACATGCTTTGCTTCGCTGGCATCTCACGCGAGCGACATCTTGCGTTTGCCCTCCTCCACCCCGAAAAGGGCTTCTCCTTCTATTAGTAGAGGGCCAGCAACATTGGTGTCAACACCGGAAGTGCGGCCTGTTTCCACGGCGGTCGGCGACCGTGGCCGTCGCCTTCTCGGGCAGACAGGCAGCGCGCGCGGCATGGACCGTCGAGCATCACGATCCGGCGTTGAGGAGCATCGCGAGCGCAGGGTTTGACATGCGTGCCCGGGTGCGTCACAGCACCTAAGACACGGAGTGGGCAGAGCAACCCCCGCGCGCCCGATCCCGGTCGAGGAGTGAAACATGAGT
>JAGDMS010000078.1 GCA_017860575.1 Deltaproteobacteria bacterium | reverse complement strand
GCCTTGGTCAGTTCATAGTAGTTGTTGTAGAAATTGCGCGGGAAGACGAACGCGGTCTCCTGGGCGATCGCCGGCTTGGTCCGGCCGTGGATGTACGACGTCTCGATTGCCAAGTGCGCAACGAAGGCGCTACCTGCCGCGGACTGGCAGCCGAGCGAGAACGCCAGCGCGTGCCGGTTGCCGAGCACATTGGCGCGGTACGACGCCGCGTACGGGTCGTCGAACGATACGCTGGCCGCCGCGTGGATGACGTGCGTGAGTGCGGTCTGCAGTCGCGCGGCCACCGCGGGGCGTATCCCCAAACCCGGCTGTTCGATATCCCCCTCGACGAAGCGGAACTTGCGCGCCGACGCTCCGGAGATGCGCAGCCGGCGCAGCAGCCGTGCGCCGCGCTGCGCTGGCGTGTACGTGGCCATCACCGCGCCGGTTTTGCGGTCGCGCACGGTTTCGGGCCGGAGCACGCAGACGACGCGGGCAATGCGTGCGTCCTCGGCCGCGCGCGCGAGAATTTCTTGGCCGACAAAGCCGGTCGCTCCGGTGACGAGCAGCTGCAGGCGCGGTGTGGCCCCACGCCGCCGCAGCCGAGCGCGCGCCATGCGCCGCAGGCGCTCGAGGCGCCGCGCGACGGCGCGGTTCCCCAGCGGGGTCGCCGGCCGAAAGCGGAAATAGTCCTGCGTGTCGGGTACGCCGATCAGGTGCTTGACGCCGCGCTCGACCGCGGTGCTCCCGGTCAGCCCGCCCATGGCCTGGGCCAGGAGCCGCCCCAACCGATTGATCCGCCGCATCAGCTGCCAACCGGCGCGATCGTGGCCGGTAAACTGCACCAGACGGCTCGCCAGGAATTGCACGGCGATATCGGCGGGATGCCGGTCGCGGTGCGACTGCACCAACAACTCCCGCGGATCGATCGGGCCGCGAATCTCCTTACCAGTGCGCAGACTGATGCGCGCAATGTACACGGCGGGGGCGCACGCGGCACCGGCCGCCAGGGCGGAGTACTCGTCCGGTCCGCTGGCGCCGTCGAAGGCCATACGTGTCGCAGCTACCAGCCTTTGGGGCGAGCTTCAACCGCAGTGGACAGGCGTGCATTCGGTGCGGGCGTGGCGGCTCGCCGAGCGATTGGCCGACGCTATGGGCCGCTACCCAGCCGGTCGGAAGGCCTGGCGTGTCCCCTGGAGCGCGAATCGGGCCGGCCGCATGATCTTCGCGGCGCTTCCCGCCTTCGAGAACGCCGGTTACGGCAACTGCGAAATCAGCCCGGTATTTCCGTAGGTGTATCAAAGGCGCAGCGCTTGCACTGCCGATCTCTACCGCTGTTCGGGGTGTGGGCGGCCGCGGGCGTTAAGCGGTGTTCTGTTTCTTTGCCGTCTTGCGATTTGTTTCGGTTCGGCGAGGTGAAAAATGGCCAGCACAAAATGGTCTCCGACCGGGGTGCTCCTGATCGGTGCTGTGATTTCTCTGGCATCCGCCAGAGCGGACGCAGTCCAGAATTCCTTGGCGGAACAGGGTGAGAGTGTTTTTCAACAGGACTGCGCCGCGTGCCACACCATCGGCGGCGGCGACCAGCCCATGGGGCCAGATCTGGCCGGCGTCACCGGGCGCCGGCCGCCGGAGTGGTTGGCGGACTTTATTCGCGACCCGGCTGGAAAGATTGCCGCGGGGGATCCCGTGGCCACGGAGCTCACGGAGCGATTCCAGGGTATCCCCATGCCCACCCTCGAATTGACCGACGCGCAGATCAAAGCTGTCCTGGCCTACCTGGCTTCCCCCGCTGAGGTGCAGCACCATGCTGCCCCAAGTGCAGCGCCAGCCGAGGCGGCGACCCTGACCGGCGATCCCGCGCGCGGAGAGGCGCTCTATGCGGGAACGGTCTCGTTTGCCCAGGGAGGCGCCCCCTGTCTGGCTTGCCACGGCATTGCCGCGAGCGCTGTAGGGAGTGCCGCCGGCGCCACCTTCGGTCCGGACCTGACGGCGCTCTGGAAGAAATTCGGAAAAGCTGGCGCGGCCTCCGTCCTGAAAACGCTGCCGTATCCCAGCATGAAACCGATTTTTGCGAACCACCCTCTGACCCCCCAGGAACAGGCCGACCTGGCATCTTTTTTCGCGCAGGTTGATGGCCTGCCGGCCGGAGGGGCCGGTGGTGCTCTAGGAACCCATGCGGTGGTGGCTTTAGCGGCGTTTCTCGGATTGCTTGGCGGATTGGGTCGGCGACGGCTGCAGGGTGTGCGGCAGCCGCTACTGAAACGGGTCCGGGAAGGAAAAGGTGCGCGGCGATGAGTTGGATCAAGGACATCCTCGGACCCAAGTTCAGGGCCCAGGAAGAGTTCTACCGTAACCGCAACCAGTGCGATAAGGTGGTGCGCAGTACGCACGGGGTCAACTGTACCGGCGGTTGCTCCTGGAACGTCCACGTCAAGGACGGCATCGTGGGCTGGGAGCTACAGGCGACGGATTATCCGCCACTGGAACCCGGACTTCCCCCGTACGAACCGCGGGGATGCCAGCGCGGCATCGCGTTCTCCTGGTATCTGTACAGCCCGTTACGGGTGAAGTACCCGTATCTGCGCGGCGTTCTGTCCGACCTCTGGCGTCAGGCGAAAGCCACGCACACCGATCCGGTGTCCGCCTGGGCGTCTATCGTCGAGCAGCCGCAGCACCGCAAGAGCTACCAGCAGGCCCGCGGCAAGGGCGGGTTTCGCCGCTCCAGCTGGGACGAGGTCGAAGAGCTCATCGCGGCCGCGACCATCTATACCATCAAGAAGTACGGCGCCGATCGCCTGACCGGCTTCTCGCCGATCCCGGCCATGTCGATGCTCAGCTTTGCCGGGGGCGCCCGCTTCATGCAGCTTCTGGGCGGGGTCAACCTGAGCTTTTACGACTGGTACTGCGACTTGCCCAACGCGTCTCCCGAAGTCTGGGGGGAGCAGACCGACGTTGCCGAGAGCGCCGACTGGTACAACAGCAAATACATCGCCCTCATGGGTTCCAACGTCAACATGACCCGCACCCCGGATGCGCACTTCCTCGGCGAGGCACGCCACGACGGCTCGAAGGTGACGGTACTCTCCCCGGACTTCAGCATGACGTCGAAGCATGCCGACTGGTGGATTCCGGTCCACGCCGGCCAGGACGGCGCCTTTTGGATGGCGGTCAACCACGTGATCCTGAACGAATTTCACCATCAGCAGAAGACGCCATATTTCCTTGATTATCTGACACGCTACAGCGATGCGCCGTTTCTGATCGAATTGACCGAAAAGGACGGTAGTCTCCGCCCCGGACGCATGGTGACGGCGGCAAGCCTGGAGCGATACAAGGCTGAGGAAAACGCCCCTTTCAAATACGTGGTCTGGGACGAGACCAGCGGGCAGCCACGCATGCCGCTTGGCACCCTCGGCTTCCGTTGGCAGACGAAGAAAGGCGAGTGGAACCTGCAGATGATAGATGGCCAGGACGGCAGCGTGCTCGCGCCGGCGCTGTCACTGCTCGACGGCATTGCCGACGGCCACGTGGAGGTACTGCAGGTCGCCTTTGACGATTTCAGTGGGGGCCAGGTGGCGCGGCGCGGCGTTCCGGTGCGCTACCTCGAAACCGTCAGCGGCCGGGTCCCCGTGACCACGGTTTTCGATTTGGCCATGGCCCAGTTCGGCGTCGGCCGCAACCTGGCCGGCGATTATCCGCAGGACTACAATGCCGAACAGAGCCCGTACACCCCGGCCTGGCAAGAGAAATACACCGGCGTCGACCGTGCCAACGTCATCCAGTTCGCCCGCGAGTGGGCGTCCACCGCGGAGAAGACCGCAGGCAAATGTTCGATCATCATTGGCGCCGGCGTCAACCACTGGTACCACGCCAACCTCATTTACCGCGCCGGCATCACGGCCTTGATGCTGTGCGGCTGCGTCGGCAAGAACGGTGGCGGGCTGAACCACTACGTCGGCCAGGAAAAACTTGCCCCGGTGGCGCCTTGGTCGACGATCATGGGGGCGCTCGATTGGTCGAGACCGCCCCGCTTTCAGAACACCCCGTCGTTCCACTATGTGCACAGCGACCAGTGGCGCTACGAGCGCACCGCCGACGAGAGTCGCATCAACCCGGTGGCGGAAAGGAACGCGATCACCGCCGGCCACACCATCGACCACCAGGTGCGCGCCGTGCGCAACGGCTGGCTCCCGTTCTATCCCCAGTTCGACCGTAGCCCGTCCGAGGCAGTAAAGCAGGCCGAGGCCGCCGGCGCCGCCGACGCTCAGCAAGTCGTCGCCTGGACGGTCAAGCAACTGGCGGATAAGAAGATGAAGTTCGCCGTCGAGGACCCCGACGCCCCCGAGAACTGGCCGCGGGTCTGGTTCATCTGGCGCGGCAACGCCCTGATGTCGAGCGCCAAAGGGCACGAATACTTCCTGAAGCATTACCTCGGCACCCACACCAACACCGTGGCACCGGAGACGGCTGAGGAGTCGGTCAAAGAAGTCGCATGGCACACGCAGGCGCCCGAAGGGAAGCTCGACCTGGTCGTTGACCTCAACTTCCGCATGGATACCTCGGCGCTCTATTCCGACATCGTTCTGCCAACAGCCACCTGGTACGAGAAGGACGATCTCAACTCGACCGACATGCACTCCTTTATCCATCCCCTGCAGGCCGCCGTCCCCCCCTGCTGGGAATCGAGGAGCGACTGGGAAATCTTCAAGGCGTTGGCCAAGAAGGTCAGCCAGTTGGCGGAAGTCCATTTGCCCCAGCCGGTGCGCGACATCGTTGCGGTGCCGCTGCAGCACGATACGCCGGCAGAGATGGCCCAGCCGACCATGAAGGACTGGAGCAAAGGCGAATGCGAACCGATCCCCGGCAAGACCATGCCCGGCCTCGTGGTGGTCGAGCGCGACTACGTCAATCTATACAACCGGTTTGTCTCCTTCGGTCCCGGCGCACGGCAGAACGGCATCGGTGCCCACGGCCTCTCCTGGTCGATTGAGGATTGCTACGACGACCTGAAGCGGACCAGCCCGACCGTCGAGTGGAACGGAGGGCAATACCCGTCGCTGGCCGAGGCCAAGGATGCTGCTAACCTCATTCTGGCCCTGGCCCCGGAGACCAATGGCGAGATCGCCTGGCGCGCCTTCGAAGCGGAAGAAAAAAAGGTCGGCCTGCGCCTGACGGACTTGGCGCAAGACACCCGCGCTGTACGTACCACCTTCGCCGATCTCGACCGGCAACCGCGGCGGTTGCTGACCAGCCCCTGCTGGAGTGGGCTGACCAACAACGGTCGCGCCTACTCCGCGTATTGCCTCAACGTCGAACGCCTGGTCCCCTGGCGAACCCTGACCGGGCGCCAGCACTTCTATCTCGATCACGAAGGCTATATCGCCGCCGGCGAACAGCTGCCGACCTATAAGCCCAAGCCTGATCCGAATGTGCTTCAGGATCTCATCGTCACTGCATCCGACGAGAAGAGCATCATGCTCAACTACCTCACCCCGCACGGCAAGTGGGGCATTCATAGCACCTACGGCGACAACCTCCGCATGTTGACCCTGTCGCGCGGCTGTCATCCGTTCTGGATCAACGACCGGGACGCGGCGCGTATCGGCGTGGTCGACAACGACTGGGTCGAGGTCTTCAACGATCACGGCGTAGTGGTGACCCGCGCCGTCGTCAGCGCCCGACTGCCAGCGGGCATTGCCTTCATCTATCACTCCCCCGAGCGCACCATCGGTGTGCCCAAGTCGCCGCTGCGCGGGAACAAACGTGCCGGCGGGCACAACAGCCTCAATCGCATCCGACTCAAACCGAACCTGATGCTCGGAGGCTACGGCCAGTTCACCTATGGCTGGAACTACTGGGGGCCAACCGGCACCAACCGCGACACGTATATTCTGGTGCGTAAGCTCCAAGGGGAGCCGAGGTGGTAGCCCCGCGCCGAGAATGGGAGCTCTGACGATGAATCCACGCGCACAGGTATCATCGGTTTTCCACCTCGATAAATGTATCGGCTGCCACACCTGCAGTATCGCCTGCAAGAATCTCTGGACCGACCGCAAGGGCGCCGAATACATGTGGTGGAACAATGTCGAAACCAAGCCTGGGACCGGCTACCCGACCCAATGGGAAGATCAGCAGCAGTACCAGGGCGGCTGGGAGAAGAACGGTACGCAGCTGCAGCTGAAGATGGGCGGCAGGGGCGGGCTGCTCGGGAAGATCTTCCACAACCCGCGGCTGCCGACCATGGACGACTACTACGAGCCCTTCACCTACGCGTATGGCGACTTGACCAACGCCCCGGCCGGCGATGACCAGCCGACGGCACGGCCGGTCTCTATGGTCACCGGTAAGCCGATGAATATCGAGGCCGGTCCCAACTGGGACGACGACCTCTCGGGCTCGAACATCTACGCCGCCAACGATCCCGGGGTGGTGCGGCTCCGCGCCGAAGAGCAAGCGCAGATGTTCGCCATCGAGAAGATGGTGATGTTCTACCTGCCGCGCATCTGCAATCACTGCTTGAACGCCGGCTGCGTCGCCGGTTGTCCGTCGGGGGCGATCTACAAGCGCGGCGAGGACGGCATCGTGCTGATCAATCAAGAGCAGTGCCGCGGCTGGCGGATGTGCGTCTCGGCCTGTCCCTACAAGAAGACCTACTACGGTTGGAGCACCGGCAAGTCGGAAAAATGCATCCTCTGCTTCCCGCGCCAGGAAGCCGGCGAAGCGCCGGCGTGTTTCCACTCCTGCGTTGGCCGCATTCGCTACCTTGGCGTGCTGCTCTACGATGCCGATCGCATCGAATCGGCGGCGTTGCGCGAGGACGGCGACCTGGCCGCGGCCCAGCGGGAACTCATCCTTGATCCCTGGGATTCGCAGGTGCTGGCGGCGGCACGCAAGGCTGGGGTTCCCGAGCAGGTGTTGACGGCGGCCCGGCGCTCGCCGGTCTACAAATTCGTCAAAGAATGGGGCATCGCTCTGCCGCTGCACCCCGAGTTCCGTACGCTGCCGATGCTCTTCTACGTGCCGCCGCTGCTACCGCTGCTGGCACAAGACAACCAGGGGGTGCAAAAGCAGGCGGAGGAATTCTTCACCACCCTGGAGCAGGCACGCCTGCCCATCGAATACCTGGCCGGGCTGTTCGCCGGAGGCAACGCCGAGGAGGTCAAGGCCGTCTACCGCAAGCTGATGGCGGTGCGCATCCAGCGCCGCCACGCCTCGGTCGGCGACCTGGCCGATGCCGACGTGGCGCGGGCCCGCGACCTGGCCCAGCTGAGCAAGGAGACCATCGATGCGATTTACCGCATGACCGCGCTGACGCGCATCCAGGAGCGGATCGTCGTTCCGCCGATGCTCCGCGATCAGGCGGTCGAGGCCGGCATGGATCCTGAGGTGTACAAGCAGGAAATGGGCTTCGGCAGGCGGCAGCCGCCGAAGCGGCGGTGGTGACCATGATCGCACCCGCAACCCATCAAGCCATCTGCCGACAATTCGCCACGCTCTTGAGCTATCCCACGGGTGACGTTCCGCAGTCGACGGCCGCATGTGCCGCGCTGCTCCGGGAGGTACGGCCCGAGGCGGCTGCGTCTCTCGACCGTTTCGCCGATTTTCTCAAGGAGCATGCGGCGACGCGGATTGAGGAAGTCTACACAGCGACCTTCGACCTGCAGCCGGTGTGCTATCCCTATGTCGGTTATCAGCTGTGTGGCGAGAGTCAGCAGCGCGGCATGTTTCTGATCAAATTGCAGCAACTGTACCGCCAACATGATTTCGCCGCCGGTGTCGAACTCCCCGACCATCTGAGCACCGTGCTGCGGTTTGTCGGCCACGTTTCCGATCCCATCTGCCGGCAGGAAATCATTCAGGACGCGCTGCGTCCCGCCCTCGACAACATCCTCAAGGACCTGGATGCCGAGGACCAGCCGTACGCAGATCTGCTCAAGGCCCTGCAAAGCTTCCTGACGGAGACCGTCGACACCAAGACCGTTCGGCTACGGGTGGCGCAGCCGAAGGAGTGTAGCCTATGAATGATCTGATCCTGTTCGGCGTGGTCCCGTACGTGGCGGTGGCGCTGGCGATCTCCGCCGGTCTCTACCGGTATTTCGTCGAGCGCTATTCTTGGTCATCCCAATCCTCCCAGTTCCTGGAGAACCGCGCCCTGTTCTGGGGGTCGGTCCCATGGCACTACGGCATCGTGTTGATTCTGCTGGCTCACGTGCTGGCATTTCTGTTCCCGACCGGTTGGGGAGTGCTGGTGGGACGCCCGCTGCGTCTCTACTTGCTGGAAGTGACCGGACTGGCTTTGGGAATAGGCACACTGGTCGCAGCGGTGTTGCTGCTGATCCGGCGGGCGGTCGGCGCTCGGGTAATGGCCGTCACCTCGGTGATCGACTGGCTCGTGCTGGTCGCGCTGTTGGCACAGGTGCTGACCGGCGTCTATATCGCCATGTTCCTACGCTGGGGATCGGTCTGGTCTCTGCACACCGTCGTTCCCTGGCTCTGGTCCCTGGTCAAGCTCGATCCACAGATCCAGTACCTGGCGGCGATGCCAGCGGTCGTGCAGGTGCATGCGGTCAATGCGTTTGTGCTCGTCGCCCTGTTCCCCTATTCCCGGTTGGTGCACGCGATCAGTGTTCCGTTGTCGTATTTCGCGCGCCCGTATCAGATCGTCGTCTGGAACCGGCCTTTTCCTATTGCGGCGCACCTGGCCAAATCGGAGGAATCGGAAAGACGATAGGCGGGTCAGACCGGCTTACGCGCCGGTTTCCAGTACCACCCGGAAGCGTGCCTCGCCGCTCATCATGCGGTCGTAGGCCTCGGCTGCGCGGTCGAGCGGGTAGCGCTCGATCATTGGACGCACGCCGAAGTGCGCGCTGAACCGCAGCGTGTCTTCGGAATCGATCGCCGAACCCGACGGCCAGCCCGTAACGGACAGGCGGTTCCTGATCAGTTGCAGCGGTGACACCTCGATGGGCTCGGGGCTGGCGCCCACGATGAGTAGCAGGCCACGGTGCCCAAGACCGCCAATGACGGCGGACATGGCCTCGGATGCGGTTACGGTGGCGAGGATGACGCGCGCGCCGCCAAGTTCGGTGAGGGCAAGGCCCGGATCGACGGCGGCGGAGTCAATGTACTGCTCGGCCCCCAATTGGCGAGCGAACGTCGCTTTGTCGGCCCCCCGCGCGATCGCAACCGTCCGAAAGCCCATCTTGCTCGCGAACTGGACGCCCAGGTGGCCCAGGCCGCCGAGGCCGAGAATCGCAACCACGTCACCCGGGCTGGCGCCGCTGTTGCGCAGCGCGTTGAAGGTGGTGATACCGGCACAGAGCAGCGGTGCCGCCTCCCTGCTGCTGAGCGCATCCGGCACCGCGGCCAGCGCCTGCGCGGACACGACCAGATATTCCGCGTAGCCCCCGTCGCGCGTCAGGCCGGTTACCTCCGCACGCGCGCACAGGATGAAATCGCCGCGGCGGCAGCGCTCGCAGACGCCGCAATGACCACCGTACCAACCGATGCCCACACGTTGCCCCGCGGTCCACCCCACCACACCGGTTCCGCATTTCTCCACCCGCCCGATGATCTCGTGACCGGGAATGCGCGGGTAACTGGACGCGCCTCCTTCTTTTGCCATCGCATCACTGTGGCAGATGCTGCAGGCTTCGACCCGCACGCGCACCTCGCCCGCGGCCGGTTCCGGGATGGGCCGGGTGACCATCTCGAGTGGACCACCGGCGCGGCTCACCTGCACGGCATACATCGTATTCCTCGCACTCGGCATTTCTCGACGCTCCTGCTCGTGTATCCTGCCCTCTCACCAACAGCGTGCCATATGCCGCGCGTGAATGCGACGGACCGCACGTGCACGCACGTTTGCTCCGGCGACCGCCCTACGCCGCAGGCGTGGTGGGGGCGCATCCCGGCCCGCCTGAAGGGACCCGCCGTCACACCTGTCGCTGGGTGAGATTCTGCGCCAAACTGCCGCCGACGTTCCCGTCCCACGCGAAGTCCTCGAACGCCGTCGCACGCTCGACCGCGAATACGCCCTCCGCGTCGATGAGCGCCGGGTGGGCGCGGCAGAACGAATCGAAGGATTCGGCGGGCCGCATCCACAGCCGCTGCAGGCGGTCCATGGCCCGGGGTGTCAGGAGGCTCTTGCCGGCCATCTCCGAAGCGAGGGCCTGGATCGCTTCCAGCCCGAGCTGCGCCGAGGTCGCGAAGGTTTCGCCCATCAAGGGCCCAGATTGCAGGATCGCGTCCGGAAATTCCTGCTCAATGCGCTGCGCCAGCGGAGAGTTGTCGTAGATCTTCGTCATCTGCGGATAGACGAGGACGCCCGGCTGCGCGCGTGAGCGCGCGTGCAGATCCGCGACCTGATCGAAGAAAGCCAGTGCGGTCCGATAATCGGCCTCCGAGTCGCCCGGATAACCAACCATCATGGCAACGAAGGGCGTGATGTCGTGCTCGAAGCACGCGTCGAGCACCGCCAACGCACTCGCGACGTACTTGTCCGCCATCGCTGCCGAGCGCACCTTCTGCATCCGCCGCAACGCTGATTCGCTGATCGCCTCGACGCCGAGAAAGACGCTTTCCACCCCGGCTGCGCTCAGCGGCCCGAGCAAATCCGGAGGCAGCACGTCCACGCGGCCCAGAAATCCCCACGAAAAGCGCCGGTGGCGAGCGGACATCAACTTGCAGATCTCCAGCGTCCGCTCCCGCTGCACGCCGAAAATGGGGTCGAAGACAAACGCTTCACGGCTTGGCGACACGGCTTCCGCATGGTCGAGTTGCTGTGCGATCCATGACAGGGGGTAGGCCCCGAAAGGACGCATCAGATTCTCCAAACAATAGTCGCAGGTAAATGGACAGCCGCGAGACATCATCAGGTCGACCTTCTCGTAACACCGATGATGGCGTAGCAGTGTGAAGTCGAAGATCGGCAATTCGGCCGGGGGCAGTGACTGGATCGGCGTCGTGTGGATCGTTCCCCGGTCTGTCCACGCCAGGTTCGGGATCTCCGCGGCTGGCACAGACTGTCCTTGCGCAAGGCGGCGACTGATCGCGAGCGCCGGAGCCTCGCCGTCACCGCGGACGACTGCGGTCACGAACGGGTATTTCTGCAGCAAGACATGATAGTCGATCGAGGCGAGATAGCCGCCGAGAATCAGCGGCATCTGCGGCAGCGCGGCGTGAATGGGCTCGATGGGCGACGTGTCTTCGGACATGCCCAGGGACACGTTGGTGTGCAGGGAGATGCCCACCCACGCGATGTCCTCGGCCTGGGCCGCAAGATAGTCGGCGACGCGTCGACCCACTGCCTGGCGGGCCGATCGGGTCAGACCCAGACCGAAGTCCACCTCGATATCGATCAGTTCGACGGGAACACCGTGTGCCTGCAGGTACGATCCGACCGCCACGATACTCAGCGGTGGTGCGACCTTGTTCAGCCAGCCGGGCGGCGTTGACACCGGGTTCAAGCCTTCGACGGATCCGAGAATCACGACTTTCTTCATGCGCGCTTGCCCTCACTGCCCGGCAGCCGTTCCGCTCCCATTCGCGGCGTGTGCCTTTGATGTGCCGGGGCCATCGTGCCCCGCGCGCGTGCCCATGCCGTGCGATGCGAACGCTCGACAGGTGCAAGCGCGCAATAAACCAGTCGGAAACTCCGCAAGTCTATGGTGTCCGCTGCCACACTCCATGACAAACAGCAGTTCGCGCCATGATCCACGCTATCGGTAACAGTACGGACGCTCGTGCTGGCGGCCGCGCGCAGGTACCGCACGCACTTCGGTTGCGGATCCGCCACCCGCAAGATAGTGTTCTTTTCTCGACGTGAAAGTTCGGTTTGTAGCGTGATCGGCGGTTTGAAAGGAGACCGCGGCGCCGCGG
Organism: Deltaproteobacteria bacterium; assembly: GCA_017860575.1. Taxonomy (GTDB): domain Bacteria; phylum Desulfobacterota; class Binatia; order HRBIN30; family HRBIN30; genus JAGDMS01. The sequence continues at coordinate 5,397 of JAGDMS010000078.1, read as the reverse complement.
CAGCGATGCGCTCGAACGGCGGATGCGGTGTCGGCCATGGAGGTTCGTGTGAAAGACGAGGGTTCAGCGCGGGCGGCGACCGGGGAGCGCTCGCTGCGCATTGCGATCATCGGCGCGGGGATGGCAGGCATTTTGAGCGCAATCAAGCTCGACGCGGCCGGCCTTCACGACTACGTGGTCTATGAGAAGGCGGATCGGGTTGGTGGCACGTGGCGGGAGAACACCTACCCCGGCGTCGCCTGCGATGTGCCGTCGCATCTCTACAGCTACTCGTTCGCGCCCAACCCGGACTGGAGCCACCTCTACTCCCCCGGTGCGGAGATTCAGGCCTATTTCGAGGATGTGACGCAGCGCTACCATGTGGACGAGCGCGTCCGCTTCGCGACGGAGATCACACGCGCCGAGTTCAGCGGTGGTTGCTGGCAACTGCACGGGGTTAACGGCCTGCGCGAGCAGGCCGATGTCATCATCGCGGCGACGGGGGTCCTGCACCACCCCAGCATCCCGGCCATCGACGGGCTCGATACCTTCGCGGGCGCGTGCTTCCACAGTGCGCGTTGGGACCACCGCGCCGCGCTCGATGGCTGCCGCGTCGGGGTGATCGGCACCGGCTCGACCGGTGTGCAGATCGTTTCCGCCCTCGCTGACCGTGTCGCCAAGCTCACACTGTTTCAGCGTACGGCCCAGTGGATCGCGCCGCAGGAGAACCCGGCGTACAGCAGCGCCGAGCAGGAGGCGTTCCGTCGCGATCCGGAGCTGATGCGCAGCATGCACCGTGAGATGTCACGCGCGATGCGGGAGGCCTTTGCCAATGTGGTCGTGGACGCCAGCTCGCCGCAGATGCAGCAGCTCGAGGCCGCGTGTCGGGCGAACCTCGAGAACAACGTGCACGATCCCGTGCTACGCGAGAAGCTACGGCCCAACTATCGCGCCGCATGCAAACGGCTGGTGATCTCGCCCGACTTCTATACCGCCATTCAGAAACCGAGCGCGGAGCTGGTCACCGAGGATATAGAGCGGGTCGAGGCCGGCGGCGTGCGCACCCGCGACGGGCGGTTGCACGCGCTCGACGTGTTGGTGTTCGCCACGGGGTTCCGCGTCGACCGCTTCATGCGGCCGATGCAAGTGATCGGCCGGGGCGGCCTGCGGCTCGACGATGTCTGGGTGCAACGGCCGGTGGCTTACCTCTCCATCTCGATTCCGGGATTCCCGAACCTCTTCATGCTCAACGGCCCCAACGGTCCGGTCGGGAACTTCTCCCTCATCGAAGTTGCCGAGCTGCAAATCGCCTATATCCTGCAGCTCATCGAACAGCTCCGTCGGGGCCGCTGTCGCGAGATCAGCGCCAGCGAGCCGGCGACGGCGCAGTTCGATGCGGAGCGCGTCGAGCAGGCGAAGCGGACCGTCTGGGCCACCGGGTGCCGCAGTTGGTACCTCGACGACCGCGGCATCCCCGCGGTGTGGCCCTGGACATTTGACCGTTTCCGCGACGAGATGGCCGCGCCGAAGCCTGAGGCCTACGAGACGGTCGGCTGAGCGCGGCGCTGCGTTCACCGGCGCCGCCTCTCGGTCATTTCTCCTTTTTCTTGCTGGCCTGGCCGCTGTTGTAACGCTGAACGATCGTATCCGTCACATCCGCGCTCTTGGCACCATACACGACGGCACCGGTGTCGGTGCCGAGAATGACGGTGTAGTTCTGCTCCTGGCCGTACTCGAGGATGATCGCCTGGAGATCCTTGAGGATCGCCCCGGTCAGCTCTTTTTCCTTCTTCTGTAGCTCGGCTTGCGAGTCCTGAACCTCATTGTCGAAGGTGCGCGCCTTCTTCCGGTAGTCCTCTTCCAGCGTGGCACGCTCCTCGGCCTTCATGGCCGATGCCTGTTTCTCCAAGCGCTCTCGCAGGCCGTCGATCTCATCCTTCTGTTTCTTCAACTTGCTTTGGGCCTTGTCGGCCCGGTCCTTCAATTCCTGCTGTGCCTTCTTGCCAGCGTCCGTCTCCAGCAGCGCGCGTTGCATATCGACAAAACCGATCTTCGGCGCACTCTCCGCCCAGGCGACATTGGCAACCGCAAGTGCCGCAACCATCAACCACACAGGTCTCATGAATAGTACCCTCCTTCTTCCCTTCGTTAGTAATGTGAGGAAATCGCCTACGGTTAATGGCGTATTCTGCGGCGCAACACAAAGGCTCCGAGGTGTCCTGCCGGCTCGCGGCCGCGAGGGGCCGCTCAAGACGGACGCTCGGGGCCGGTTTTTCACGGATGTGCGTTACGAATTCTGCTGCTCGGTACGGCGTGCAACGTCGCCCGCTATTCCGTCGAACGATGCGCTGACGTCAGGGGAGCCCTCGCCGCGTGCACTGTCGCGATCAGGGGGTTTACGGGGCCTGAAAATGATGAGCGCAATAATCAGGATATCGATCACGTCGACGGCGCTGATACCACGCACGGGAAATCCTCCTCTCGCCCTGCACGTTCTGGGGAACGCGCTCGCAGGCATAAGCAACATCGGCGCCAGCATCCCGTCGTTCACGACGGACGCTTGCCGGCGGGAGTGGTTGTCGTGCGTTCGAGACAGCTGCTCCTGAAGCGAGACGTCCCCGAAATCGGCTTCCTCGCCGGAGGATGAAGTGCTTTGTGGTCGTGACGGCAGTCAGGCTCAGCCTGGCAATGGCACGTTCCGGATTCGGCCCCGACCAACTCACGCCGCGCGCGTGCTCCGGCGGGATGTCCGCCGTGCCATAGCACCCCGGCTTGATCCGTGGCGCAGCGGAAGGTAGTTGTTAAAGCAACAATTGCTATACGTATGAGCGCCCCCGAACACCAGCTGGCCATGCGAAACGACCCCGACGAACCAATTGGCCTCCTGATCGGGGCCTTGCGGCGCCGAATCAAGCAAGCAGTGGGCAGCTGCGTGCGCGCGTATGGCCTGAGCGTCCAGCAATTCTGGGTGCTCGTGGCGATCTCCGAGATGCCGGGGCTTTCCCTCGGGGAGCTGGCGATGCATCTGCGCATGGATAAGCCCACGGCTTCCCGCGTGGTCTTCACACTCATGAGACGGAAGCTGCTCGATGTGAAAGGGGATGCTGCCGACCGCCGACGTGCACGGTTGTATCTTGGATCCGGGGGGGCGCGCTTGGCGAAGGAGCTGCAGCAGCACGCAACAGCGGTGCGGTCCGCGGTGACGCGGGGATTGAGTGTGGCGGAACAAGACGCACTCCGAAAATCACTGCGCAAGATCATCGGTAATATGGACCGCTTTCAGGAGCAGCAGAGCCGACCGCCAGGCCAGCACGCGAATCCGCCGGTCGTGGTTGCTCAGCGGAGTCGGCTGCGTCGCCCTTTGCAGCCGGGCTGATCTGCTGGGGCATCGGCTAGTGCGGATCTCTCATGAGGACATCCAGATGCACCTGAAGCTGCCGGTCACGTTCGAGGCAAACCCGCGGGAAGCCCGTGGGCGATGGGGGGCCAAGGGCCACGGCCCGGTTCGCCGTCGGCGCCGATGGTCCTGGTTGGTTGGATTGGCGGTTGCGGCGTGCGTCGCGGTTTGGCTGGTGACGAAATCGCGCACGGCAGGCCCGACGGCGGCGGGAACTGCCGGGCGGCCTGGGACCCCAGGGGTACCCGTGGAGGTCGTGGCTGTCCGGACCGGTGAGCTGCCGGTCTACTTGACCGGTCTCGGTACCGTCACCGCATTCAACACCGTCACCGTGCGGAGCCGCGTCGACGGGCAGCTGGTCAGCGTGGCGTTTCAGGAGGGGCAGTTCGTTCACGCCGGCGATGCGCTGGCGGAAATCGACTCGCGACCGTTCGAAGCGCAGCTGAAACAAGCCGAGGGACAACTGCTGCGCGACCTGGCGCAGCTCAAGGACGCCAGGATCAACCTGGAGCGCTACCGCGCGATGTTCTCCGATGAGCTGATCTCACGGCAGCAAGTAGACACGCAGGCCGCACTCGTCACGCAGTATGAAGGCACCGTGCGGCTCGACCAAGGACTTATCGACAGTGCGAAATTACAGCTGATCTACTGTCACATCACCGCGCCGATCAGCGGCCGCATCGGGCTGCGCCTGGTCGACGTCGGCAATATGGTGCACGCCAATGATCAGAACGGGCTGCTGGTCATCACGCAGGTGCAGCCGATCGCGGTGGTCTTTACTCTGCCCGAAGACGCCCTGCCGCCGGTCATTGGCAGGCTCCGATCGGGCGAGCGCCTGCAGGTGGAGGCGTACGACCGCACCGGACGGACGCGCATCGCCACCGGAAACCTGCTCGCCATCGACAACCAAATCGACCAAACCACCGGCACGTCTCGGCTCAAAGCCAGCTTCGACAATGCCGACAACGCGCTATTCCCGAACCAATTCGTTAATGTCCAACTGTTACTCGACGTGCGCGCCAACGCCGTCATTGCGCCCTTGGCCGCGATTCAGCGCGGCCCCCAGGGCACCTTCGTGTATGTCGTGAAGACAGATCAGTCCGTAGAGGTCCGGCCGGTCACCACCGGCGCCGCTGCTGGCAGCGAAGTCGCTATCGACACAGGCCTGTCCGCCGGAGACCAGGTCGTGGTGGATGGTGTCGACAAGCTCCGGCCCGGGAGCAAAGTGGTGATACGGGAATCCGACCCCGGGGCTGCGCCCCGGTCGCCCGACGCATGAATCCGTCGCGTCTGTTCATTCTCCGGCCGGTGGCCACGTCATTGCTGATGGCGGCGCTGTTCTTGGCCGGCACGGTTGCCTACCGCCAATTGCCGGTGTCGGCACTGCCCCAAGTCGATTATCCGACCATCCAGGTGCTGACATTTTACCCGGGTGCCAGCCCCGACGTGATGGCGTCCTCGGTCACCGCGCCGCTGGAACGTCAATTTGGACAGATGCCCGGTCTGAACCAGATGACCTCGACGAGTTCCTTCGGCAGCTCGGTGATCACGCTGCAGTTCGCCCTCGACCTGAACCTGGACGTCGCGGAGCAAGAGGTCCAGGCGGCAATCAACGCCGCTGCGACCTACCTGCCGCGGGACCTGCCCAACCCGCCAATCTACAGCAAGACCAATCCCGCCGACGCCCCGGTGCTCACCTTGGGACTCACCTCGCCGACACTGCCGCTGTCGCGCGTGCAGGACCTTGCCGATACCCGCTTGGCGCAGAAGATTTCGCAGCTGCCGGGCGTCGGCCTGGTCAGCATCAGCGGCGGACAAAAGCCCGCGGTGCGCATTCGCGCCAATCCGACCGCGCTGGCTGCGTACGACCTCAGCCTCGAGGACCTCCGTGCCGTGATTGCCCAGGCGAACGTGAACCAGGCAAAGGGGAACTTCGACGGGACGCACCAAGCGTACGTCATTGGCGCCAACGACCAGCTGCTCGACGGCGAGCAATACCGGCCACTCGTCGTTGCCTACCG
>JAGDMS010000077.1 GCA_017860575.1 Deltaproteobacteria bacterium | reverse complement strand
TAATATTCCGGGCTTCCGCTGTTACCGTGCGCTTGTATAAGGATGGGAGTGCGGGGGGCACAACGAAGGTTGCCCGGGCGATGGTGCACGGTGACGCCCGTTGCGTTCAAGGCCCGCAGGAAAGATACGGAGGAACGACCATGGCGAGCGGGAAATCCGATGAACTGAAGGGCCGCGTGAAGGAAGCGGCAGGGGCCCTGACCGGTGATAAGAAGCTGAAGCGGGAGGGGAAGGCCGACCAGGTTGTCGGCAAGATTAAGCAGAAGGTGGAGAAGGTGGTCGACAAAGTCAAAGATGCGCTCAGCTGAGTCTGGTCTTCGTTGAAACTGGGATAGCGGCCCGCAGAGGCGGCGGTGGGCCGCTGGGTCTTTGATTCGGATCGTTGCCAACTGACGGCGTGAGGAGGAACGGCAATGCTCGAGACTATCGCGGTCATCCTAATTGTCCTTTGGCTCCTGGGTCTGGTCTCCTCGTACACAATGGGGGGATTCATTCACATCCTCTTGGTCATTGCGGTGGTGGTGATACTGTTTCGTGTCCTTCAAGGTCGCAGGCCCCTCGGGTAAGTGAGAATGCTCTGGCCCCGCGAGGCGGATTCCCTGCAGGAGGAGACGACATGGGCGCAATCAAGATTGCGGCAATCGTGCTAATCGTAGCCGGCATCTTGGGATTGGCGTACGGCAAGTTCAGCTACACCAAAGAGACGCACGAGACCAAGATCGGCCCGCTCGAACTGTCGGTGAAGGACAAGGAGACGGTCAACGTCCCAGTCTGGGCGGGCGTCGGGGCGATCGTGCTTGGCGGGATCCTGCTTCTGGTACCGATCAAGAACTAGCGAGGCTCCGCCGCAGCGCTGCCGAGCCCGCCTCGTGCTCTATCGGCGGCGGCAATCTTGATCGCCAAAGCGATCGCCTGTGGCGAGTGCGGCGAGCGCCGCACAACCTCAAAGGGAGGGTGCATGAGTGATCGATCCACCGCGTTGCTCCTGATTGCGGTCGCGCTGGCGGGATACGGCTTGTACATCGCGGGCTACGTGCCCGCGATGCTGCTCGGCCAGCCCGTGCCGTTGCTGCTGATCGGCTTCGTCCTGCAAGCGGTGTGTGCGCTCGCGGCCGCGGTCGGCGTGTGGCGCGGCCGCTCGTGGGCCGCCGTCGTGGTGGTGTTGCTGGGGCTGAGCATCGCCGCCACGTGGCTGATTGAGGGGTTCGTCCTCGGCATCGTCGCCTATCTGCACGCCCTGCTGGTCGCCGTCCTCGCCATCGTCGTCGCCTTGATCATCGCGGCGTACGTCAACCGCCAGCGCGGACCGCGGATCGACTGATCGCGGTCGGGGTTGGTCGGCGTTCGCAGCGCCACACCCGGTCGGCGGCCGAGGCGGAGATGTGTCGTCTTTGTTCAAGGATGGTGACAGGATGTAGCGATCCCGTTGGAAAGGCCGCGCCACCCGAAGGCGCCCGCAGCGCGGGCGCGCGGTGGTCGTTCCATTTGGTGGAACGCAACAGCGCTGGCCGGTGTTACACCCTCACTCGGCTCCTGCGTGTTGGGCCTTCTTCATGAGTTCGGTCAAAAGGTTTGAGGACCTCTCGATGTCGTCTTTGCCCAGCCGTAGACGGTATCGGCCCCGCAGCCGATCGTAACTGAAGTCAAGGCCGCTGGTGCGTAGCAGGGCGTCCGTTTGGTCCGTTTGCGGCAGTTTGATCAGGGCTTCCGTCGTAGCCTGCTGCGGCTCGAAAATTACAAACGTGGTGGCCCGATTCCAGTGATGCAGTATGCTGCCCAACCAGCTTTCTTCAGCCGTCGGCAGTTTAGCAGCCAACGCGGCTGTTTCAACCGGATCGGGCGTCGCACGGCGTCCTGTCATGTGCTTGATGTGAATGCGATAGAAGATGGGCGTAAACGGTTCCCGGTGCTCCGTGGTGACGTAAGCCGGCTCCCACCACATCACGCGTTCTTGCAAAACTTTCCACGCCTGCACGCGCTCATCTCCAAATTCGGGCGTATCCGGCAACTCCTCGTAGCGACCAGAAACCACAACGCTCATCCAGTGATGGTGGCTCGTCCGTTCATCAATCTCCAGACAAACGAGCGGATTGGAGCGCATCCACTCGATCTTTTGTCCTAGCGTGCTGAACCCGTAGATTTGTCGCGGCGCGCTGAACCCGTAGAGATGCGTTCCATCGTACGAGAAGTAGATCGGAAGAACATAGGGTTGGTTATCGCGTGCGCACGCCAATCGACCGAAACTCACGCGCGCTAGCGCGGTGCGGCATTCGTCCTCAGTCATCTCGTGAATAACCATGACAACACCTCCTGGTAGCACCGGTTCGTCTCGGGTTCGCCGACACCTGGGTTCGCTCCTCGTCTCGAGGATCACTTACGTTCGTGCGCGGTCGTCTCCGGCGGGACGCATCCGCACCACGACATCGTGCGCTCTGCCGTCTTGCAGTCTCGGCAGCACGGAGTCTAGCAAATTCTTCCCGTCGAGTGCGATGCTTTCCACACCGCCGTTCACCAAATGCGGATTCTCGACTCGGATCTGATAGGTCGTGGTCCGGTCGCGCAGCGTGACCTCGAAGCCGGGCCAGGTCTTGGGAATGCACGGGTCCACACGCCATCCGCCCGCTTCGGGCCGAATGCCGAGGATGACCTCCAGCCCAAACCGGTACGCCCATCCGGCGGCGCCGGTGTACCACGTCCATCCGCCGCGACCGGTATGAGGCGGCACGCCATACACGTCCGCTGCCAGTACGTACGGTTCGACCCGATAGAGCGCGGCGGCATCCGGTGTGAGTGCGTGGCGGATGGGAAGCAATCTCTGAAACAATCGCACGGCCAGATCACCCTCCCCGAGCTCCGCGAGTGCCCACAGGACCCAGATCGCCGCATGCGTGTACTGTCCACCATTCTCCCGCACCCCAGGCGGATACGCCTTGATATAGCCGGGGTCGGCGTCAGTGCCGCCGAACGGAGGCGCGAGCAGCAAGACCAGCCCGTCGGCTTCCCGAATCAAGTACTGCCGCACCGCGTCCATCGCCATCGTGGTGTGTGGCGGATCGGCTGCTCCTGACACGACGGCCCAAGACTGGGAAAGCGAATCGATGCGGCATTCCGCGCTTTGCGCCGACCCCAGCGGACGGCCGTCATCGTAATAGCCGCGCCGATACCACGCCCCGTCCCACGCACTCACTTCGAGCGCCTGGCGCAACTTCTCCGCATGGCTGCGAAGCCGTTCCGCCTGATCGCCGTCGCCGCGGCGCTCACTGACGGGAGCGAACCGGGTGAGTGTCGCGTAGAGGAACCAGCCGAGCCAGACGCTCTCGCCGCGCCCCTGGATGCCGACGCGGTTCATCCCATCGTTCCAGTCACCGGCGCCGAATAGCGGCAGCCCGTGCGGGCCGGCGGTGCGACCGCGCTCGATGGCGGCCACGCAGTGCTCGTAGAGTGTTGCGCGGCGCTCCGTGGATGTGAAGCGGGCATATCGTTCCAGTTCGTCGGGCCGCAGCGGCTCGCCGGAGAGGAAGGAAAGCGGCTCGGAGAGAATCGCCTCATCACCGGTGGCCGCGACGTAATGCGCGGTGACGAACGGGAGCCACAGCAGGTCGTCTGAGCACCGCGTACGCACCCCGATTCCCGACGGGGCATGCCACCAGTGCAGCACGGCGCCGTCTTCGAACTGCCGCCGCGCCGCTTCGAGAATGTGAGCCCGGCACATCGCCGGCCGGGTGTGCAGCACGGCCATGACATCTTGCAGTTGGTCGCGGAAGCCAAAGGCCCCGGCGGATTGGTAGAATCCAGTGCGGCCCCAGATCCTGCTCGCCAGCGTTTGATAGAGCAGCCAGCGGTTCAGCATGACGTCGAGCGCCGGGTCGGGCGTGCGCACGCTCACCGCACCAAGAATCTCGTCCCACTGCTGACAGACGTCGGTCCAGGCAGCCTGAACGCGCGCACGATCGCGATACGTCCGCGCCAAGCCCAGCGCCTCGTCGCGCCCCACGCCTTGACCGAGCACGAAGTGGATGTCGGCCGAGGCACCCGGGCCGAGATCGACGTGCAGCTGTACCGCCGCGCAGGGGTCGAGCCCGGGCCGGACCGCGCTGGTGAGCCCGACCGCTCGCAGACCCGCGGGGTGGGCATAGCTGCCGCGCCGGCCGAGGAACTCGCTGCGGTCCCCTGTCAGGCCGTGCAGGTTGTGACTTGCGGCCACGAACGCGACGCGGTCTGCAAAGTCGTCGTTCCACGGATTGCGCGCCAGGAGGCACTGACAATCAGAATCGAATTCCGGAATCACGAACATCTCGGATCCATCACGCGCAGTGCCAAGTACCCACTCGACATAGTGGGTGGCGGTGATGCGGCGGGGACGATCCAGCCGGTCGGTCAGCCTCAGCTGCACGATCTTCACCGGATCCTCTCGCGCCACGAACACGCGTAAGTGCTGGTCGAGTCCGTGGCTACGGTGGTGAAAGGTGGTGTAGCCGGCGCCGTGCCGGATCTGGTAGCTGCCCGGGCCCGGAGCAGGCAGAGGGGTCGGCGACCACACTGCGGCCGTTTCCTCGTCGCGCAGATAGAGTGCCTCGCCGGGCTCGTCCGAGACCGGGTCGTTGCGCCACGGGGTCAACCGGTTTTCGCCGCTGTTTTCGGCCCAGGAGTAGCCGCCGCCCGACTCGGAAACGACGCACCCGCAACGCGGATTGGCAATCACGTTGACCCACGGGGCGGGCGTCGACTGACCGGGGGCGAGATGAATCACGTATTCCCGTCCGTCCGGGCTAAAGCCGCCGGTTCCGTTGTCGAAGAGCAGCCAGTCGAGCCGCTCCAGCGGCTCGGGTGCAATCGCATCCGCCAGCGTAGGAACCAGAGGCGGCAGGCGGGCTGGTTCCTCGGGAACGACCGCCACCTGTTCGGCAAGCGTTCCGGCCGATCCGTCCAGCACCGCGCGTGCTGCGCTGGCCAACAAAACCTGATCGGCCTCGGTGATCTGATCGGCGCGGATCACGAACACACCGCCCGGCTGGTGCATCCATCCATCCACGCCAGCCTGTGCGATCGCTTGCGCGATCCGGCTGTCTACCTCCGCACCATACACACTCGGTTGCTCATTCAGGATCACCAGGTCGATGCGGACACCGCGCTGGCGCCAATAGCGATGCACCCGCAGCAGCGTCTGCAGCAACGCGGAATCCTCGGCTTCCCGGATGCGGACGAGGAGGATCGGCAGGTCCCCGGAGACCGCATACTTCCAGAGCGCGGACTGTCCGAGCTGGTTCCGGGCCAGGACGCCCGGCGGAGCCCGCAAAGCGTGGTGCGGATAGAGGAGCACGGACAGCAGTCTCTGCGCCCCGGCCAGATCCGGCGATGCAAGCCTCAGGTCCGCCAGCTCGCTCTCCGTTTGCCGGCGAGCCAGCTCCAAGGTCCACTCGAGGTGATCCAGCGACTGATAGCTCTCGGCGACCGCGACGGCCGCTTGTCGCGATTCGGCCGCAACGAGCACGTACGCAAGCGAGAGACTGCGGAAGGGCGGCAATTCGACCGTGGACGACAGCGCCATAATCGGGTCGAGGGTGGCTCCAACGGTTCCGCTCGTGCCGCGTGCGCTGTCTGCGAACCTCCGCGGGGCAGAGGGCGCGTATGCCCGCCCCAGGAAGCGATCGCGCGCGGTCTCGTATCCAGCCGACCGCGCGCGACGATCGTGCAGCACCATCATGTGCACGAGCCAGCATGCGCTTTCGCGTTCGAGGCGTGACCGGCGGTGGAAGGTGAGTGCGTGCAGGGCGTCGAGATATTCACTCTCGACGAACAGTTTGCTGAAGGCCGGATGCCGGCGGTCCTCCGTCACGTCGCCGAGAACGACCTCGGCGTAGCTGGTGACCTCCACGCGCCGCCGTACGCGTCCCTCGTTGCTCAGGGTCAGATGGCGAATCTCGACATCGTCCCCAGGCGCCACCCATACTCGCTGCCGTACGGTGATGTCGTGCGCACGGCTCCGGTACTCCACCATGTGTGGGTGGAAGAGGACCTGGTCGTCCACGGATGGCGTCGAGACCGGCGACCAGACGTCCCCGCTTTCGAGGTCACGCAGGTAGATCTGGAACCCGGGGTTGTCGAGGGTCGTATCGGTCTGCCAGCGCGTCAGTGCGAGGGCATTCCACTGGCTGCCGCCACCGCCGGCCTCGGTCACCGCGACGCGGTAGCGACCGTTCGACAGGACGTGAACCTGCGGAAACTCGGCATCAAGCGGGACCTTCCATGGCTGCATCGCCGGGTGCGGGTGCACCGGGACCCGACGGCGCGCCGGTTCGGGGCGCGTCCGTTCAATGGGCGCACGCGTCACGGGGCGCTCGAACAGCAACGCCTCGGCGGTTTGTGCTACCGGCTCCGAGTGGAAACGGCGCACCATGGGATCGCCGTTGAGCAGGTTGTCCAATGCGACCAAGATCATTCCTTGGTGATGTGCCATGAAGGAGCGAACGATCGCCGGAGCGCGGTCCGACGGCTGGCGCGACGGCGTGCAGTCGATCGCCTCGTACAGACCGTAGCGCCCCATCAAGCCGAACTGCTGCAACCGATCGAGGTTCTCCAGCACCGCATGCGGCGCGACGCGCACAGCGAGCGCGCATGCATACGGAGCAATCACCAGATCATCCTCGAGGCCCCGCTTGAAACCGAGGTCTGGAATACCGAAGGCTCGATACTGGTAGTTCTGGTGGGCGTCGAACTGGTAGAAACCCGACTCCGAGATGCCCCAGGGCACTCCCCGCCGCCGCGCGTAGGCGATCTGCTCGCGTACCACGGCCGATCCGGTCCGTCCCATCACGCTGTCGGCGCCCTCGCGCAGCAGCAACGGCGGCATCAGGTATTCGAACATGGTGCCGCTCCAGGAGAGCAGCGCGTTGGCGCCGCCGACCCGTCCGAGCGGGCGGCCCAGGTACAGCCAGTGTTCTTCCGGGACATCGCCTTTGGCGATCGCCACGAAGCTCGCCAGGCGCGCCTCCGAAGCCAGCAGATCGTAGTGGTGATCGTCGATTGCGTTCGCCGTCGCGTTGTAGCCGATGTAGAAGAGGTGCCGCTGCTCGTCGTAGAGAAACGTGAAGTCCATTTCGCGGAAGAGGGTGTCGGCCCACTGGGTGACCTCAAGCAATGTCTCCACCAGGCCGTCAGCCGCATCGCGCGCGCGGACCAGCGCCTTCGCAAGGGTATCGACCCAGGCACGCGCCTCCGCTACGGCGCTGTCGGCGCCAGGCATTGCCGCCAGCTGCTCGTCGAGCTGCGAGAGAGCGGCGCGTGCGACCGCGTCGATCTCTTTCACCTGTAGCGGCGCCACATCGGTGCGCAGGCAGGCACAAAGCTGCGCCCACGTCGCCGCGAGCGGCCCGGCCCGTGCGGCGTCCGCTAACAGCGCAGGCGGATGCGCGATGCGCAGCGTCCAAGGAAGATAGAGTGTCACATCGCGGAGCATGCCCTCGAGGTGCTGGTGGGTCTCGCTGTACCACGCGCGCAGCTCACTCAGGAGGCGGGCATCCAGCTCCTCGCGTTCTGACGCGATCACTGCGGTCAGCGCACGGTCAAACTCGGGGCACCCCTCGTCGACGAGACGGCTCACCCCGCGCGCCCAGTCTTCGGGGTGATCCTTCAGCACCGCCACCTGCCCCCGCATTGTGTCGATGCAGCCACGCAGCGCCGCGAAACGCGAAGTGCCGTAGCGGAGGGATGCAGCAGCGATCACTTCGTCGAGGACCCCCAGCGTATCGAGCATTCCCTCCCAACGCGCGACGCCGATGATGGGGGATGTGGTCAGCTCGACGCCGCTCTGTTTGACCGCCAGCAAGCAACCCGCCAAGTTGCCGCTGTCGACCGCGGAGACAAATCTCGGCGCGAGCGGTTGTAGGCTGGCGGTGTCGTACCAGTTGTACAAGTGACCGCGGTAGCGCTCCATCCGGCGCAGCGTGTCGAGCGTCTCTTTGAGCCGGAGGGCAACGGACAGCAGCCCCGCATACCCGAGGTCGTACGCGGACACCGTAGTGAGCAGGAGCAGGCCGATGTTCGTTGGCGACGTGCGGCGCGCCGCCTCGCCACGCGGGTCTTCCTGAAAATGATCCGGCGGTAACCACTGGTCGTCAGGCCCGACGAAGGTCTCGAAGAACAGCCAGGTGCGCCGCGCCAGCAGGCGGAAGCGCCGCGTATCCTGCGGCGTCAGTCGCTCCACGCGGCGGCGGCGCGGCCGGCTGATGAACAGCGCAATCTGCGGCGAGAGGAACCAGACCAGCAGGAGTGGAAACGCGGGCGCCAGCGCGCCGGGTCGATACGCCGCCAACATACTTGCCACACCGAGCGCCGTCAGCGGCGGCGCCGCCATTTCGGACCACATCAAGCGGCTCGCAGTTCTGCCGGCGACTCGGCGCGCGCTCAATGCGGCGGTTGTCCATTCAAGAAGATTCTTCCTGCTGACGGCTAGGCGATACAGGGTGCGCAGCAACGCGTCACAGAGCACTGCGGCGCGATGCGGCAGGAAGACGATCTGCACCATCCACCGGCCGATGGCGGACCGGCGCGGCACGAAGGCGGGCATTGCTCCTCGAAGTGACGCTAGCAGCGCTCCGGAGAACGCCGGTGCAGCCGGCACGAGAAGCGCCAACAGCGTCCACAGGCTGGTGGCGCCAGGCAGCCCACCCCAAGCGAGAAGCAGGAAGGCGAACAATGAAGGCTCGAACAAGCTGCCCCGCATATTGTCGAGAATCTTCCACCGCGAGATCAGCGAGAAGCAGCTCGCGCCTTTTCCCCCGCCTTCCAGAGGCACGCGTCGCCGCAGCCAGGGTAGCAGTTGCCAGTCACCCCGCGCCCAGCGGTGCAGCCGCCGGGAATAGGTCAGATAGTTGGCCGAGAACTCCTCGAACAACGCGACGTCCGCCACGAACCCAGTTCTCCCATGTACGCCCTCGAACAGGTCGTGACTCAGGACCGCGTTTTCGGGCACCCGACCGCGCAGGCTGCGCTCGAACGCCTCGGGGTCGTAGATGCCCTTGCCGAAGTACATCCCCTCCCCGAAGAGGTCCTGGTACAGATCGGAGACGGCGCGCGTGTACGGGTCGAGGCCGCTGTCGCCAGCCACCAGCGCGGAGAACCGGGACACTTCGGCACTAATGGAAGTGCCCTCGATGCGCGGCTGCAAGATGGTGTAGCCTGCCGTGACGCGGCCCGTCGCGACATCGAAGACGGCGCGATTCAGTGGATGGGCCAGCGTGGCGACCAGGTGCTGCGCGCTATCACGCGGCAGCTCCGTGTCAGCATCGAGCGTGATCACGAAGCGAATGGCGCGCAACACTGCAGGGTCACCGACATGGCGGACGTAGCTGGTATGCTGATCGCCAGCGAGCCGCCGGTTGAGTTCCATCAGCTTGCCGCGCTTGCGCTCCCACCCCATCCAGCATCCCTCTGCCGGATTCCACTGGCGGCGGCGATGCAGCAGATGAAATGGACCGCCCTGTCCGTTGCCGTACTTGGTGTTGAGGGTCTGCACGCCCGCGCATGCTTGCTGCAGCAGCCTGTCATCCTCGGGCATCGTTTGCTGCGGAGCATCCGCGAAATCGGTCAGCAGGGCGAAATGCAGGTGCGGATCAGCGTTGGCCAGCCGGCGAATCTCGAGCTTGGAGACCAGTTGCGCGGTGTCGTCCGGGTCCGTGAGAAGGGCCGGAACGACGACCAGTGTCTGGCAGTCGGCCGGGATGCCCTTGCGGAAATCCATTTTCGGAAGCACGCGCGGCGGCAAGATGTGAGTGATCAACGCATTGATCAGAGCCGCGCCGATGGTCGTGGCCGGAACGAGCGCCAGCGCGGCCGCTACTGCGGTCAGGAAAGGCCCGGCACCGAGCGCGCGCAAGGTAAGACACAAGACGACCTCGTGCACGAGGGTCACGCCAGCGATGCTGCCGAGGTACGAGGCAGTGGAATAACGGGTCAGGAACCAGCGCCAGCGTGCCTTCCCGTGCGGGTGGTAGCCGACGGTGCGGGCCAACACGTCGAATCCGCCGTCCACGAGGTAGTAGCCGACGTGCGCTCGGCGGTCGTCGGGACTCTCGCGAGCCAAGCGGACAGCCACGGCTGCCACCGCCGCCTCCGAGTCATCGCTGCCCGCCGCCAGTTCCTCCACCACTTTCCGGTACCGGTCACGCGTGTCGAAGTTCATGCGCGTATAGACGCCTGCTGGATCCGCACGCAGCACGCGCTCGGTGGCGTTGATCTCCTCGAAGAACCCTTTCCAATCAGCCGTTTCGAGAGTCCGCAGGCTGCGGATGCAGTTGGCGACAATCTCGTCGGGTGGCGGCGGTGCGAGCTCGTCGCCGCTGGACACATCGTGAGTGTGAGTCGCTTCCGGTGGCGCAGCCGCCTGCGGCGAGAGGCCGAGAGACGCCACCGTGCGCGCCAGACCTTCGAGTAATGCCAGGCGCAAGAGGAGTGGCAGCGCCCACACCTCGGCAATCGAGAGGGGCCGTGCCGCCTGAACATCACCGACCAGACGAATCAGTGTGTCGAGGTCCACGTGGGAGTGGCCGGCGGCCACGACCTCGCAGGCGAGCGCATACACGAGCGGATATCCCTGGAGGTCTCCGCTGGGGATCCGCGGCAGCCGCCGCTCGAACTCGGACGGGAATTCATCCCGCACCAGACGGAAGGCGCGTTCGACGATGTAGTAATTGTCGAGCAGCCATTCGGCAGCAATCGAGCCTTCGGCCGCGCCGTCGGCAGCCTGTGCGAGGCGCCGATAGGCGGCCTGAAGCGTCTGTTGGGCGCCGCGCAGGCGCTCGACCACGCGGCGCCCACGCTTGCTGCCGGAGCCCGCAACGCCCGCCGGCGGCGGTTGGCGTTCGGAACGTGCTACGTTTGAGTCAAGTCCCATCGGGAGCCACCCGAAAGCTGTTCTGAGCACCGTCGAGGGCGACTCAACAGATGACCTCAGTGTCCCGGGTGGCTGCGCGCGGCTTTCTCGGCAGCCGTCGCCTCGTGCGTGACCCCCGCCAAGTCTTGGAGGATGACGACTGGCTTCCCGCTCTCCTGAATCAGTCGCGCCGCAATACCGCCGTAGCGTTCGCTCGCGTCGCCAGTTCTCCCGTGCGCGGAGACGAGCACGAGGTCTACGTTCTCCCGCTCGGCCAGGGCGCGAATGGACCGCGCCCGGCGCGACGACACCACGATCCGCACTTCGGTCCGCACCCCCTGCGCCGACAACTGATGTTGCAGTTCGTTCAAATAGTGCTCGGCTTCGCGCCGGTTGCGTTCCGTGAGCTGCGCCGCTAGCGCAACATCCTCCGGCGATGGTGGCATGCGGCGCGGCATTTCCGGCTCGGGCACGATGTGCGCGACGATCAACGTGCTCTCATGGGCGTGCGCGAACGCTGTGGCGAGCGGCAGAATACATTCTGCGCGTGGCGAGCAGTCCAGCGGGACCAAGATCTTGTCGAAGCGCAACTCGCCGATGCGCTTTCCCTCATGCGCGTACGCCGGGACGATCAAGACGGAGGTGTGCGCCCGCGCGACCACCTTCTGCACCGTGCCGCTCAAAACCCAACCGCTCAGCCCGCCCTCTCCATGACTGGACAGGACGATCAAGTCGACCTCATGCTCCTTGCCGAACTGGAGGATCTGTTCGGCCGCGCGGCCTTGCACCAACTCCAGCGTCGACACCACTCCACTCGCTTTGAGCGCACTCTCGGACTTGGCGAGGTGGCTGTGGGCTTCGGCGCGGAGGATTTCCCATTCCACGGGGTCCATCTGCCTGCCCGGACCAAGTCCACGATGCGGCTCGAGCACTCGCAGTAACGTGATGCGCCCGGAAAGGGCTCGCGCTATGGCCCCCGCAAACGGCAGCGCGCACTCCGCCAGCGCCGAGCCGTCCAGAGGGACCAGTATATGGCGGAACAGGAGACCTTCGCGCCGATCAGGTGACGAACTTCGGTTCGTTCCTTTTTCCTCCTTCAGAGCACAGTAGCAAGCGGGATGCCGAGACGGCTCGGCCGATCAGGCGGGGGAAGCGCGTTGAGACTTCCCAATGCTGGGAAGCATTCCCTTCCCAGCGTGTGCGAGCAGCTCGCTCACCTAGTCGTCGGTCGCCTGTTGGAAATCATCGTAGACGGCTGCCGCCGTCTTTGCGAGGCGGCGCGGCGCGAGATGGTGCGCGGGGCGGCGAGAGCCGGGGCGGAGACGCCGTGACGCCAGGCAAGGTGCGCAACGAGCCATTGTGCCGTCGTCGCATGCGGCGCGACAACTCCTGAGTGCTGACGCTTTTGTCCAAGCGATACTGCTCAGCTATCATCTCCCCAACGCGAGGGTGAGATGGAAGCCGAACGCACTGTTACTTATACTTACTTTGCTGAGAGTGTCGTAAAGCGTGACGGTGAAGGGGTGCGGCTGGACTTGCGCCTGCCAGGGAGCAGCATTCGCGAGCTCGCGGAACATCTAGTCGTGCAGGCCTCGGAACTCGAATCTAAAACCAAAGAAAAGCTGGAACAGACCGAAATCGAGAAGGCCAAAAAGCAGCGTGCAGAGCTCTCCGGTCGCCGTCGCCGTTCTTGGGAGTGAGGCCGTCGCCGTTGCGAAGCTTGGCGCCCATTTCGCTCTGCGAGATGGGCGTCCTGGCGCTGCGCCGCTCACAGGGCGGGCCTCCCGAGCCTGTGCGGATGGCCGCCGACTCCGAGGTGCCCGACAGGTTCACGTCGCACTGTCCGTTCGGGATTCGTGGAGGTGACGGTGACGCTCCAAGGGTTCGTTGAGCAGTTTACATACATCGGCATCTTCGCTGTGCTCTTACTTGGCAGCCTGGGAGTGCCAATCCCAGAGGAAATGCCCATTATCGCGGCCGCCGTGCTGAGCCACGGGGGTATCGTCCGGTGGTGGCTTGCAGGGCCCGTCTGCCTCGTCGGGGTGCTATCCGGCGATGTGGTGCTGTACTGGGTCGGCCGGCACTGGGGTGAGCACGTCCTCAACTGGCGAGCGGTCCGGCTGGTCCTGACGCCCGAGCGCGAGCAGTGGCTGAAGGCGGCGTATCGGCGGCACGCACTGAAGACAGTCGTCACGGCTCGGCATGTCATGGGCCTTCGCGCCGCCGCGTTTCTGACGGCGGGGATTGCACGCGTGCCCTTCTGGAAGTTCGTCCTGGCCGACGCGGGCGCTGCGGTACTCGGCGTCCCGTTGACATTCGGTTTAGCCTACTTCTTCACGGACCAGATCAAGGCCATCGTCGCCGATGTGCACCGGGCGGAGCGCTGGCTTGCTCTCGTCGGCCTTGCGGGCGTTGCGATGGCGCTGATCGTCGTCGCCTGGCGGTGGAACCGTCGTATCGAGAACGAACGGCTCGACCAGGAGGGGGCCGAGTGACATACGGATGCTTTCCGGAAGGTCCAGGTCTCCGAGAACCGACTGCCCAGGCCCGTATGGCACGGGTCGGCGGAATGTCAAATCACCGTGCGGCGTCGCAACGGCCGTGCGTCGTACGGTAGTACGATCTCTCTGGACGCTGGAGCCGGCGGACTCTCGCCGGATGCGCAACTGCGGCCGCCGCCATGCGTAGAATTATTTGTTTCGGTCGCGAGCGCGTTACAGGCCAGACACTTACTGAAGACCCGTCCCGATCGACCGCTGGAGCATCACCTGGTTCGCGTGCTCCGTTGTTTTGAACGTGAGGTAGTCCTGCTTGTCCAGTTCGAAGAGCTGTTTCCTGTAGCGACTCGTCAGATCGTACCACTCGCTGATTCGCATGCTGAAACGACTTGATTCGGGATAGCGCAACGTATTCATGAAGGACTGGATCGCCAAATAGTATCGGCCAGCGGTGCGCTCGATCGCCCCGCGAGGCCCGCCGATATAGACGGGGTTGCCGTTGCTGTCTGTTCCGGTCACCGTGAACCCTACCTTGCCCCACCCGAGTGTCGCAAAATAGACTTTCTCCGCAAGGCGCAGTGCCACACTGTCGCTGAATGCATAACTGACGTGCACAAAAGTCCTTCCCCCATCAAGGGGCACGGCCTCGAACCTCATCCGGTGGTCCTTCGTGCCCAAAGGGCCGGCATCGGCACTGAGAGTGATATCCAGATACCCCTGCTGTTGATCAACGTTCCGGTAATGGCACAGGACTTGACGCGCGTCCTCCGGAGGTTGGTAGACTTTGCGGCCGATGTAAAAGGTCAGCAGCCACGCGCCCGCCAGTTCTTTGTAGGTGCAGGCCTTGATGTTCGGATGCAGGGAGACGATTTCGCACCAGTTTGCCGGAACGTTCAGCACGCTGACAACGCTGCCGAAGGGATAATCGAAGATCCCGTAGACATTCACACGCACTCCTTCGTCTCGCTCAAGCGACTCCAGAAAGAAGGGAAGGCCGGAGCTGCTTCTGTCCAATTTGCCCACGTTCCCGTGATAGGTGTCGAGCAGGCTGTCGTGGCGCGACCGCGGCTTCTCGACAGCCGAAGCGGAACCGGCAGAACAAAGAATCACCGCCGCGACCATGAACCGGATCAATTTCGGAAGGTGGTTGACCGTAGGCATCCGATTCACATGATTCACGCTTAATGCAACAAACCGATCTTCGGCGCTGCTTTACATCCAATGGGAAAATACGTGCGCGAACCGCTCCCTGATTTTTTGGACCAAGGGTCTTTTTTTCCAGTCTTCCCAATGAATCTGGTCGGACTCCGCGAGATCCCTGGCGAACATCTTCTCCAGTTCGACGGCAACCTCGCGACTCAGGATCACCGCATTCACCTCGTTAGCGCTTGATAAGCTCCAGAAGTCCAAGTTGGTAGAGCCGACCGTGGACCAGACGCCATCAATTACTGCAGTTTTCGCATGCAGCAGGGCATTGCGGCGTTCGTATACCTTCACCCCTGATTTCAAAAGCTCGGCATAGTTATAGCGTGCCGCAGCCAAGGCTAGTGACGAATCACTGGTTGAGGGAAGAAGGAGCTTGACGTCAACACCGCGCCTGGCCGCATCAGTTAAGGCATCGAGTATCTGGTCGTCGGGAATAAAATAGGCGTTCGTCAGATGAATCGAATGCTCTGCAAAAAGGATGGCGGACACATAGACGATAAAAGTGATTCTGTTGCCCTGTCCCGGCGTGCTGCCGACCACCTGCACCAGGGCGCTGCCCTCTTCTTTCAGATCAGGAAGATACTTGCGTTCAGGGAGTTTCGAGCCCTTCTGCTTCTGCCAGGTCTCAAGAAAGAGTTTTTGGAATTCAGCGACCGCCGGGCCTTCAATTTGAACGTCGGTGTCACGCCAGGGCAGTGGCGCTCCTTCGACATTCCCGCTGTTGGAGGGGCGGCTGGAATAAACCGAACTGATATTGATGCCCCCTGAAATGGCGACCTTGCCGTCGCAGATCAAAATCTTGCGGTGGTCCGGATGCACCGGCAGCCAGTGCCCGTGGGCTTTGAACGGATTGACCGGATTGAATTCGAGCACCTGAATTCCCCCATCCCGTAAGCGCTGAAAAAAGGGCGTGGGGGTACTGACGCTGCCAACGCTGTCAAATATGAGATTGACCTGAACCCCTTCCGCCTGCCTTTGCAGCAACAGGTCGGCAAATTTGTGGCCTATTTCATCATCTTCAATGATAAAGGTTTCGAGATTGATGTGGTCCCTGGCATTCTGTACCGCTTTGAACATTGCGGCATAGGCGGCCGGGCCATCGGCGAGCAGGGTGACTTTGTTCCCCTTCGTGAGCGGGCTTTCGGTCACCGATTCTAGCACCGCATTGTGGCGTTCCAGAATGTCCGTCGGGTCGACCGATCGCTTCAGCCGTTCCATGATGGCCTTGCTTTTCTCGGGAGATAACAGTCCTTTGGCCGAAACGATTTGAGGAGGTTTCTGTGCCGTCGGCGCCTCCTCGATCATTTCAGAGACGTGCGGCAAGGTTGCGCATCCATTGCTGAGGCTTACGCCGGCAACCGTTAGAAGGAACAACAAGAAAGCCTTGATGATTGTCATCATTCCGCCGTGCGCGCTCCGCGGCATGCCCGCGCAGCCATCTCCGCGACTGCAGCCGCGGGACTTAAAGTGTAGCATTTCGACAATTCCCGACGACAGAGCGAACATCAGTGGTCCGCCGCATCCTCGAGGCGCGTCATCGTAAAGCAGCCGACCGGCTGCGCGGCATATTGACCTCGAGCGCATGCACCAACTAGTAAGTGGGTCAGGCACTGGTGGTCACGGTCAAATGAAGGGCGGTAAGGTGAAATCAGCCAGACCGACGGCCCGGAAGCGGTCCTCCGGAGCGCACCGGCAAGACGCGCGCCGGAGAGCGAAAACCCGGACCGTGTTTCCGATTGTCGGTATCGGTGCCTCGGCAGGCGGGCTCGACGCCTTCAAGAAATTCTTCGGTGCCATGCCCGCCGACAGCGGCGCAGCCTTTGTCCTGATCCAGCACCTCGACCCGACACGGGAAAGTCTCACCGCCGACCTGGTGGGCACGTACACGCGGATGCGCGTGGTCCAGGTGGAGGACGGCATGCCGGTGGAGGCGAACCGGGTCTACGTGATTCCACCAAACGCGTATCTGAGCATTCACCAGCGCACCCTGCGCCTCAGCGCGCCCACCGCGCCGCGCAGCCTGCGGATGGCCGTCGACTTCTTTCTGCGTTCGCTGGCGGCGGACCAACAGGAGCACGCGATCGGCATCATCTTATCCGGCACCGGCACGGACGGGACCCTGGGGCTGAAGGAAATCAAGGCGGGCGGCGGCATGACGATGGTGCAGGACCCGCGAACCGTGCAGCACGATGGCATGCCACGCAGCGCGATCGCCGCTGGCCACGCCGACTACATCTTGCCGGCCGAGCAGATGGCGGATGCCCTGCTGGCGTATGTGCAACGCGCGGCCGCGGCGCCGACCAGCAAGGCCGTGCGGCCGGAGAAGGCGCCCGACCCGCTGGCGACCGCGGTGGAGGTGCTGCGCACGCGGACCAAATTCGATTTCAGCGGCTACAAGAAGGGCACCCTGCAGCGTCGCATGCAACGCCGCATGAATCTCAGACACCTCAATGAGCTGCCCAAGTACGTGGAGGTCTTACGCAACGATCCCGCGGAGGCGACCGCGCTGTTCAAGGATCTGCTGATCAACGTGACCAGTTTCTTCCGCGAGCCGGCGGCATGGCAGGTGCTCCAAGAGCAAGTGATTCGACGCGTGGTCGCCGCGAAGGACACCGACGTCCCACTGCGCGTGTGGATACCAGCCTGCGCAACCGGAGAGGAAGCGTACTCGATTGCGATGCTGCTGATTGAAGAGATCGAGGCGGC
>JAGDMS010000076.1 GCA_017860575.1 Deltaproteobacteria bacterium | reverse complement strand
GGTGGAAAGCAGCAACCAGGAAGTTCACGCCGTACGTAACATGTTGCCCCCATTTTTTCTTCCCCAATCCCTGCAGCCCTCGCAGCCCGATGTAGTCCTCGAAGGTCCCCTTCTTGTATGAAAGGTGCGCCACCTCCATCGGAACCACGGTGCCGTCGGCAACCAACGCAGAACCGAGCCCGGTTCCCAGGCCCAGAAAGAGCATCGTTCCGCCGTTGTAACTGCCAAGCGCTTGCATGGCGGCATCATTGATGACCTTGACCGGGCACCCGAATGCCCGTTCGAAGTCAAACCCGACCCATCCCTTGGCGAGATTATGCGGTTCGGCGGCAATCCGGCCGTGGAGCACCAACCCCGGGTAGCCAATCGATACCACGTCATACTCCCAATCCTTGGCGATCCGCTTGAGCCCGGACACCATCCGTCTGGGTGTCAGCGTCGGCCCGGAAGGAAACTTCCGAGGCGTGTCCTCCCCGGTTGCAAGGATTTTGACGTTGGTTCCACCGATATCAACAGCCAATACCTTCATGACGCACCCCTTCCTGCATTCCGGCGAACACGACGACCGCGATCAGACAGCAGAGGACAGACGAGCACTATGGCTCCCGCATTAGTTTGCGTCGTCAGTCTGTCATCTGGTGTCTATCATCTGTCCTCTGGACTCCGCTCCGCTAGCGCCGCGTTCACCATTTCCTGGGCCTCGCTCACTATGGCGTCCAAGTGGGCTCGATCCTTGAAGCTCTCCGCGTAGACCTTGTAGAGGTGCTCTGTACCGGATGGCCGGGCTGCGAACCAGCCGTTCGCGGCCACGACCTTGAGGCCACCGATCGGGGCGTTGTTGCCCGGCGCGTTGGTCAGTTTGGCAATAATCGGCTCGCCAGCGAGCTGCGAGGCCGTAACCGACTCCGGCGACAGTTTTCCGAGCCGCGCCTTTTGCTCCGGAGTTGCCGGCGCATCGATGCGCGTGTACTGGGGCGAGCCAAACTCCGCGGTTAGTTGGCCATAGTGTTCACCGGGGTCCAGGCCCGTACGCGCCGTAATCTCAGCCGCCAGCAGATCCATGATCAAGCCGTCTTTGTCGGTGGTCCAAACGGTACCGTCCTGCCGCAGGAAGCTCGCGCCCGCACTCTCTTCACCGCCGAAGCAACAGGAACCATCGAACAGGCCCGGCGCGAACCACTTGAAGCCGACCGGGGCCTCGAACAACTGGCGCCCGAGTTCCCGCACGACCCGGTCGATCATGCTGCTGCTGACCAACGTCTTGCCAACCACCGCCGTCGCGGGCCACAGGGGACGGTGCGCGAGCAGGTAGCGGATGGCGACCGCAAGATAGTGATTGGGATTCAGCAATCCGGCGGAGGGCGTCACGATGCCGTGCCGGTCCGCGTCCGGATCGTTGGCAAAGGCCACGCGGTACCGATCCTTGAGCGCGACCAGCCGGGCCATGGCGTACGGGCTCGAGCAGTCCATGCGGATCTTGCCGTCGTGATCCAGCGTCATGAACGAGAAGGTCGGATCGATCACCGGATTCACCACCTCAATATCGAGGCGGTAGACGGAATTGATCGGTTCCCAGTAGGGCCGGGCGGCGCCGCCCAGCGGGTCCACACCCAACTTGAGGCCGGCGGCGCGGATCGCCCGTAGATCGACGACGTTGCGCAGGTCGCGAACGTACGGCAGGACGAGATCGTCCTGGTGCGTCGTGCCCGCCTTCACGGCCGTGGCGTACGACACGCGTTTCACACCGGCGTTCCCGCCGCGCAGCAGTTCGTTGGCGCGGTTCTCGATCCAGCGCGTCACGGCGGTGTCCGCCGGGCCGCCGTTCGTGGGGTTGTACTTGAAGCCGCCATCCTCCGGCGGGTTGTGCGACGGGGTCACGACGATGCCGTCCGCCAGGTGCTCCCTGCGGCCACGGTTGTACACCAGGATCGCGCGGGAGATGACCGGCGTCGGTGTCACACCGTCGTCCTGCTGGATGACTGTCTCCACCCCGTTTGCCGCCAGCACTTCGAGCGCCGTGCGCTGCGCCGGACCGGAGAGAGCGTGGGTATCTTTGCCCATGTACAGTGGCCCGTCGGTCCCCTGGGTATGCCGGTAGTCGCAGATGGCCTGGGTGATCGCCAGGATGTGCGCCTCGTTGAAGGAGCCGCGCAAGGACGAACCGCGGTGACCGCTGGTACCGAAACTCACCAATTGCGCAGGGTCGCCAACCTCGGGGCGTCTTTCGATGTACTCCCGTTCGAGCTGCGCCACATCCACCAGCAATTCCCTTGGAGCCGGCTGACCGGCGCGCGAGGAGGTGGTCACGCTACTCTTCAGTTCACTTGTCATTGCCTGCCCCAATCTCGTTCATAGTACTCCACCTGTCGCGTTTCATTCCACAGCCGGATCACGGGCTGTGACAGGCTGTTCTCATAGCCCAACGCGCTGAGGCTTGCCGTGCTCAGCATGAAGGAACGGGCTTCCATCGTCCGCTCCATGCCGATCCAGCGGGCCGCCACCATTCGCAGGAAATGCCCGCTCGAAAACAGCAATACGTCGCCCGTCACCTCCCGCACGCGCCGCACGACACGGTCAGCCCGTGCGCTGACCTCCAGCGGCGACTCGCCTCCGGGGCAACCGTCGCGGAACAACTGCCAGTCCGGACGCTCGGCACGAATCTCGGCGGTCCGCCGCCCTTCGTAGTCGCCGTAGTTCCATTCAACCAGATCGCGATCGATCTCGGCGACGGCACCATACTGCGCCAGTTCGCACGTTCGGCGCGCGCGTTGCAACGGGCTGGTATACACCCGGGCGAACGACAAACCCTTCAGCCGTTCGCCAAGCTGCCGCGCTTGGCGCTCGCCGCGCTCGGTCAGCGGCAGATCGGTGCGTCCCGTATGTTGGCCGGTCAGGCTCCAGGCGGTCTCTCCATGCCGGACCAGGTAGACGGAGGGGAGCTCGCTCATGCGCCAACTCCCACAGGTCTCGCGTCGCGCCACCTGAGCGGGAACACCCGCTCAGACCAGCGGCTCACGCGCTCAGCGTACGGTGACCTCGACGCGGCGGTTGTTGCGCCGGCCCTGGCTCGTCACGTTCGAAGCCGCGGGCGACGCCGTACCGAATCCCTTGGTCACCATCCGCGACGCATCGATCCCCTGCGACGCCAGGTAGTCGGCGACAGCTTCCGCACGCTGTTGCGACAGTCCCGCGTTTTTCGCTTCGCTGCCCGTGCTGTCAGCAAAGCCCTGGACGTCGAACATCGCCTGCGGGTACGGCTGCATCTGCTGGACGAACCAGCGCAGTTCCCGCTGACCGTCCGCATCGAGATCGGCCTTGCCCATGGTAAAATTGACGACCGCGGCGTACTTCTGCGCCTGCGCGTGTGCCTGCGCCTCCAACTCCTGGTTGGCGCGCTCCCGGGCTTCGAGTTGCTGCGTTTTCTCGTCGTAGGTGCGCTGATATGCGGGAGCGCAGCCATGGAGCAACACGGCCGTGGCCACGATCCCCAGCGTCAGCGTGAGTCCCGCACGCCGCTTCATTACTTTTTCCTCTCTTCGTACGTGGCCGTTACCTCGTCGAGCGACAGCTGGCCATCGTGGTCCGTGTCGGCCCCCTCGAATTGCCGGAAGCGGTTGCGCACGAACTCCGGCATCGAGATGCGTCCGTCGTGATTGGTGTCCGCGTCATTAAGGGACTGGGAGAACGGGAGCTTGCCGTACTCCTCGGCACTCAGAAACCCATCTTTATCGGTATCGGCGGCGAAGAACGCGTCTACCATGCGGGCGTAAAACTCCTCGTGGTCGATCTGGCTGTCGTGGTTGGTGTCGGTTTCGGCAAAGGCCGCCTGCGGATCGAATGGCTTCGCCGGCTCCGCCGCCCGGGCAACGCCGGTGAGCAGCATGACGGCGCCGGCGAGGAAAATAAGCATTCCGGTTCGATGCATGATGGTCTCCTTTACTCGTTAGCGGGCTCAGCTCTGGATTTGCCAGGTGCCGTCCGCTTGGCGGCAGGCCGTCCCGTACGCCTGATGCTTCTCGCCGCCGACAGTAATCGTTTGTTTGTATTCGCGGCAGTACTGGCCATTGGAGAGTTGGTAGGTCTTGGTCGGCGTGATGGACCCGGAGTGGCCGTTGTCGGGGTTGTTCCAGACCGACGCTTGCCCTGTTTTGTTCTGCTCGAACGCCCGCGTCGCCGCCTCCGAGGCCATCTGCTTGTCGCGGTTGTCCAACTTGTTGCCAATGACGCCGCCGACCAGACCGCCCATGACGGCACTCGCGACAATCCAGCCCGGGCTAGCACCTGCAAGCGCCGCGATACCGGCGCCGGCTCCGGCACCACCAATAGTGCCGAGGACCGCCTTGGGGTTGTCCTCATAGGTTTGCTGCATCGTCGCACACGAGGAGACGGCGAACGTGAGCAAAACGAGCAGTGCGACCCACTGAATGTTTGTTCGACGCATGATTGTACTCTCTTTGCTATTGGGTGTGCGGATACTGTCGCACGTTGAATACCATTTTCTTCACCTCATTCAACCGGGTGTCTGCGCCGGGATGTCCGCTCCCCCCATTTCAACCCAGCTTCGCACCCGGACGGGCGGAGATATGCACGCGGAGGATCCAGGAGGCACGACGGACGGAGCAGGAGATCGCTTGCCCTCCCGCTGCGCCTTGCTATGCTTCTTCCATACTCATTGAGAGTGCGAGGTGTGCATGCGTCCTGACGAAATCGAAGGGCTCATTCGTGAAGGCTTGCCCGGTACCACCGTACGGGTATCGGACGAAACCGGCGGAGGAGATCACTTCCAGGCGGTGGTGGTCTCCCCGGCCTTTGCCGGCAAGGGTCTGGTCGAACGACACCAACTGGTTTACGCCAGCCTGCAAGGCGCCATGGCAGGGCGCATCCACGCGTTGTCCTTGAGAACATACACGCCCGAGGAATGGACTGCGCAGCAGTAGATCCAGCCGCGCATACCGAACTGGAGGAGATACACATGCCCCGCGATATTATGAATGAAATCCGCAACGAGATCGCCGCGAACAAAGTGCTGGTCTACATGAAAGGCACGCCGACGTTTCCCATGTGCGGCTTCTCCGCCGCCATCGTCGAGGTGCTGCAAGAAATGGGCTACCCGTTCAAGCACGTCAACATCCTCGAGGATCAGGAGAAGCGCGAAGCGATCAAGGCCTTCTCGAACTGGCCTACCATCCCGCAGGTGTACGTGAACGGCAAGTTTGTTGGCGGTTGCGACATCGTGCGGGAATTGCACGCCAGCGGCGCGCTCGACCAGCTTCTCAAGGAAGCGTTTGCGGGCGCGGACACCACGGCCGCGTCCTGAGGCGCGTCCCGGCTCGCAACCGGACCGGCTGCGACAGGGTTGCAAGGCGTCGCACTTGTGTCCACAGTTGGGCCCACTGCTGCCGCCGTGCCCGGGCCGCGCGGGTTCCGCCCGGCACGGGGTGTGGCTCTCGGGGACTCACTTGTGGATCGCGTTCCGATGATCGACGTCCAACGTGTTGACCGGCTTCTTCGCGCCCACCACCGGCCACGCGCGCGTTGCCGGATTCGATGCCGCGGAGCAAGCGCTCGCGCTGCGGCGCATGATCGGCTACTTGCCCGAGAACGTCGTGCTGTACCCGGACATGCGGGTCGGTAACTTCCTGACCTTTTGCGCGCAGCTCCGCCGCATGCCCGTGGCCCGGCGGACCGAGCGCCTGGCCTCGACGATCCGCGACTGCGGCCTGCAGGAGGTCACGGAACGGTTGATTGGCACCTTGTCGAAGGGCTACCGCCAGCGGGTCGGCCTGGCGCAGGCGATGCTGCATGACCCGGAGGTACTGATTCTCGACGAACCCACGGTCGGCCTGGACCCCCGCCAGATCGTCGAGATCCGCGACCTCATCCGCGGCTTGCGCGGCCGCACAACGGTGTTACTGAGCACGCACATCCTCGCCGAAGTCAGCATGACCTGCGATCGCGTTGTCATCATCGACCGCGGACGCGTCGTAGCGGAAGACAGCGCTGACGCGCTGAGCCGCCGCACCCAAGGAAGCGATCAGACTCTGGTGCGTGTGGACGGGCCCGCCGATGCCGTGCACACGGCGCTGTGCAACCTACCAGACGTCCAGGAGGTCATCCGCACAGCCACCACTGCCGGCGAGGACGGGTATACGTTCGTCATCCGCACGACAGCCGGTGAATCGGCACGCAAGGCCGTGGCCGCGGCGGTCGTCGGCCATGGTTGGGGCCTGCTGGAGGTCCGCCCCGTCGCCCCGAGCTTGGAGGACCTCTTCCTGCGACTCGTGCCGCACGAAGACACCGGCACGGCCCACTGACTCCCGTGACCCTGCTCACCCTTTACCGTAAGGAACTCGTCGCGTACTTCGTCTCGCCACTCTTCTACGTGGTCAGCGCGGTCTTCCTCTGTCTGTCGGGGTACTACTTCTACACGGACTTGATCTTCTTCGTCACCTTCGGCTTCGGCGTGAACATCCTGGGGAATTTCTGGCAGTTGCTCCTGGTCGATTTGCGGCTGGTGATGCTGCTGTCGATCCCACTGCTGACGATGCGGGCGTTCGCCGAGGAGAAGAAACTGGGGACCATCGAGCTGCTGCTCACCTACCCGATCCGCGATTCCGAGCTGCTGCTGGCCAAATTCGCCGCCTGCGCCACGGTGTGCACGGCGATGCTGGCGGGCACGCTGTGCTACCCGGTCTACGTGCACGCCCTGCAACCCTTTCCATGGGTGCCGTTGCTGGCCGGCTATCTCGGCCTCCTGTTGCTGGCGCTCAGCTTTGTCGCCTGTGGCGTGTTCGTGTCCTCGCTGACTGAAAGCCAGGTGATTGCCGCCGCCGTGACCATCGGCATGCTGTTATTCTTCTGGATCGTCAGCTGGAACGAAGCGGCCACCAGTCCGGCGCTGTTGCGCGTGCTCATCCGCGTGTCGATGTTCGACCATTTCGAGAGCTTTTCCCGCGGCGTCATCGTCGCCTCCGATGCCGCGTTCTTCGTGTGCTTCATTGCCTTTTTTAATTTTCTGACGTTGCGTGTCCTCGAGTCGCGCACCTGGCGGGGCCATCGATGACCCACGCCGCACGCCACTGGCTGCTGCAGATCGCGGCCACGCTCGGGGTCGCTGGCACGCTGTTCACCGCCGAAGCGATCCTTGCGCGGCACGATTGGCGTATCGACCTGACACCGGAGAAGCGGTTCACGCTCTCCGACCATTCCCGTCAGGTGCTGGCCGGCCTCAAGCACCCGGTCGAGATCACGGCCTTCCTGCGCTCGGACGACGCCCGCAACAGCGAGATCGAGGACCTGCTCGCACGCATGCAGCGCGTGTCCGCGCAGCTGCGCTACACCGTCGTCGACGTGAACCGCAACCCGGCCGTGGCCCGCCGCTACGGAGTCGACAGCTACGGCAGTCTGGTCGTCGACAGCAACGGCCGGCGCGCCGTCACCTCGGACGCGCGCGAGGCGCCCATCGTGACGGCCATCCTGCAGGTAACACGCCCAACCCGCGCCGTCATCTACTTCCTCACCGGGCACGGTGAGCACGACCTGACCAATACCGACCGCGAGACCGGGTACTCCGCCGTCCGCAGTGCCCTGCAACAGGCATCGTACGATGCCCAACCGCTGAACTTGCTCGGTGAGAACGAGGTTCCCGCCGATGCCGGTGTCGTCGTCATTGCCGGACCGCGACGCGACCTCCTGCCGGCGGAGGTTGAAAAATTGGCCGGCTACGTCGCAGGTGGCGGCGGCCTGCTGGTCCTGCTCGACCCGGATACGCCCCCAATGCTCTGTGCCTTCTTGCGTCGGTTCGGGGTACAAACCGAAGCGAGCGTGATCGTGGATCCGGACAACCGATTGTTCGCCGGCGACTCCTTCACCATGACCGTCCCCGGCCTTTCCGACAAACACCCTGCGAGTGCCACCCTCAATGCCTTGCCGCTGTTCTCCGGGACGCGTGCGGTCTCGTTCGCCGGCTCCGATCCGGGCATCCGGGGCATTGAGTTTCTGCATACCGCGCCCAGCAGTTGGCGAACGCCGACCCGGGATCTGGCGCGTGCCGGCACGGCGTTCGTCGCTGACCGCGACCAGCCGGGACCCATCTCGGTCGGCGTCAGCCTGCTGGTCAACGCCCAGGCGGACAGCGTCGCCGAAGCGAAAGGGGTACCGCCGGCACGCGTCATCATCATCGGCGATTCCGACTTCGCCAACAATTTTTTCATCGACTACCTCGGCAACAAGGACTTGCTGCTCAATTCGATCGAATGGCTGTCGGGCGGGCACGCGCCGCTCGGTGAACGCCCGACCCTGCGCACACCGGGCGTCAATCAGTTCTTCGTCAGCGCGCGGCAGGGACGGCTGGCTCTGTTGATCGGCACGGTACTGGAGCCCGCCGCCGTCCTTTTTGTCGGTACTGTCATCGTATTGCGACGCAGGTGGCGCGGATGACCTGGCGGCGCGTGGGACTGTATTGGTGCTGTTTCCTCACACTCGGCGTCTACTACCTGCTCTTCGAGCGCACGCCGGCGCCGCCGGTCGCGGCGCACAGGGCGCCGGCGGCGTTTCTCTCAGTCGGGGAGGACCAAATTGAGTCCATCGAGGCCCGGCGCGGCGACGAGCTGGTACGCTGCCGGCGCAGCGACGGACGCTGGCAAGTGGTGCACCCACCCGGTGCCACGGCGCCGTCCGACCTGATTGCCGGCTTGATCGCTACGGTGAGCGACCTCCCGGAGGTCGAGGTGGTCGCCGAAGACCCGCACGACCTGGCGCCGTTCGGCCTCGACCCGCCCTCGGTTCAACTCACACTGACGCCGGCACGAGGAGCACCCATCACGGTGCAATTGGGACAACGCAACCCCGCCGGCACCGCCGTCTATGCGCAACGCAGCACCAGTCGGCAGGTTGTCCTCATCGGCATCAATGCCCGCTACTACGCCGACCTGCTGTTCGCCGGCGTTGCGCCGCGCGGGAACTAGCGGCCCGTGCGCGCCCACCGTGGCCGCCCACCGACTTGACAAAGGGGAATCGGCAGGTTCTAAGTTGCAACACCGGTCTCGCACTCGATTTCTCACCAACAGAAGGGAGCTAACCCATGAGATCCACATCGCTGGTCTACGTTGTCCTGTTGGCTGCCGGCCTTGCGGCCTGCGACAAAGTCCAGTCGACGGTGCCACCCTCCGAAGCGGAGAAGCGCACCATCGACGAACGTATTCAATCGTACTTCAAGAAGGTCGCCAACGTGCCGGCTAACGTCACCCTCAAAGTCGTCGACCTCACGGCCGCAGAACTGCCGGGCACGCTCAAGGCCAACCTCGAAGCAACAAGTGGGACCAACACCCAGAAGGTCCCCTTGCTCGTCTCGCGTGACGGCCGCTACTTCATCCAGGGACAACTCATTGATCTGACCGTCGACCCGTTCAAGGCGGCGATGGAGAAGATCAACCTCAAGGACCAACCCGTACGCGGCAATCCCGACGCCACGGTGACGATCGTCGAGTACTCCGACTTCCAGTGTCCGTTCTGCAGCCGGGCGTACACCACCCTCGAAAGCCAGGTCCTCAAGGAGTATGGCGACCGGGTTCGGCTGGTCTACAAGAACTTCCCACTCAGCAACATTCACCCGTGGGCGGAAAGCGCCGCCTTGGCAACCGCCTGTGCCCGCAAGCAGAGCCCGGCGGGGTTCTGGAAACTGTACGACTTCTTCTTCCAGAACCAGCAGGCGTTGACCCCGGAGAACCTCAAAGAGAAAGCCAGTGGCGTCATCAAGGACGCCGGCCTCGATGTCGGCGCCTTCGAAACCTGCTTCGACAGCAAGGCGGCACTCGACCTGGTGAAGGCGGACGAGGCGGAGGCAAACGCGCTCGGCGTGCGCTCGACGCCGACCTTCTTCATCAACGGCCGTAAGCTCGACGGCGCGCTCCCGTACGAGAATTTCAAGACCGCGATCGACCAAGCCCTTGGCGGCGGAGCGTGAGCCCGTGCGCGTGGCGTGCGCCGCAGCGCACGCCACGCTAGCGCGGTGGCAGCCGCAGGGCGCCGTCGAGGCGGATGGTTTCGCCGTTGAGCATCGCGTTCTCCGCGATGTGACAGACCAGGGCGGCGAATTCACTTGGTCGGCCGAGCCGTGACGGAAACGGCACCTCGGCCGCCAGCATCCGCCGCTGCTCGCCCGGCATCATCGCCAGGAGGGGCGTGTCGAACGTTCCCGGCGCGATGGTCACGCAACGAATGCCGTCACGTCCCAGGTCCCGCGCAATCGGCAACGTCATGCCGACGATGCCGGCCTTCGAGGCGGAATAGGCAACCTGCCCCATCTGCCCGTCGAATGCCGCGAGAGACGCCGTATTGATGAGCACGCCGCGCTCGCCGTCCGGGTTGGGCGTGTTGCGAAGCATCTCGGTCGCCGCCAGGCGCGCCACATTGAATGTGCCGATCAGGTTGATCTTGATCACCATTTCAAAGAGTTCCAGCGGCATCGGTCCCTGTTTACCGGTGATCTTGATCGCCGAACCCACACCGGCGCAGTTGACCAGCACGTGTAGGCCGCCGAACGCAGCCACCGTCTGCCGTACCGCCCGCGCTACCTGTTCGGCATCGGTGACATCGGCCGGGGCGAAAATCGCCCGCGGCCCCAGGTCCTTGGCTAGTTCGTTTCCTGCAGAGTCGGGCCGGTCGAGAATAGCCGCGTAGCC
This sequence comes from Deltaproteobacteria bacterium, assembly GCA_017860575.1. Lineage (GTDB taxonomy): Bacteria > Desulfobacterota > Binatia > HRBIN30 > HRBIN30 > JAGDMS01. The sequence continues at coordinate 12,094 of JAGDMS010000076.1, read as the reverse complement.
GCCGCGCTCCAGCAACGCGCGTACGCTGGCGGCACCCAACCCCGAGGCTCCTCCCGTCACCAAGGCCACCGTATCCGACAGTTTCATCCGCACCTCCTGTCGTGACCGCGTCGGTTCGCACCCCTCATTTAGCACGGCACACTTGACCATCAAGCAAGCGACGACGTGGGCGTGCGGATACGGCCCGATCCGGCGCTACGCCGGACACATTTTCTGCTTTCCTGCGCGCCGTTGTCCTTGTAGAATACGACCCGTGCGTCATCCGCTGCGCTCCGTCGCGATCACGCTGTTCCTCCTGCTGCTGGCGGCAGCCGCTTGCACCACCGTGCCGTACACCCGTCGCTCACAGTTAATGCTGGTCTCGGAGAGCACCATCGACGGTCTTGGAGCGCAAGCCTACCAGGAGGTCCTCTCGAAAGAGAAGATCGAGCGCAGCCCGGCAGCGGTCCATGCGGTCACCACCCTCGGCGAGCGCATTGCCACGGCCGCCGCCCACCCGGGGTACCAATGGCAGTTCACGGTCATTGACGATCCGAGACAGGCGAACGCCTTCGCTCTGCCGGGCGGCAAGGTTGCCGTGTACACGGGCTTATTCCCGGTGGCGCGGGACACTGCCGGCCTCGCCGCCGTGATCGGGCACGAAGTCGGCCACGTGGTTGCCCACCACGCCGCGGAGCGGATGAGTCAGAACATGCTGCTACAAGTCGCTGCCGGTGGCCTCTCCGTAGCATTGGGGGCGCAGGACCCGGCGACGCGGAATGCCGTCATGCAGGCTTTCGGGCTCGGCGCCCAGTACGGGATGTTGCTCCCGTTCAGCCGGTCACAGGAATCCGAGGCGGATCGCATCGGCCTGATCTTGATGGCCAAGGCCGGCTACGACCCGCGCGCGGCAGTGGATTTATGGAACCGATTTGAAGCGCAGGGGAAGGACGCCCCTCCGGAGTTCCTCTCAACCCACCCAAGCTATGGCACGCGTGAGCGCGACATCGCCGCGTGGTTGCCTGAAGCGCTGCAATACTACCAGCCCAGCGGCGCCGCCGTGGTCTCACTCCCCGCCATCGCAGAGCGGCGCTAGCGCGCCACCGCACACGGCCGAGCACCCGGGTGGCACCGGCCGCCGGCTCAGGAGCCTGCCACCGCACGGCGGTCGCGGAAGTGCACGTGAAACGACAGCGCAAGGTAATACAACGGGAAGTACAGCGAGAGGACGGCCAGCAAACGCGACGGGCGGGGAAACTGCAGGAGCAATACGGCGACGCACAGGGCCCACACCACGCCGAGCACATGCGTCGTCCGCTGCGCCACGCGATTTCTGCTGGGATAGAGATAGCGAATCGGCACGAACACCATCGCCGCCAGCACCAGCAGGAGTAGCGCGTTCATCCACACCGGCGTGGCCAGAACGAAGCAATAGAACACCACGACGTTCCAATAGGAGGGGAAGCCGGTGAAAAAATGGTCGGCGGTCTTCGCGTCCGTTTGGCAGAAGCCATAGCCGCTTGCCACCAGCGGCGCAGCGCCGACCGCGAAGCCGGCAGCTCCATGTGGCAACAGCCCCGCTTGGGCTCCCAGCACGACCGGAACGACGACGTAGTTCAGATAGTCCACGATGTCGTCCAGCTTGGCGCCGTCGAAGCCGGGCAGCACGTCCTTGACGCGCGCCCAGCGCGCCAAACTGCCGTCCGTGGCATCGATGAACGTCGCAACGGCCAGCCACATGAAGGCCAGACGAAAGTTGCCCGCCGCGGACGCGATCAGGGCGAAGAAGCCCACGGCAGCGCCCAGGGCTGTATAAAAATGGACGGCCCATGCGGCCAGGACGGGCGTCACAGGCGGCTCCGGGTCAAGCGCGCAGGCATGGGCGACGTCACACTCATGAATGCCACATAGGTGCGGGCACCGGCTCGCAAATCGCGCGCGGTCGCGGCACGGCGAATGCGCGGAGGCCGGAGCAGGAACGCGGGCAGATCCGTAGAAAAAGAAAAGCCTCGGCCCGAAGACCGAGGCTTTGTCGTTGCGGCCTCAGGATGTCAGATCTTTGAGACGTTAGCGGCTTGCAACCCCTTGGGGCCCTGGGTGATCTCGAATTCCACCCGCTGGCCCTCCTCGAGCGACCGAAAGCCCTGGCCACTGATGGCCGAGTAATGCACAAAGACGTCTTGGCCATCGTCTTTGGTGATGAAGCCATAGCCCTTCTGGCCATTGAACCACTTCACTGTGCCTTGCACCATCCTACAAATACCCCCTTTGCGCTGTGTGTTCCAGGGAAAGCCCAAAAAGTAAAGGCCGTTCCATCCGAGCTGGAGCGCAAATGACGCTTGTTGCCGGCTGTACCTTGACCCTCCTAAGCATTTCACCGTGAAACCCGGGGCTTGAATAGCATGTGCCAGCGCCACAGTGCAACAAAAATCGGCAACGCATCCCGTGCAGTGTCCTTCACCTTTACTCACTGTTTTGCGGATGGTATGGTTCTTGCCCACACGCACTTGACGGCACGCTTTCTATGAGGAAATCCTTGCGATTCGGCATTCTGGCGACCGTGGTGCTGCTGTTGAGCGGTGTAGGCTTTCTCGTGGCCCGCAGCCTGTGGCAGCAGCATCGGCGCGAAATTGCGCCACGGGGGTTGGAGTTCCTGCCAGGGGTTTCGCAGCACATCCGGGACTTTCACCGCGTCAAGCTGCAAGACGGGCGCAAGGTGTGGGAGATCTCGGCGGAGGATGCGCAGTACTTTCAAGAAGACAATCTGGTTGTCGTACGGAACGCGACGATGGAACTGCAACTTGAGGATGGCCGCGCGATCGGCTTGAAAGGCGACCAGGCGCGCATCGAACTCGCAGGAAATGACGTGAGTCGGGTCGAGTTGATCGGTGCGATCCAGGTGACCGCGTCGGAGTATGTCGTGCGCACCGACCGCGCGATCTACGACCATGCGCGCCGCGTCATTTCCGTACCGGACCCTGTCGATATTTCCGGACGTGCTCTGCAACTGCGCGGCGACACGATGGAAGTGGAGGTCGACACGGACATCGTCAAACTGGTTCGCAATGTGTCGATGCGCATCGAACCCACGCTGTTGAAGCAAGGAGAGGCCCACGCACCGCTGTAAGCTTCGCACCGCCACGGTTCTGCTGCTGGTGGGCGTCGGTGTGCTTGCCGGTCCGTGTGCCGCCGAGGACCAACCGTCCGCCGTGCAAGGGCGCTCGGCCAAGGATTCGCTCGGCGGTCCGGAATCCATCTTGGGAAGCTTCTCGTTCACTTCGCAACGGGAGCCGATAGCGATCACCTCCGACGCGCTGGAATTCAACTACCGCTCGCGCGTGCTCAAATACGTAGGCGCTGTCGTGGCCACCCAGGGGGATATGAAGTTGCAGAGCAGAACCTTGACTGTCACCCTTGACGGGCAGGTCGAGAACCGTATCAAGGAAGTGGTGGCCGACGGCCAAGTCCGCGTCTCCAAGGGCTCGCGCTGGGCCACCGGTGGACGGGCGGTGTTCAACCAGGATCACCACACCGTAATCCTCAGCGACAACGCGGAACTGCACGACGGCGGCAACGTCGTCAAAGGCGACCGTGTGATCGTGTATCTCGACGAGGAGCGGAGTGTTGTAGAGGGCGGCAAGGGTCGCGTCGAAGCCGTTCTGGTTCCTTCCCAGAATGAGGAGACGCCGTCGCCGACTGGAGGCAGCAAGCCGTGAACGGCAACGGCGGGACCCATCCGGAACGCGTGTTACGCGCCGACGGCCTCTGCAAGCGCCTGGGAGGCAGAGAGATCCTGCGCCACGTCTCCCTCGAGGTCCACGCCGGCGAGGTGGTGGGCCTGTTGGGGCCGAATGGTGCCGGAAAGACGACGACGTTCTACGCTATTGTTGGTCTCATCCGGCCGGACCAGGGTCGGGTGCTGCTCAACGGCAGCGAGGTCACCAACGACCCGATGTATGTGCGCGCACGCAAGGGCATCAGCTACCTGCCGCAGGAACCGTCCGTGTTCCGCAAGCTGACGGTGGAGGAAAACATTCTGGCGATCCTCGAATCGCTGCCGCTGACGCGGGAGGAGCGCCGCGAGCGGCTCGCCGAGTTGCTGGAGGAACTCAGCATCGCCCACCTGGCTAAGAGCAAGGCGTACTCACTCTCGGGCGGCGAGCGTCGGCGCGTCGAGATTACCCGCGCGCTGGTCACGGCGCCTGCATTCATGCTGCTGGACGAGCCTTTTGCAGGCATCGACCCACTTGCTATTCTGGACATTCAGGGCATCGTAGGGCAATTGAAGGAGCGACGGATCGGCATTCTGATCACCGATCACAACGTGCGCGAGACGCTGGGTATTTGCGACCGGGCATATATCCTGAACAACGGCACCGTGCTCGAGGAAGGCACGCCGCAGGCGATTGCGGCAAGCCCGCGGGCACGGGAACTCTATCTCGGGGAGCGGTTTACGCTGTAGAACCATGGCACTGGAAACGAAACTGTATCAGCGGTTGAGCCAGCAGTTGGTGATGACGCCGCAATTGCGGCAGGCCATCAAAATCCTGCAGGTGTCCCGGGCGGAATTGGAAACCCTGATCGACGAGGCCCTGTCGGAAAATCCCGTGCTGGAGGAAGGCCTGGAGCAAGTCGAGGAGGAACGTCCGCGCACCGAAGAAGCACTCGAAACAAATGAGAGTGGGAACGAAGAGTGGGCCATGGTCCACGAACAACGGGAGACGACCAACGAAATCGAACCCAATGAACGCATGGGCGAGATTGACTGGAAGGAGTACCTGGACAACTACCGCAACGACTGGCACGGGGCCTCGGCGACAGCCGCGGATTTCGACGAAGAGAAGCGGAACACGTTGGAGAACACGTTGGTACGGGCGCAGTCCTTGCACGACTACCTCATCTGGCAGCTGCGCATGACCGGCATCACCCCCGTGGAAGAATCGGTCACCGCATTGATTCTCGGCAACATGGACAAGGACGGCTACCTGCAGGCAGACATCGAGGACATCGCGTTTCAAAGCGGGCAGGACTTCGACGTCGTCGAAGGAGCCCTGAAACGTATTCAGGACCTCGACCCTCCCGGCGTTGGGGCGCGCGACCTGCGGGAATGCCTTTTGCTGCAGATCCGCAATCAAGGCAAAGACGGCTCGGTGGCTGCTGCCATCGTCTGTGATCACCTGGCGCTGCTCGAGAGCAAGCGCTACGACAAGATCGCCAAGGAGCTGGCCGCCCCGCTCGAGGAAGTGGCCACCGCCGCCGGCTTCATCGCCACACTGGAACCGAAGCCAGGCCGGAATTTCGGGGAAGGCGATATCCGCTACATCACCCCCGACGTGTTCGTGCAGAAGATCGGCGACGAACTCGTCGTGATCTTGAATGACGAGGGCCTCCCGCGCCTTCGCGTCAGCAACTTCTACCGACAGGTGCTGTCGGATACCGGCACGGGGGACGCCAAGCGGTATATTCAGGAAAAGATGCGGGCCGCCGCCTGGCTCATCAAGAGCATCCAACAGCGGCAGCGTACCCTTTACCTGGTCACCCAGAGCATCGTTCGCTTTCAACGGGATTTCTTCGACAGGGGCGTCGCCCATTTGAAGCCGCTGGTGCTGAAGGATGTCGCCATGGACATCGGCATGCACGAGTCCACCGTCAGCCGCGCCACGGCAAACAAATATGTCCACACGCCGCAAGGCACGTACGAATTGAAGTACTTTTTTACCTCGAGCCTCCAAGGCGCCGACGGCGAAGAGGTGTCGGCCGAGAGCGTCAAGGACCGCATCCGCGAGATCATCGGCACCGAGGATCCGCGCCACCCGTATAGCGACCAGCATATCGCCAAGATGCTGTCGACGGAACACGTCGGCATCGCGCGGCGGACGGTCGCGAAGTACCGCGGCATCATGGGCGTCCTGCCATCGTCCCGACGGCGCCAGGCTTTCTGATTGGATTGGAGCACGGAGAATTACATGCAGATCATGGTCACGTTTCGGCAGGTTGAGCCCAGCGAGGGACTACGCCAGCACGCGGAGGAAAAGATCCAGCGGATACGCAAATTCCTGCGCCGCCCCATCGAGGCGCACGTCACATTGTCCGTGCTCAAACGTCGGCATATCGCCGAGGTCCAACTCAGCGCCAACCGCCTGAACCTGACCGCGACAGAGGAGACCGGGGACCTGTACTCGGCTATCGATCTGGCAATGACGAAGCTGGAACGCCAGGTCAAGAAACATGTCGCCAAGCGCAACGATCATAAAGGTCCTGCCACCCGCGCGGCGGCAGCCACCGCTGCCGGTTCCGAGCAGGGTACCCGCCTCATGCGCCCCCGCCGCATGGCGGTAAAACCCCTCACGCTGGACGAGGCGGCGCTGCAACTGCGCACGCAAAAAACCGAATTCCTGCTCTTCAAGAACGCGGCAACCGACGCGCTCACACTCATCTACCGGCGTAAAGACGGAAACGTCGGACTCATCGAACCGGAGCTGGCGTAGATGCGACTGCCGAAGCAGCGCCGCACGTGCCGTCCGCCGCGCGTGCGCGCGTGCGGCCTCCCCGAAGCGAACGCGTGAGCGCGGATGAAAATCACGGATATCCTGCCCGAGGCCCTCGTCGTCCCCGCCTTGCAGGGACAGACCAAGGAAGCCGTTTTACGGGAGTTGGCCGAGCAGCTTGCCGCCCTGCATCCAGAAGTGAGCGCGGAGCGGTTGGTGGACGTCCTGTGGGAACGTGAGCGACTCGGCAGCACCGCCATTGGCGACGGCATTGCCATCCCGCACGGGAAACTCCCCGGCCTGAAAGGCGTGCTCGCGGCGTTCGGCCGGCACCCGCAGGGCGTCGACTTCGAGTCGCTCGACGGCAAGCCGACGAAGCTCTTCTTCTTGCTCGTCGCGCCCGAAGACTCGGTCGGATTGCATTTGAAGGCACTGGCCCGGGTTTCCCGCCTGCTCAAGGAACAAGCCTTTCGCAACCAGTTAATGGCCGCCTCCGATCGGCACGTGCTGTACGAAATCATTCGCCAGGAAGATGAAAAGTACTGATCACGAGCGTGCGGCCGGTGTCGCCGTCGCGGCACTGCTTGCCGACGAGGGTGCACCGTGGAGTCTCGACCTGGTGGCCGGACGTGCCGGGACGCACCGCAAGATCGCCGCGCCACGCATACAGAAGCCGGGCCTCGCGCTTGCCGGCTACGTGCAGCAAATCCACCCGAAGCGGGTGCAGGTGATCGGCACGCCGGAACTCTCCTACCTGCGAAGCATGGCGCCGCTGGCCGCGCGACGCGCCGTCGACCGTATCTGCTCCGAGGATATCAGCTGCCTGATCGTGACCAATGGCGCCCCCGTCCCGGCCGTGCTCAAACGCGCGGCTGACATGTACCGGGTGCCGCTCCTGCGCACCCCACTCAAGAGTGCCGTGCTCATCCGCGCCGTCAGCAGCTGGCTCGAAGAGAAGCTCGCGGCGCGGGTCACGGTCCATGGTGTGCTGGTGCAAGTGTGTGGCGTCGGCGTCCTCATCATCGGCAAGAGCGGCATCGGCAAGAGCGAAGCGGCGCTCGATCTCGTGGCGCGCGGGCACCGGTTCATCGCCGACGATGTCGTCGAGGTCGCCGAGGTGTCGCCACTGTCATTGAAAGGCCGCTCACCCAATCTCACCCAGCACCACATGGAGATTCACGGCCTCGGCATCATCAACGTGCGCGAGCTGTTTGGGACCCTTGCCACGATCGATGAGCAGCCGATCGATCTTGTCGTCGAACTGGTCGAATGGAGCGCCGCCATCGACCGACTGGGGCTGGAAGACGCACGCCATACCATCCTGAACGTGTCCGTCCCCATGATTCGGCTCCCGGTGCACCCCGGCCGCAATCTGGCTATGCTGATCGAAGTCGCCGCGCGCAACCACTTGTTGAAGACCCGCGGCCAACATACGGCGCGACAATTCGCCTCCATGGTCGATCGTGAAATTCGCCGCACCGCGCGCTTGCAGCGGACGGCCAGTCGGAAAACATGACGCCCACGGACACCCCCAAGAACGAGCCCGGCCTGTGCAGGAACCTCGAGATCAAGAATCGGCTGGGCTTGCACGCCCGCGCCGCCGCGCAACTCGTGCAAATGGCGTCGCAGTACGATGCCGAGATCACGGTCGACAAGGACGGGCAAGCGGTCAACGGCAAGAGCATCATCGGTTTGATGATGTTGGCCGCCGCGCAAGGGACGGTGATCCAGGTGCGCGCGACCGGACCGCAGGCCGACGAAGCCCTGATGGCGATCGAACGCCTGGTGGATGCCAAGTTCAACGAAGAATGACGGCCGTATCGACGTGCGCTGCGCCGCCGTTCCCGCACCGCAACGCTGACCGCCTGCCGCTCGCCGCAGCGAAAAAGGAGAGGCAATGTCATTGACCAACTTCGTCTTCACGTCGGAATCGGTTTCCGAGGGCCACCCCGACAAAATGTGTGATCAGATCTCGGATGCCATCCTCGACGCCCTGATCGCGGGCGACCCGGATAGCCGTGTCGCGTGCGAAAGCCTAGTCAAGACGGGCATGGTGGTCGTCGCCGGTGAAATCACCACCCGGGCGCAGGTCAACTACACCGAGATTGTGCGCCGTACGGTTCGTGACATCGGCTACACTTCCTCAGACGTGGGCTTCGACGCGGACACCTGCGCGGTCATTCTGGCCATCGAACGGCAGTCACCCGACATCGCCCGGGGCGTGGACGTGGCCACAGACAAGGAACAAGGCGCCGGCGATCAAGGTTTGATGTTCGGCTTCGCGTGCGACGAGACGCCGGAGTTGATGCCGTTGCCAATCATGCTGGCGCATCAGCTGGTGCAGCGCTTGACCGACCTCCGCAAGCGCGGCCGTTATCCTTTCTTACGTCCGGACGCCAAATCGCAGGTGACCGTCGAGTACCGCGACGGCCGCCCCTGTCGGGTCGATACCGTCGTGGTTTCGTCGCAGCACGCCCCCGACGTATCGCAGGAGACTTTGCGCGAGCTGGTCGTCGAGGAAGTCATCAAGCCCGTCGTCCCACCGCAGTACCGGCAGGGCGACATCACCTACCACGTCAATCCCACGGGACGCTTCGTCATTGGCGGCCCGGTCGGCGACTGCGGCCTGACCGGCCGCAAGATCATCGTCGACACCTACGGCGGCTACGGTCGCCATGGCGGCGGTGCCTTCTCCGGAAAGGACCCGTCCAAGGTGGACCGCAGCGCCGCCTATATGGCCCGCTACATCGCCAAGAACATCGTGGCAGCCGGCTTGGCCAGCAAGTGCGAAGTCCAACTCTCGTACGCCATCGGCGTTGCCGAGCCTACGTCGGTTCTCGTCGATACGTTTGGCACCAGCGTGCTGCCGAATGACCGCTTGAGTATGCTGGTCCGCGAACAGTTCGAACTGAAGCCGGCGGGGATCATTCGCACCCTCGATTTGAAGCGCCCGATCTACCGCCGGACGGCCGCCTACGGACACTTCGGGCGCACGCCGGAAGCGGAGGGCTTCTCCTGGGAACGCACCGACCGGGCGGCGGCGTTACGACAGCAGAGCGGCGACACCGCGCCGCAATCCCCGCATCGAGCGGCGGCGCAGCCGGCGGCATGAGTTGGTGACGGCTTGGCGGCTTGAGGGCGTGGGGGCTTGGGTAGTGAGTGTTTCAAGGAGCCCCAAGCCCCCACGCCCTCAAGCCCTTTTAATACGATCCAGTTTGATTTCCCCGCTTCGGCTGACATCATAGCCGCCGAGTCGTGTGACGGCCTGGCGGAAGTCCTCCGAGCGGATGGCGGAGAGCAGTGCCTGGCCCGGGGCACTGGAATAGAAATCTCGCCGCAAGACGAGGTCGTATTCTTCCCGCTCGACGGGGATGAAGTCGAGGCCGAGCGCATTCGCGGCCGAGCGGACACCCAACCCGCAGTCGGCCAGGCCGCTGGCAACCGCCATCGCCACAGCCATGTGCGTGAATTCTTCGCGCTCATAGCCGCGGATCCGTTCCGATCGCAACCGTAGTTTCGCCAGCTTGTAATCGAGCAGGACACGTGTCCCGGCACCGGGCTGACGATTCACAAAACGGACGTCTGACCGGCGTAGATCACGCAAGTGACGGATATGTTTAGGATTCCCCCTCGCCACGATCAACCCCTGCTCCCGCCCGACCAGGTTGATCACCACCACGTCGCGCTGGCGCAGGTAGCGGCGGATGTCCACGAGATTGTAAGTGCCCGTCTTCGGATCGAGCAGGTGTGTGCCCGCCACATGCGCCTCCCCGCGCTGGAGCGCCAGAAGGCCCCCGACACTGCCAACGTTGGCAGCCGAAATCTTGAGGTCCGGACGCGTCCGTTTCAGACAATCCTCCAGCAATCCGATCGACAGATCGTGGCTGCCGCTAAACACGATCGTGTGGGCAATTCCCGCAGCCGGCCGCAGCAACTCCACCTCGACCTCCTCGCCCGCGTTGATGCCCTCGGAAAGCGACGGGATGCGCAGGAAGCCATCGGCCTTTACCAGGGTGCTGATCACGCCCGCTCCGCGCCCCAAGGGATTCGCAACGATGCGCTCGCCGACGATACCCAGCGTGACCCGCATGAACTCCTCGATCCCGAGCTTCGACGGCATTTTGCGCGGGACGAGGGCCCGGACGCGAGCGGGCGGCTCGGGTGCGCTGCCGAGAAACCTCGCAAGGAGCGGGCGCAGGACTTGCTGGCAGACAATGGCGGCGGACACCGGATACCCGGGCAGGCCCAGCACCGGTGTGCCCTCGACCAGGCCGCAGATGGCCGGCTTACCAGGCATGATGTCGATCCCGTGAACCAGAATCGTTCCCAGCGCGCCCAGGGCGGCCGCGGTGAAGTCGTGCTCACCAGCCGACGAACCGGCTATGACCGTCACGACGTCGTGCGTCGCGACCGCGCCCTGGACCGCCGCCTTGATGAGGTCGAGATCATCGCGCACGCGCGGCAGGCGATGCGGTTCCCCGCCCCACTCGCTGACAAAGGCCGCCACCACCCGCGAATTGAACTCAACAATCGCGCCGGGCGGCGCCGCCGTGCCCGGCTCTACCAACTCGCTGCCGGTGGGAATGATGGCGACGCGTGGCTGCGGTGCCACCGGCAGGTCGACATGGCCGGCCGCCAGCAGCGCCCCGATATCAAACGGCCGAATGCGGTGGCCGCGCGGCAACAGCGGTTCGGTCGCCACGATGTCCTCGCCGACCAGGCGCACATGCTGCCACGGCGCCGCGGCCGCTTGAATTGCCACGCGGCCTGTCCCGACCGGAAAGACGTTTTCGATCATGATGACGGCGTTGGCCCAGGCGGGCAACGGGTGTCCGGTGTCAACGTAGGCGAACACCCGCTCCCGCGCCTCGGACGGCCCAGCCAGCATCAACTCGACCGGATGCGCCTCGCTCGCTCCAAAGGTCTCCTCCGCCCGCACCGCGATGCCATCCATCGCCGAGCCGTGATAATGCGGCACTGACATCCGCGCGAACACCGGCCCCGCGGTGATCCGATGCAGGCTGCCCTCTACCGCGACCGACTCCGGGGGACGCCGCTGGATCGAGAGGCCATCGACAAAGATAGCCAGCGTTTCTGCGAGCGATTTCTTGTTGAGATAACGTGTGCGCGGCATGGCTCTTCCATCGAGCTACCCTGTGCACCACCCCCCGGTCAACTTGAACGCCAATGAGCAGGCGGCGCCCAGCTCCTCATCCTCCCCATTCGGCAGACATTGAATCTATGCTATAAGACGTCACTCTGATTCAGCCCTTGTGTGGTTTGTTCCGGCGTATCGGCACAGCACACCGTAACACGACGGTGCTTTGCTCACACGCTCGGATAATGCTACCCGATGAACTGCACACGAAAAGGAAAGAGGAAGCATGACCCTGCTTGCGGATACCAAACGGCCTTCGAAACACCCCCTCGCCGGCACCACCATGAGTGGAGCCGAGATGATCGTCCAGGTCTTGGCGGACGAGGGGGTGGATGCCATCTTTGGGTACAGTGGCGGCGCGATTCTCCCGACCTACGACGCGATATTCCGGTACAACGAGAGCCATTCCAAAGAGGAGGAAATCCGCCTGATCGTGCCGGCCACGGAGCAAGGCGCAGGATTCATGGCC
>JAGDMS010000551.1 GCA_017860575.1 Deltaproteobacteria bacterium | reverse complement strand
TGTTCATGCCTGGGCGGCGCAGAGCAATCCAACTCCTCGCGCTCCAACCGGGGGAACGTGTGCTTCTCGTCGGCGTGGGAACCGGCGCGGACCTGCCGCTCTTGCCCCCCGGCGTGCAGGCGATGGGGACCGATCTCAGCCCGGAGATGCTGGACAGAGCCCGCCAGAAACTCACCCAATGCCCTGCGTCGGTAGAACTGGTTCAAGGGGACGCACAGCGCTTGCTGGTGCCAGAGGGCACCTTCGACGCTGCGATCCTGAATCTCATCCTGAGTGTCGTTCCAGACGGGCATGCGTGCCTGGACGCGACGCTGCAGGCGCTCAGGCCGAACGGGCGAGCGGTCGTCTTCGACAAGTTTCAGGCGGACGGAACAGAACCATCGGTGTGGCGGCGGTGCGCAAACTGGTTCAGCACCGCGTTCGGAACCGATATTACCCGCTGCTTCGCCGATCTTGCGCGCGGGCTGGACTTGACGATTACGCTCAATGAACCGAGCCTGCTCGGCGGACTGTACCGAGTCCTTCTGATCAGGAAACGTGCGGCGCCGGCGGTGGTACCCCGGGGCTGACGGGCGATTGACGGCCAACTCCGGCCATTCAGCCTTCCCTGACTTCGGCCACCGAATGATCGCAGCACCCTCGGTAGCCGAAGTTCGCGCTGGCGCGGTGAGCCCCGGAGTTCAGCCAGAGCTGCCACCGGCATCTTCTTAGCCACTGGGAGAACCATCATGTGCGGCGCAGAGGGGTGGTTCGATGACCACCCACGTCGAGTGCGGATTCCGCCGCTACCTCGATGCGGCATCCTTGCACATGTGCGGCTGGCGCAGCGTGCGCGCACCGTGCTGCTGGCCGCGCAGGTGCAATTCCCGAACCTCCCGGACCGCCGATGCGACAAGGGTGTGTTGCCAGAATGTGGCAGAGTCCGGGACAGAGTCCAAGATACTTGCGGAAGTGGGGTTGGGTCTCGTAATCTCCAGCGAGGGCCCGCCGGCATGGCCGCCGTATGAGCCCTTGAGCATGCACAGCGTTTTCATTTGTTACCGGCACGAGGATACCGAAGGCTATGCGGGGCGGCTGTACGAGTCGCTCAAGGCACGCCTTCCCGACCTGCCTGTGTTCATGGACGTGGACGACGTGGCGCCCGGCGAGGATTTCGTCGCCGCGCTCGATCGCACGCTCGGCTCCTGCGACACGCTCCTCGCCTTGATCGGGCGCACCTGGCTCAGCGCCGTTGACGCGGCTGGCCGCCGGCGTATCGAGAAGGACGACGACTTCGTTAGGGCCGAGATTGCCACCGCGCTCGAACGCGGCATTCGAGTCATCCCGATCCTCGTCCAGGACGCGACGATGCCGACGGCGGGCGAACTCCCCTCCTCACTCAAGGGACTGGCACGCAGGCAGGCATCGGCACTCCGCCACTCGCGGTGGGCGGACGACATAGCTCGGATCGCGGAAGTGCTGCGACCGGCCGAACGTGGGCGAGCCGATGCGAGCGCGGAGTTGCCGTCCCGGACCAATCGCTCGACGGCCGCATCGCATCTGTTCAAGATAGGCCGCTACGAAATCCACGGCGTCATCGAGCGCGGCACGCTGAGCGAGTTGTACCGCGCCCTCGATCCTAACCTGCATCGGTGGGTCGCGATCAAGGTGCTCGCGGCGCCGGTTGAATGGGATCGCGAGGTCCAGCGCCGGTTTCTGGTGGAGTTGCGGGCGGCCGCCGGACTCGTGCATCCGAACATCGCCGCCATCTACGACGTCGGCCAGTACGAGGGACGCACGTACGCGGCGATGGAGTTCGTCGATGGCGAGAGCCTCGCAGGCTTCATTGCCCGTGGCGCACCCGTCGCGCTGACACGACGATTAGCCATTGCCGAGGGTATCTGCGCCGGCCTCGCGTACGCGCACGGCCGCGGCGTCGTGCACGGCGAACTGAAGCCGTCAAGCGTGGTCCTTGGCACCAACGGCGAGGTCAAGCTGCTGAACTTCGGCCTCTCGCAACGCGCGACGCTGAGCGGCGCCGGCGGCATGACGATGATCATCGGGACGCCTCATTTCGAGGCTCCGGAACGGCTGATGGGCGGCCCGGTCGATCACCGCGCCGATATCTTCTCGTTCGGCGTGCTGCTCTATGAACTCGTCTCGTACCGCAAGCCCTTCACCTCCAACAACCCCTACGAACTCTGGACAGCCATCGTCCGCGACGAGCCGCCGCCGCTGCGGTCGTTCGTTCCCGAATTGGACGAGGAGTTGGAGCAGGTGATCCGCGCAGCCATGGCGAAGGATCCCAAGGCGCGCCCGCAGGACATTGGCCAACTGGGTGCCGCGCTCGGACGAATCCGCGCCAGATTGGAAGCCTCGGCATAGCCATCGCGGTGCGCTTACCCACGCAAGCCGGACCGCGAAATCTTCCATTGATGCCTACGCCCCGTTCTGTTGAATTGGCCCCATGACGGAGGCAGGACTGGATGACTGCCGCCCGATCAGGTTGCCGTCATCAAGGCAGGCGACGTCGTATTGCGGATTGGGACCGGTACCGTCGTCATGAGGCACGTCCCGGCCAAGAGCCGACGTTGGCGGGCCACTGAAGTCGCCGAAACAAACGTCAGGAGTATCCCTGATAGCCGACGTTCCCGATTGCGCGGCGAAATGCCGC
>JAGDMS010000550.1 GCA_017860575.1 Deltaproteobacteria bacterium | reverse complement strand
ACATCCCGGTGAACATGGAGCTGTGCCGGCGCCTCAACCTGCACAAGGACACCTACTCGATCTCGATCCCGCTGGGCGCAACGATCAACATGGCGGGGGCCGCAATCACGATCACCGTGATGACGCTGGCCGCGGCCCACACGGTGGGCATCTCGGTCGACATCCCGACGGCGCTGCTGCTGTGCGTCGTGTCCTCGCTGGCGGCTGCCGGCGTCTCCGGCGTGGCCGGCGGCTCGCTGCTGCTGATCCCGATGGCCACCAGCCTGTTCGGCATCTCGGCCGACGTCGCGATGCAGGTCGTCGCCATCGGCTTCGTCATCAGCGTGGTGCAGGATTCGGCGGAAACCGCGCTCAACTCGTCCACGGACGTGCTGCTGACGGCGGCCGGCTGCGCCGACACGGTCAGCGACGAGCCGGTGCCGGCGTAACATCGGCGGCACAGGCAATCGGGGCGGCCCTTCGGGGCCGCTTTGCATTTGCGCTTCGGAGCACTTCATCCCGCATTGACCGGAGACATCCATCCGTTTCGCAACTTGTTGACGACAATCAAGCACTGGCTCCGGGATCAGGCGCGACAATGAGGAACGCTCCAGCTCTGCCGCGCCACTTCAACGCGGCAGCGATTGCGGCGCGGTGAGGTATGGTCGAAGTATGGCGGCGCTTGCCGGGAGGCGAACATGATCACGGGCCTGAGGACATTCCTGCTTCTGCTTTTCATTGCGTTTACATGGCAGACTGCTCATGCAGATTCGCCATTGGTGCAGTATCCCGGTAATGGACATTATTACCAGCGGTTTGACACATTCAAGTACTGGACTGATGCACGAGACTATTGCCAGAGCGTGAACGGACACCTCGCAACGATTACATCGCGAAGCGAAGATGATTTTGTCAATCAGAATCTGGTTCAGAATCTGGCTCAGCCAGGCGCGCCTGTCCTGCTTGGCGGGACCGATCGAATTTCTGAAGGCACCTGGCAGTGGATAACCGGCGAAGCCTGGTCCTATGCCGATTGGGCTCCGGGGCAGCCGGATAACAACAATGAACAGGACTACCTCGCGTATTGGAACAATCCCACTTATCCCGGTCAGTGGGATGACAGTTATGGCGGTGTATTGCTTCCATTCATTTGCGAGTGGAATTGGCTGACGGACGTTTGGCCCACGGACCTGACCGACATCTGGTGGAACCCGAACGAGGCCGGATGGGGGATGAATCTGGTGCAGACCGGATCGTTCGTTTACGTCACCATCTACGTCTATGGAGCCGACGGCAAGCCGACCTGGTTCGGCGGCGGGCTGGACAAGACCGGGGCCGGTACACTCACCGGCAAGCTGTACGCCGCCACCGGACCCTATTTCGGCGGGCCCTTCGATCCCAACGCGTGGGTCGTCAGGGAAGTGGGAACCATGACGTTCGTCGCCACCACCGGCGACACGGGCCAGTTCACCTATTCGGTGGACGGGGTGCCCGTGAACAAGGCGGTGCAGCGGCAGCCGCTCACCCTTGACAACTACAACGGAACCTACGAGTCAATCGAGATTCTGCACGTTACCGATTGCTCGAATCCCGCGGCGAATGGCGACGACACCAACCAGCACACCGTCTTGATCACCCAGAATGGGTCGGCCATGGCGGTCACTTTCGGCACCCTTGGCCTCCCTGGCGGCTCATGCACGGCGACCGGCACCTACTCTCAGCTGGGGCGAATGGGACAGTTCGTTGGCCCGTACGCCTGCCCATGGGGCGAGACGGGTGTGTATGCCCTGAGCCAGATGAACCACGACTACCGGCAGTTCTCCGCACGGATCAGCAAAAACAGTGCCAATACGGGTTGCAAAGCCGTTGGGCAAACGACCGGCTTGATCGAGTACTAGCACTGCGGCCGCCACCCGCCGGTTCAGCGCCTGCGCGGGACCCCGCGGGTGACACCGGGCAAGCGCATCGGCTGCGCGGGCAAGCGCATTGACTGCCCGGTTGAGTGAAGCGACGGCTCGGGTGAGCGCATCGGCCGATGCGCTGCGTAGTGCTGCCCGGCACGGAAGCGGTGGGAGCGGTGAAGGTTCGGCGCACTCGCCACGACAACGCTCGCCGGGTAGAACCCCGTGCCCCACCAGAGCCCGCATCCCATCCAGGCGGGATCACACCCCGGGCTCGGCGGCGGCGGCGGCGCTTCGACGACGTACTGCACGGTGGGCACGACCGCGCTCGAGGGATACGCGGTCTCCGGCGGCACCTCGCTGCGGCTCTGCTCGACCTCGCGCTCGAGGTGGCGCACGCGCTCGGACAGGAGCTGCATCTCGAGCTCCCTGGCCCGCTCGGCCAGGGCCACCATCTCCGCCTGGCGCGCCGCCTCACGGGCTGCGTCGGCCGCCATGGCGATCCGGGGTGGAGGCGCAGGCGTGACCCGCGTCACGGTGACCCCCTCGGGGGGCGCCAGATTGCTGACGTTGACCTTGCCCGACGCGTCCGTCCACGTGTAGATCTCGGCGTGAGCGAGCTGCAACCCGAAGGCGCAGCCCACAAGGGACGGCACGACTACCCGGAGAAGGCGTGTCAGCATCGTCGCGCTCCGCTCACAATCAGGACGATTGTAGGCCGCCGCCGGGGCATTGGGTAGCCCATCGCGCTCCGTGCGGTCCCGCACAGACCG
>JAGDMS010000256.1 GCA_017860575.1 Deltaproteobacteria bacterium | reverse complement strand
CATGACGGCGTTGCAGGTACTGCCGATCAACTATGGCGGCCTGGTGCTGACGCTCCTCGGTATCGGCCTGTTGATCAGCGAATTGTTTGTTCCCAGCTTCGGTATCCTGGGCATCGGTGGTATTCTCGCGTTCGTGCTGGGGTCGCTTCTCCTGTTCGACACGCCCACGTCGACGCTGTCGGTGGATCCCAACATCGTGTACGCGGCGGCTGCGACTCTCGGCGCGTTCACGCTGTGGGTCAGCTACCTGGTGGTGCGCACCCAGCGCCGGCGGCCGTCGCTGGGCGTGGAAGGGCTCGTGGGCGAGGTCGGCGAGGTGCGTCAGCGGATCGACGGCCGCCGGGGTGGCAAGGTGTTCGTCCAAGGTGAGTACTGGAGTGCGGTCGCGGATGCGCCGATCGACGTGGGCGAGCGGGTACAAGTGGTCGGAATCGAAGGGATGCAATTGACGGTCCGGCTCGCGGCGAGCCACACGCACGAACTCACTGCGCGCAGCAGCTAGCGCGGGCGACCAAGGGAGGCGGCAATGTTATTTGGTCCAGCGGCTACGGTTTTCCTCGTTCTGGTGTTCATGGTCATCAGCGGGGTCAAGATCCTGAAGGAGTACGAGCGGGCCGTCATCTTTCGGCTGGGACGCCTGGTGGCGGCCCGCGGGCCGGGGATGATCTACGTGATCCCGTTCATCGAGCGTATGCAGCGCGTCGAACTGCGCACCGTGACCATGGAGGTACCGCCGCAGGATGTCATCACCAAGGACAACGTCTCCGTCAAGGTGAGCGCGGTACTCTACTTCCGGGTCATCGATGCTAATCGGGCGGTGACCAACGTAGTCGATTACCTGTTTGCCACATCCCAGAGCGCGAGCGGCGCGCCAAGGTCATCAATGCCGAAGGGGAGTTTCAGGCCGCGCAGAAACTCGCGGATGCCTCCGCCGTCATCTCCCAGCATCCGATGGCACTGCAGCTGCGCTTCTTGCAGACGCTGACCGAGATCGCCTCGGAGAACAACTCGACGACCATCTTCCCGCTGCCGATCGACCTGATCGCGCCGTTTCTCAAGGGGGCAAAGAAACCGTAGGGCCGGTAGAGCGGGGCCAGGTCCCCAAGCCCACAGGCCCCAAGCCCACATTCCCAAAGCCCAAATCTCTGCCCAAATCTTGACTCTTCCCGGGCCATGTGATTAAGCCCCACAGGTACCGCTGAGCCAAGCGCAAAGGCACCCCAACCCGGTGCCTCTTTTTTTATTGTCACGGGCATGCAGAGTGTCACAGTCGCAGACCAGTCTCCCCCGCCGGCCTTGGCGCTATCGGACTTTCAGTTCGATCTGCCGCCCGCGCTGATCGCACAGGTGCCGGCGGAGCGGCGCGACCACGCGCGGCTCATGGTACTGGACCGCGGCCACGCCGCATTGACCCACACGGATGTCCGCGCGCTTCCAGCCTATCTCCGACCCGGCGACCTGGTGGTTGTCAACGATACCAAGGTCCTGCCGGCGCGGCTGTTCGGCCGTACGTCTACGGGCGGTGCGGTGGAGTTGCTCCTGGTGCGGCCGACAGCGGATTCGGTGTGGTTGTGTCTGGGCAAACCGGGCCGCCGCCTGCGTCCGGGGACGACGCTCACCTTCCCCGAAGGAGTGTGCGCCGAGGTGACGGCGCGGCACGGCGATGGGCGCTATAGCGTCGCGTTCCCCGCGACGGTAGCGCTGACCGCGCTGATGGAGCGCCATGGCGAGGTGCCGCTGCCACCGTACATCCACCGCCCGGACGGTCCGTTGCCGCTCGACCACACCCGCTATCAGACGATCTTCGCGGCACGCGCCGGTGCCGTGGCCGCACCTACAGCGGGGCTGCACTTTACCGCCGAATTGCTCGCCGCGATCGAGTCGCGCGGCGTGCGGATCGCTCGGCTGACGTTGCACGTCGGACCCGGCACCTTCCTGCCCGTACGCAGCGATGACCTATGCCAGCACCGCATGGAGGCCGAGTGGTGCGAAATTCCCGAGGACACGGCCCGGCGGATCGCGCAGGTCAAGCGCGAAGGCGGCCGTGTGGTGGCGGTCGGGACTACGACCACGCGTGCGCTGGAATCCGCGGCGACGCCCGCCGGTGTGCAGGCCGGCGTGCGATGGGCCGATCGGTTCATCACCCCCGGCCATCGCTTTCAGGTCATCGACGCCCTGCTGACCAACTTTCACTTGCCGGGCTCCACCTTGCTGCTCCTGGTCAGTGCGTTTGCCGGACGCGAACGGATCCTCGCTGCCTATGCCGAGGCGGTGGCGCGGCGGTATCGGTTCTACAGCTACGGCGACGCCATGCTGATCTGCTAACCCCCAGCCCCAGCCCATGCCCCATACCGAGCCTATTTCCAAATCCCAGCCCGAGCCCATACCCCAGCCCCGACCACCACGTCCGCAGGACGGGCACGGCCTTGGGCTCGGGAGTGAGCGCATCTTCGAGACCATTGCGCGCGCTCCCGGCACTGACGCCCGTTGCGGTCGGCTGACGACGGCGCACGGCGTGGTCGAGACGCCGGCGTTCATGCCGGTGGCCACGCAAGGCACGGTCAAGGGCATCACCCCCGCGCAACTCCGAGAGGTCGGCGCCACCATCATTCTTGCCAACGCCTACCATCTCTCCTTGCGGCCCGGGAGCGTCCTCATCCAGGAACTGGGGGGGTTGCATCGCTTCATGGGATGGGACGGTCCGATCCTGACCGACAGTGGCGGATACCAGGTGTTCAGCCTCGCTCCACTGCGGAAGATTTCCGAGGAAGGCGTCGAGTTCCGCTCCCATCTCGACGGCCAGGCGTTGTTCCTGACCCCCGAATCCGTCGTGCATCTTCAGGTCGATCTCGGGGTGGATATTGCCATGGTGCTGGACGAATGCGTCCCCGCCGGGGCGACGCGGGCGCAGGCCGGGGAGGCGGCGCGGCGCACCCTGGACTGGGCTGCGCGGGCGCGCCGGATCGCCATGGCGCCCGGACAGCTCTTGTTTGGCATTGTCCAGGGCGCCACGTATAAGGATCTGCGCCTCGAGCAGGCGGGCGAACTTGTGGCGCTCGACTTTCCAGGCTATGCGGTGGGCGGACTAAGCGTGGGAGAGAACAGAGAGATCACCATGACTGTGGCAGCGGAGACCGTAGGCGCCCTGCCGACCGACCGGCCGCGGTATCTGATGGGCGTGGGGCTGCCGGAGGACCTGATCCGCTTCGTCGGGATGGGCTACGACCTGTTCGATTGCGTGCTGCCCACGCGGAACGGCCGCAATGGCATGCTTTTCACGTCGGCCGGTCGCATGAACATCCGACTGGCGCAGTATAGCCGCGATCCGGCACCCGCCGACCCGTCCTGCGCCTGTTACACCTGCCGCACCTTCAGCCGCGCATACCTCCGCCACCTCGCCGCGGCCAATGAGATGCTCGGGGCACAGCTGCTGAGCCTGCACAACCTGCACTTTTATCTTCAACTGATGCGTGACATGCGCACCGCCATCGCCGCCGGCCAGTTCGCCGCCTGGGCCGCGGAGCGCCTGTCGCGCCTGACCGCGGAGGCTGCCACATGATTTCTCCCGCCTGGGCACAGGCGGCACCCGGTGCCGCCCCGTCCCCTCTCATCCAATTCGCGCCGCTGGCGTTGATCTTCATCGTGTTCTATTTCCTGCTCATTCGCCCGCAGCAACAGAAGGCCAAAGAGCAGCGGACGATGATCGACAACCTCAAACGCAACGACGACGTGATCATGTCCGGTGGGCTCTATGGCAAGGTGGTTGCCCTCAACGAGAAGATCCTCACTCTGGAAATTGCGCCCAACGTGCGCGTGCGCGTTGAACGGGCGCAGGTGGCCGCGCTCGTGAAAGGCGCACCCGCGGACGACACCAAGGAAAAAGAAAAGGATAAACAGAAGTGAGAAATCAGAGCCTCTTCTACCGCGCGTTGCTCATCCTCGGTCTCACCGTCGTCGCGATCGTCTATCTGCTCCCGACGTTCGTGAGCGACCTGCCCGATTTCTGGAAAAACTACCTCCCCAGCCAACGCATTCATCTCGGGCTAGATCTGCAGGGCGGCACGCACCTGGTGATGACGGTGGACGTGCAAAAGGCTCTCGAAAACTACCTCGACCACCAGATCGACGAAATCAAACGTGAACTGAGAGACGCAAAGATCGGCCTTACCGGGGTGGAACGGAAGAACACCAGCCTGCTGGTGCGCGTCAACAATACCGATCGTTCGGCCCTCACGGATCTGTTGAAAGAGCGCTTCCCCAACCTCGCCGTTGACACGTCCAGCACCGAAGAGGGTGTGGCCAGCTTCCAGTTGGTGCTGACGAAGCGGGAAGAACAGCACCTGCGCGAGTCGGCCCTCGATCAATCGCTCGAGACCATCCGGAACCGCATCGACCAGTTCGGCGTCAGCGAGCCGATCATTCAACGCGAGGGGACGCAGGACATCCTCATCCAACTCCCCGGGATTCAGGACCCACAACGCGCCAAAGAACTCATCGGACGCACCGCCGTGCTGGAGTTCAAGGTCCTGTCGGAGGTGCCCAATGCCGACAGCTACGTCACCGGCAAGAGCCCGTTGCCGCCCGGGACTGAGGTCCTCAGCGGTGCGGAGAGCGACCGCAGCGGCGGCCGGGGACAGGCACCGAAGTACCTGGTCGAATCGAAAACGCTGATGACCGGCGATGTCATCTCCGACGCCTTGGTCCGGCCCGCGACCCAGCTCGAAGGTCCGTATGTTGCGCTGGAGCTCAACACACGCGGCGCCAAGCAGTTCGAGGATCTGACCGGTGCCAACGTCGGGCGCCGTCTGGCGATCATCCTCGACAACAAGGTCTACTCGGCCCCGGTGATTCGCGAGCGCATCGGTGGCGGCCGTGCCTCGATCACCGGCAATTTCGACATCAAGGAGGCGCGCGATCTGGCCATCGTGTTGCGGGCGGGGGCGCTGCCGGCGCCGGTCCATGTGGCCGAGGAACGCACCGTTGGTCCGTCGCTGGGAAAAGACTCGATCCGCCAGGGGGTGACTTCGTTCGTCGTCGGCGGGTCGCTGGTGATCGTGTTCATGCTGGTCTACTACAAATTCGCTGGGGTGCTGGCCGACCTCGCCCTGATCTTCAACGTCATCTACCTGCTCGCCGCGTTGACGGCCATGCAGGCCACCCTGACCCTGCCGGGCATCGCCGGTATCGTGCTCACCATCGGCATGGCGGTGGACGCCAACGTGTTGATCAACGAACGCATCCGTGAGGAGCTGCGTCTGGGCAAGACCGCGCGCGCCGCCATCGAGGCGGGCTATCAACGCGCGCTGCCGGCCATTCTCGATACCAACACCAACAGCTTTCTGGCGGGGTTGATTCTCTTCCAGTTCGGTACCGGGCCGGTACGGGGCTTCGCGATCAGCCTGTGCATCGGGCTCGTCAGCAGCGTGTTCACCGCTGTTGTGGCGACGCGCGTCGTGTACGATTACCTGCTGAGCAACCGCCGCCTGCAGACCGTGAGCGTGTGATCTATGCAAAACCTCAACTTCGTCGAACTCATCAAACCGGGCACGAACTTCGATTTCATCCGCTTGCGCATGGCGGCGCTGGTGTTCTCGTGGGTGCTCATCGCGATCGGTATCGCCTCGTTCATCTATCACCGCGGCCCCAATTACGGCATCGACTTTTCCGGCGGCGTCATGGTCCACCTGCGCTTCGCGAAGGCGCAGCCGATCGACGGGGTGCGGGCGGCGCTGACCACCGTCGGCCTCGGCGACTCCACCATTCAGGATTACGGCGCCAACGGTACCGAGTACCTCGTGCGCCTGCCGGTGGAAGCCAGCGAGACCAAGGGCATCAGCGAGCAGGTGACGCAGGCGTTGGGGGACAAATTCGGCAAGGACTCCTTCGAGGTCCTGCGGGTGGAGCTGGTCGGGCCACGGGTCGGCAATGAGCTGCGCCAGCGGGCGCTGCTGGCCGTGGCGTTCGCTACCCTGTTGATGGGCGTGTACATTTGGTTTCGCTTCGAATTCCGCTTCGGCGTGGGGGCTGCGGTTGCCCTGGTGCACGATGTGTTGATCGCGGCGGGGGCGTTGTCGTTGGCCAACTACGAGATTGATCTGACCGTGGTGGCGGCGTTGCTGACCGTGGTCGGATTTTCGGTGCACGACACAGTCATCGTGTGCGATCGGATCCGCGAGAACATGCGGAAGAACCGCCGTGATTCGATGGCCACCATCATCAATCGCAGCATCAATGAAACGCTCAGCCGGACGATCCTGACCACCGGCACAGCCATCTTCGTGGTCCTGTCGCTGTATCTGTTGGGCGGGACCGTGATTCGCAGCTTTGCCTTCACTCTGCTGGTGGGCTTCGTCATCGGGACCTATTCGTCGATATTCATCGCCAGTCCCATCGTGTTGTGGATGGATCCGTCGCGCGGACGCCGCGACGCGAAGTAGCCGTCCCCGCATGGTGCGGCGTTGGCAGCTGATTCCCCGCCACCCTGACGCCGACCGGGTGTTGTGCGCCGAACTCGGGATCACCCCGTTGCTCGCGCACCTGCTCACCGCGCGCGGCCTGACCACGCCGGCCGCCGCCCAGGCCTTTCTGGACGCGCGGCTGTCGGAACACCTGCGGTCGCCGATGCTGTTCCGGCAGATGCCGGCGGCCGCAGCGCGGGTCGTCGAGGCGCTCAGGCGTGGGGAGCGTATCGGCATCTACGGCGACTACGACGTGGACGGGATCAGCGGCAGCGCCATTCTGGTCCGCTTTTTCCGCGCGCTGGGTTACGACCCCGCGCTCTATATTCCGCACCGGCTACGCGACGGATACGGTGTCAGCGCGCCGGGCGTGCGCCGGCTGGCGGCGGACGGGACCCGTTTGATGATCACGGTGGACTGCGGGGCCGTAAGCCATGCGGAAATTGCACTGGCGGCGACGCTTGGTCTGGACACGATCGTCTGCGATCACCACCAGGTCTCCACCACGCCGTTGCCCGCGCATGCGGTGCTGAATCCGATCGAGCCCGATGCGGGGTTCCCGTTTAGCGGACTATGCGGCGCGGGGGTGGCGTTTTACCTCGCACTAGGCGTGCGCCAACGGTTGCGGGAAGCCGGCCAAGCGAATCTCCCCGACTTGCGGCGGTACCTCGACCTCGTATCCCTGGGCACCATCGCGGACGTGGTTCCCCTGGTCGAGGAAAATCGCGTCCTGGTCAAACACGGCTTGCGCGAGTTGATGCAGACGCAGTCCTGCGGCTTGATGGCGCTGAAGGCCGTGAGCGGGGTCAGCGCGGTGTCGGCGGCTGTCGTCGGATTCCGCCTGGCCCCACGGATCAATGCCGGCGGCCGGCTCTCGGAGGCCGCGCGGGCGGTGGAATTGCTGGTCACCGAGGATGCGGCGCGCGCGCAAGCGTTGGCCGCCGAGCTGGACCAGGAGAATCGTACCCGCCAGACGATCGAACAGGACATCCTGGCCGACGCGGTCCATCAGGTGGAGCGGCAGGTGGATTTCAACGGTCGGCGCAGCGTCGTTTTGGCATCCGCCGACTGGCATCCAGGCGTGATCGGGATCGTGGCCTCGCGACTGGTCGAACGCTTTTACCGGCCGACGGTGCTGCTGGCCATCAGCGACGAAACCGGGATCGCGCGGGGCTCGGGGCGCAGCATCCGGGGCTTCAACCTACATGCGGCGTTCACGGCCTGCAGCCACACCCTGGAGGGCTATGGCGGCCATCACATGGCCGCCGGACTGAGTATCCGTGCGGCGCAGATCCCGGCGTTTGCCGAGCTGTTCGAGGCGGCGGTGCGGTCGGCGACGCGGCCGCAAGATTTCGTCCCCGAAACTCGAGTCGATGCCGAGCTGCGATTGGCTGAGGTCGATGAGCGTCTGGTGGCGGAGCTGGAGCGGCTCGAACCCCACGGACCGGGCAACCCGGAGCCGGTATTTCTGTCTCGGCGGGTCCGCGTGGTGTCGCGCCGGACGGTCGGTGAGAACCACTTGAAGCTCTCTGTGCGCGATGGGGAGCGCGTACTGCCCGCCATTGGCTTCCGCATGGCCGGCGCCACCGTCGAAGAAGGTGCCTGGCTCGATATCCTGTTCTCCCCCGAGATCAACGAATGGAACGGGAACCGCACGTTGCAGCTGCGGTTGCGCGATTTCCGTCAGGCCGGATAGGGGCCC
>JAGDMS010000549.1 GCA_017860575.1 Deltaproteobacteria bacterium | reverse complement strand
CAACGGATGAATCCGGTCCGCACCTTTCAATGGCCTCGCTGGACCAGCCATGATCCAGGCCCAGATCAGCAAGTGTCATTCGATCACTTTCGCAGAGAGAACATGGACCGCCAAGCAGAGCGGCCCAGATCGCGATATCAGGACTTTGACTGACTGCTTCTGGCCGGCTCTCCCCTTCGGGGAGTGGCCGTAATTCCGCCGCCCCTGGCAACGCCCTGGTTGCTTCCCGGAGAGCGGGCGTTCAAGGGGGAAGATCGACCCATTGCAGGCTGCCGTGTCCGCGAATAGCAGACGTTCGCTCACAACCTCGGGAGCGGACCTCCGGCATTGACTGGGGCCCAGCAGCGATTCAGACGCGAGTTGTTCGCAACGAGCGAAGCCTGTTTCGGAGTGCCCGAGTTCCGGCGCAGAATCGCCCAAAATGGGGGCATCAGGAAAATGAGCCTCAGGGGGATTCCGGCCGGGGTCCGGCAGCGAAGGTGCGATGCGCCGTCCCGCGCGTCGCGTCGCGTGCACGCGAACGTTCCGGGTTCGCGGCGATGAGCAATTCCACACAACCGAAGACCTCGGTGCGCGTAATGAATGGCCTGATTGCGCTCGCGCTCGCGGCGTTTGTGCTTGGCATTTACTGGCCGACGGTCAGAACGATTGATCTGGATCTCGCCGACCTGGGGTATCAGGGCCAGTGGATCGAGGGCTACGCGAAGCGGGTCACAGCGGTGACACCGGGCGGGCCGGCCGATCGTGCGGGTGTCAAGACGGGTGACGTACTCGAGTTTAACCCGGCCCAGAACGCCGACTGGGTGCTCGCCGGCTATCGCGACATGCCCGAGGGATTCACCGGGAACCTCATAGCGCGGCATGCCGACGGTACGCGATCGTCGGTGACGCTTGCGCCCGTGCGCACGGCCTACCTGCCGACGCTCAATGATCGACTGGCGCTCGTAGTGCGGCTCGCGGGCTTCAGCTTTGCCACGTTGATCGGAGTCGTGCTGGTGTGGACGCGCCCATGCTTGATGACGTGGTCCTTCATGCTGGCCATGGCGGGTTCCGGCCCCGGTCGCGTCTGGTGGCCATATTTCCTCGCGTACGCTGCAACGATACCCGACAGTGGCGTGCTGCAGCATGTCGTCAACCCGCTGCTTGGGAACGCCTTCTTTCTTGTCATATTTGCGCTCTGCTTTCCCAACCCTACGGTGCCGGGCTGGTCCCGGTGGAAGCGCACGTTGGTGATTGCCGCTTCCGTTCCCGCAGTCGCGATGTTTGCTGGGATAGCAAGGAGCCCGTTCGTGAGCGACAGCCAGGCGCTGGGAACCGCAATGTGGGTTCCGTTTGCGCTTCTGACGTGCACGTTCGCAATCGTGCTGCTGGTACGCACGTACCGCCGGTCGGAGGCGAAGGAGCGGGCTCGGCTCAAATGGGCAATTCTCGGTCTGTCCGTCTATCTCTCCATATTTGTGCTGGGCACCGTCCTCATCGTGCCGGCTCAGTGGACGCCGGGTTGGCGAAGCGGGAACCCGCTTACGCCCACGTTATGGCTATTCGCCTTGGCGCAAGGCGTTCTGCTCCCACTCATCATCGGCTACGCCGTCCTGCGCCAGCGGGTCGTAGACGTACAGTTCGCTCTGAGCCGAACCGTGGTGTACGGCATCGTCTCGACGATTGTGCTGGTGTTTCTCGCGGTGCTGCACTGGCTGCTCGGTCGCATGATCGAGCACTCGAGGCTCGCCGTCGGGCTCGAGGGGCTGGCGGCGGTGGGCCTCGGCCTCGCGCTGCACCGCGCCTCGCACGGCATCAACGTGACGGTGGACCGGGTGCTGTTCCGTCGGCACCATGCGGCCGAGGAGCGACTGCGGCAGGTGACGGCGGCGCTGCCCTATGCCAGCACCGAGCGCAGCATCACCGAGGCACTCGTCAACGAGCCGGCGCACAACCTGCAGTTCGCGTCGGCGGCTCTGTTCTATCGAAACTCGCCGGAAGGCCCGCTGCAGCGTGTGCGCTCGGAGGGATGGGACGACTCGCACGCATCGAGTCTTGACCCGGAGAGTCTCCTTGTGCGCTACCTGCAAGCCGAACACACGGCAGTGCGTCTCGATGACGAGCAGCAGTGGCTGCCGCCCGAGGTGCCGGATGGCTCCGCGCATCCGGTGCTGGCGGTCCCGATCGTGAGCCAGCACTCGCTCTCTGCGGTGGTCCTTTACGGCTCGCATGTGAACGGCACTTTGCCGGACCCGGATGAGGTGGAACTGCTCGCGGCGCTTGCGAAGGCGGCGGCCACGTCACACCTGCAGGTGCGGATTGCGACGCTGTCGCGCGAGGTCGAAACGCAGAAGATCAAGAACGAACAGCTTGAGGCGTCGTTTCGTTTGCTGGCGCAGGCGCGCGTAGGCACGCCACCAGTCGAGGGAGTTCAATGACCGCTTGCGGGCACCCTAGCCGATCCTACTGAAGGTCCGGTTGTGGCCGATAGCGGACCATCAAATTGACGACAGGGAAGCGTAGCCCCCTCGCGTCCCGGACCAGCCAGAAATCGTGATGACCTGCTTCCCCCACTTCAGTGCCACGGTCAGGCTGTGCGAGCCCGGGTCACTTGCGGAGCAGGGCTCGTGCGGTTCGCACAAGATGCGGTTATGTCGAAGCGGTTGCAGTGGCCTA
>JAGDMS010000255.1 GCA_017860575.1 Deltaproteobacteria bacterium | reverse complement strand
ACGCCTTCGGTGAGTTCCACGGACGCGAGGCCGTGCGCGATTGGATCACCAAGGTCATGGCGCCCTTCCCCCACATGACGTTCCCACAGGATTGGGTGGCATTCGACGAAGAGCACGGCGCAATCGTGTTCCAGTGCCAGAACCGTCTCGAGCACCCGACGGATCCGAACGGGCCGCCGTTTCAGTTTCCCAACTGGACGCGGCTCATCTACGCGGGCAATGGGCTGTTTTCGTACGAAGAGGACATCTACAACCCGCTCCGCGATGCCAATCGGACGATTCTGGCGTGGGCCAAGGCGGGCGGCAAGTTCGCCAGCCCGCCGTTGGTGCACATGCAATACGCCTAGCGAGGCAGGGCCTCGGACCATAGGTTCGGGGCGGGGCCGCTCCCCGTTGGGTCGCTGGGAGCGGCTCCGAATGTCATCTTGACTCAACGGCAAAAGATTCTGGATTCCAAGCACCCTACCGCCTGACGCCGTGGTGCGACCTAGAACCGCGCCCACCACGGCGCGGATTCCGGGCTCGCCCGCTCGACCACGACGTTACGGGCGCTCAGCAGGCTGCCCTCCACGCGGCGCAGCTCCGCCAAGTCGCTGTTGTACGCCGTTAGCGCCTGCACCTCGGCGGCACGTGCCTGGGTCAGCCTGTCCTGAAAATCAAGGAGGTCCTTCGTCGTCACCAGTCCGACATCGTAGCGGGCCTGCTGGTTGCGCAGGTTTTCTTCCGCCAGTTCGCGCGCCAGGCGGGTGGCGTCGATGCTCCGCAGGTCGGTCTCGAGATTGCTCACCGCCTGCTTGATTTCCAGCGTGACACCTTCTTCCAGCTTCTGCAACGCGAGGCGCGACTGCTCGAACCCGATGTTGGCTGCCGCGTAGTCCGCCTTCGCTTTGGCATTGGTGAGCGGAATCTCGACGACGGCCCCGGCGCTGTAACTGTAGAACCGGCCATCATGCAACATCTCGAGGGCGTGGCCGTAGCCCCCCATGGCAAATGGGTTGGGGGCTATTTCCACCACCTGTCCGGGACCAAACGGGAATTGGATGGCGGGGCCGGCCGCACTCCCGCTCAAGCCGTTCGTCCCGACAGACCCGACCAGGTTCAAGCGTGGCAGGAGTTGGTTCTCCGCGGCTTTGCGCTGCAGGCCCTTGCCGTTGATTTCCAGGCGCGCCGCGATCAGCTCCGGACGCTGCTCCAGGGCAGTCTGCAAGCTGTGCTCCAGGTCAATCTGGTAGGGCGCGACCACAGGCTTGTCGCGGGGCTCGACCATTGCCAACGGTCCCGCCTCCGGCTTGGGATAGTTGATGATCGCACGGAGGTTGTCGCGCGCGTTGTTCCGGAAATTCCGGGCACGGATCAGAGTGGATTCGCGGCGCGCCACCTCGCTCTTGGCTTCCAATAAGGCGGTCTGCGGGAGCGTGCCGACCTTGAACTTGCTTTCGTTCTGGCGCAACAACTCCTTCGACAGCGCGAGGCCGTCCTCTTGCACCTGGACATTCTCGATCGCCAGAACGAAGGCCCAGTACGCGCGTTCGACCGTGGCGATGACGGTGGCGATGGCCGCCTGGTACTGGAAGTAGGCTTCTTGCTCGAGGTTCTGCGCCACCTGCACAAACAACAGCGAGTACCGCCAGCCGAAGTCGCGCAGCAGCGGCTGATTGAGAGAAAGGCCGAGGGTGGTGACATACTGGGGCACCAGTTCGGCGGCAATCGACGGATCGGTCTTGATCCGCGAGTTCTGCCACGCCAGCGACAACTGCCCACCCGACAGCAGCATCTTCCGCAGGCCAACGTCCGTGGTCAGATTTTGCTTGAAAAGAATGTTGGAGGTCGGCCCAAAAACCTCCGCATTGGTCTGGATGGGATTGACCGAGGTCGTCCGGTCGTACGACGTGCTGGCAAATAGCATCGGATCGAAGATGGCGCGCGTCGTCCGCACCTGGTTCGCGGCGGCGACGGGCCCGAGCCGCTGGATTCTTAGATCGGTGTTGTTTTGCAGCGCCAGATCGATGCAGTCCGCGAGCGACAACGCCTGCGGCGCTTCCGTAACCACCAGACGGCCGTAATGCTCGGTGGATCGCTGCGCCGCCACCACGTCTTCCGGCACCGCGCCGCTCAGTTGGCGCACGAACGTCTGGCCAGTGTTGGGTGCCTGGTTCAGCAGGTCGATGTCCGACGCAGGGACGGCTGCCTTGGGCGCCGGATCCTGTGCCAGGACCGGCGCCGCCAAGCAGAAGGCCATACACACCACTGTTACACTGGCCCGCACCTCCATCACGTCCTCCTTCTTCTCACACCAGAGCCTGCTAGCACGAAGCGCCCGTGCTGGTCACGCGAGCGCCGACATTGGGCAGCAATCAGACGCACGCTCCCGAGTGCCCCCCACGATCACGACGCCGGATCGTGCGCTCTGCCTGCCGATTCCTTCACGCTGACGGGGATGCCGTTCTCGAGTTTCGTCAAGCCCGAGGTGACCACCAGTTCATTGGGCTCGAGGCCTTCCGTAACTTCCACCATGCCCGCACTGCCGCGGGTGCCGACACGGACCTTGCGCTCGTGCGCTACGCCATCCTTGACGACGAACAGTTTGGTCACGCCGGCAAACGTGATCACCGCCTCTTGGGGGACCATGAGCGCACGATCATCGGTTCGGGTGATGATTGCCGCATTGGCGAAAAAGCCAGGCTTGAGCGCGCGATCGGCGTTGTCCACCAACGCCTCGATAGCAACCGTACGACTCTCCGGGTTGGATGCGGGGCTGATCCTCGCCAGGCGTCCCGTAAACGGACGGTCGGGAAAGGCATCGACACGAACTTGTACCGGCTGATCGATCTGCAACTCGTGCGCGAACCGTTCGGGGACGTCGCCGCGCAACTTCAGTGGATCCTCGGCCACCAAGGTGAACAGCTGGCTTCCGGGGTGCACGTACTCACCGGCCGACACGAACCGCTTCGCCACAGCACCGGAGATCGGCGACTCCACGCGGGCGTGGCGAATGGTCACACGCAGCGTCTCGGTCTGCGCACGTGCCACCGCCGCCTGCGTTTTCATGCTCTCGTACTCCTGCGGCGAAATGACCTTCTCGCCCACCAGTTGCCGCCCGCGCGCTTCGTCCGCCTGCGCTTTGGCCAGCATCGCTTCCGTCTCCTGCAGACGCGCACGCAGTTGATCATCATCGATCTGTGCCAGGACCTGCCCCTCCGTCACCGCGTCCCCCAAGTCCGCGTTGAGCACCGTGATCTGGCCATCCACTTGGCTGGAGAGGGTGACCTCCTGGTTGCCATAGAGCGTGCCGACGAAATTGACCGCACGCACACTGGGCCGCACCACCACCGGTGCAACGGTCACGGGGACCGCGACGGCTTTGGCCTCGGCTGCATCCGCGTCGCGATCCATCGACCGCGTGCACCCCGCCCACAGGGCCGCGGCAACGGTTAGTGGCAGACAGAGGAGTTTCAATTTCATGAACGCTGCGTCGCTCCCTTGACCATCTTCAACGCGGTGGTGCGGCGGACCGGTGCGCCAGGGTTCCCGATCACGCCCCGGAGGAACAGGGTCGATACGAGTTGGCTCAGGTCATCCGGCTGATCCTGTTCCGCGCGGTAGAGGCAGGCTGCGCGGATCATGCCGAAGAGAACCTCCACCGCCAAACGCGTGTTCACCGGCGCAATCTCCCCACTGGCCACGCCGCGGTCGAGCACGCGAGAGACCATGGCGATCGCCTCGCTGCGGTATTTGCGCCATTCGGCGCGCTCCTCGGCCCCCAGTTTCGATTCCAGGCGATGCATCAGCACGAAGAAGTCGCGCTGGCGCCAAAAGTAGTCGATCATCGTACGCACCAGCGTTTCGATGGTCGCCTGCCAAGGCGCGTCCTGCGCAAGCACCGCCGTAATCGCCAGGTGCAGCCCGTTCAAGCCCTCGCCGATGGCTGCCAGATAGAGCGCTTCCTTGGAGTCGAAGTACCGATAGATCGTTCCCTTGCCGATGCCGAGGCGCTGGGCGATGTCGTCGGTCAAGACTTCGTGGAACTCCCGCTGCGAGAAGACCTCGCCGGCGCACTGCACGATTGCGGTGCGGGTTGCTGCACTCTTCTTTCTGCCACGCATGGATACCCCGAATAATAGAACTGACCAGTCCGTGTCACAATAACAAAGGCCCGGATGCAGTCAAGCGGCCGCAAGCACCAACACAAGTCGGGAAACGAGATGACCTTTGTCATGCGCCAATTGCGGGAGCCCCCTTGTCATGGCAGGGTATGCGCCCAGAAGGAGAGCCGCATGGGCAACGACAGCCTCACCATCACCGACAATCGCACCGGGAAGACATACGAAATCCCGATCACCGACGGGACCATCCGCGCCATGGACCTGCGCCAGATCGCAACCTCGAAGGACGACTTCGGTCTGATGAGTTACGATCCCGCCTTCACCAATACGGCGTCGTGTCGCAGCGCCATCAGCTTTATCGACGGCGATAAAGGGATCCTGCAGTACCGCGGCTACCCCATCGAGCAACTGGCGGAACAGAGTTCGTTCCTCGAGGTCTCATATCTGGTCGTGCATGGCGAGTTGCCGACCGCCGCGCAATTGAAGGCGTTCGTGCATAACATCACCGTGCACACCATCATCCATGAGAACATCAAGAAATTCGTCGACGGGTTCCATTACGACGCCCACCCCATGGGCATTCTGGTCAGCGCCGTGGGCGCGCTGTCAACCTTCTATCCCGACGCCAAGAAGATCTTCGATGTGCAGTCGCGCCAAACGCAGATGTCCCGCCTGATTGCGAAAATGCCGACGCTTGCCGCCTTCGCCTACCGGCACTCGGTGGGCATGCCGTATGCCTACCCCGACAACGACCTGAGCTACGCCGGTAACTTCCTCAACATGATGTTCAAGAAGACCGAACTGAAGTACACGCCGGATCCCGCCCTCGAGCATGCGCTCGACGTGCTATTCATCCTGCACGCGGATCATGAGCAGAACTGCAGCGCCAACGCGATGCGCAGCGTCGGCAGTTCACAAGTCGACCCCTATTCGGCGGTGGCGGCGGCGACCGCGGCCCTGTACGGCCCGCTGCACGGCGGCGCCAATGAGGCGGTGCTGCGGATGCTCACCGAAATCGGCAGCGTCAAGAACGTGCCCGAATATGTGAAGCGCGTCAAAGCGGGCGAATTCCGACTCCAGGGTTTCGGGCATCGCATCTACAAAAACTACGACCCGCGCGCCAAGATCATCAAACGGATCGCGGAAGAGGTGTTCGAGGTCACCGGCAAGAGCCCGCTCATCGACATCGCCCTCGAGTTGGAACGCATCGCCCTCGCCGACGACTACTTCATCTCCCACAAACTGTACCCCAACGTCGATTTCTATTCCGGGATCATCTATCAGGCGATGAATTTCCCCGTCGACATGTTCCCGGTGCTGTTCGCGATCGGCCGGACCCCCGGCTGGATTGCCCAGTGGCAGGAGATGCTGCTGGACAAGGAGCAGCGGATTGCCCGGCCGCGCCAGGTCTTCATCGGCGCCAGCCGGCGCGACTATCTTCCGATGGAGCGGCGACCCGCGTAACCGCGGGGGGCGCGCAGCGCCTGCCACCCGACGAGTAGGCGGTGGGGGACGTCTCGGCCACACCGGCGGAGACGTGCCCCACCGTAATCAGAAACTCAGACTGCGTTTGCGCGCACGGAGGCCGCGGCGGCTGCCCTTGTTCTTGAAGGGCTTGCCGGCCCCACCGCCCCCAAAGGCGTTGCCACTGAAATCGGACCACGGGTCTGGCGTGGCCGCGGCAAAGTGGCCGCGGTACTCCTGCCGATCACCGCCGGGCGGAGAGAACCGCGGACCGTCGGCGCGCCGTGGCCGATCCTCCGCGGTATTGACGCGTAGCTTGCGCCCGTCGATTTCCTGGCCGTCGAAGCGCTTGATCGCCTCGGCTGCCTCGGCTTCCGTCGCAAACTCGACGAAGGCAAAGCCTCGCGAGCGCCCGGTCTCCCGATCGGTACCGATGTGCACGTGCTTCACTTGCCCGGCACCTGACAGGGCATCAGAGAGTTGTTGTTCCGTAGTACGGAAATTGAGGTTGCCGACGAAAACCTTGGTGGAAATGGCTAGACTCCTTTGTGTGACGGGGAAGATTGAATCCTGATTTTACCTTTGCCCGATTGTTGGATACCACTTCCTAATCGGACGCACCATAGCTGTCAAGAGTATTCTCGCTCGCCACGTCGGCGCTCCCCGTCTTCGGGGCCGCCGTTTCAAGGCGCTTGCCGTCACCGTCGCGGGCGTGGTAACCCCACGGCGCACCCATCATGCCACCGCGTTCATGGCCACAGGGAGGACCACGACATGGCTGGACCACTTGAGGGAATTCGCATCCTCGACTTCAGCTGGGCGCAGGCGGGACCGTACGCCACGCTGCTGCTCTCCGACTTTGGCGCCGACGTCATCAAGGTCGAACGCCCCGGCCTCGGCGACCACGGCCGGAACATCCCGCCAGGGGCGCACGACCCGACGGCAGGGCCGTGCCCGTACTTCATCGCGCACAACCGCGGCAAGCGCAGCCTCACGGTGGACCTCGCCACCGACGCTGGCAAGCAAGTGATTCGGACACTGGCCGCCACCTGCGATGTTGTCGTCAATAACTTCCGGCCGGGCGTGATGGAGTCGTTGGAACTCGGGTACGAAGCATTGCAGCAAATCAACCCCCGCATCATCTACGGCCAGGTCTCTGCCTATGGCACGCAGGGCCCGATTGCGAAACGCCCAGGGTTCGACATTCTCGGACAAGCGCTCGGTGGCATCATGCACGTCACCGGCATGCGCGACGGCCCCGCACTGCCCGTCGGCGCCGCCATCGCGGACCAGAGCGCCGCGCTGCACCTGGCGCTGGGGATCATGGCCGCCCTCGTCGCACGCGAACGACAGGGCGTGGGGAACCGCATCGACGTCTCTCTGTATGGCTCCGTGATCGGGTTGCAGAATTGGGAGATCGACCTGCAATCGCTCACCGGCACGCGTGCCAGCCGAGCCGGCGGCGGGCACCCGTTTCTCCCCTCGCTGTGGGGCACCTACGCCACCGCTGACGGCTGGATCGTGATGGGTGGTGTCTTCGATGCGCGCTGGCGCACGTTCTGCGAGGTCTTGGAGATGCCGGAGTTCATCGACGACGAGCGTTTCAAGTCACGGTCGACGACCCGAACCGCGGCCCGATCGACATTGTCGGTTGCCCGATCCAGCTCAGCGAGACGCCGGCGACGGTCAAGCCCATTGCCCCGGAGCTGGGCCAGCACACGGAGGAAGTGCTGTCGCAGGCGGGATACACGTGGGAGCAGATCCGCGACCTGAGCGCGAAAGCGATCGTGTAACTGACCGGCGGCGGTACCGATTGCACGGTGGGGCGGAGGAAGTATGTCAAAAGTGACCGGTGCAGACATCCTGTGCAAATCGCTCAAGGCGCAAGGAGTGGACCGCCTCTTCGATTTGCCCGGCGACCCGATGGGTCCGAT
>JAGDMS010000075.1 GCA_017860575.1 Deltaproteobacteria bacterium | reverse complement strand
TGGAGCTTCAAGCCGGACCCGGAGATGCAGCGCTGGGGCATCCGGATCACCGAGGAGGCGTGGCGTGAGGCGGGCCGTCCGGGACGGCCAATGGTGTTGGCCGCGATGTACGTCGCGCTGGGACCCGACGCGGAGAACCGGCTGAAATCCTACCTGAGCAGCTACTACGGGTACTCGGACATCACGCGAGAGCTGGCGCTCACGGCAACGACCTACACACCGCAGGCCGTCAAGGATGCGATTGCCGCCTACGCCGATGCCGGAGTAGATGAAATCCTCTTCGCGGCTGCGGACCCGGGCGTCGATCAGGTCGAGCGGCTGGCCGAACTCGTGCCCTGAACCCGGGCGCCCGCCGGCGGAGCACGTGGTGGGTTCAACAAGTGCCCGAAGACCGGGTACCTGGGCGGCGTTGCAGTCCGCAGATTCGCCTGTGCGATTCGCCGGGCACCACCTGGGGATGCAGCCACACAGCAAAACGGGAGGTAGGCAATGATCCTGGATCGATTCAAAGTGACGGGCAAGGTGGCGATCGTAACGGGCGCGGGGCGCGGGATTGGGCAAGGCTCGGCGCTGGCATTGGCGGAGATGGGGGCAAACGTCGTGTGCGCCGCCCGCACACGCGAGCAGATCGAAGAAACGGCCGACAAGGCCAGCACCTTTGGGGTAAAGGCGCTGGCCGTACCCTGCGATGTCAGCGAGCATGCGCAACTCGAGAACGTGGTCGCCGAGGCCATGAAGCAGTTTGGCCGCATCGACATCCTGGTGAACAACGCCGGCGGCTCCATGCCCAAGGCCGCACTGGGAACGAGCGAAGAAATGTTCAATG
Source organism: Deltaproteobacteria bacterium (assembly GCA_017860575.1). Taxonomy (GTDB): domain Bacteria; phylum Desulfobacterota; class Binatia; order HRBIN30; family HRBIN30; genus JAGDMS01. Next base: position 21,951 of record JAGDMS010000075.1, on the reverse strand, counting down.
CCGCGTTCCAGTTCAACGTGACCACCGCCTTCGCCATGACCCGGCTGGTCGTACCGCACATGCAAGCCAGCGGCGGGGGCGCCATCGTCAACATCTCATCCGCTGCCGGGCGGCTCATCGCACCGGGCTTTGCGGCGTATGGTACAGCCAAGTGCGCGCTCTCATTCCTCACGAAGCTCCTCGGATGCGAGTTCGCGCCTACCGTCCGCGTCAATGCCATTGCCGTTGGGTCCACGTTGACCAGCGCGCTGGCCCCGTTCCTCAGCCCCGAGATGCGTGGGCAGATGGAGGCGATGACGCCAATGAAACGCCTCGGCGAGGTGGAAGACATTGCCTTGATGGTCCTCTACTTGGCCTCACCCGCATCGAGCTGGGTCACGGGCAAGATCTTCGAGATCGATGGCGGAACGGAGAGCACCAACTGGCCGTTCGCCCCGTTCTGACACAGGAAACCGCGCACAATTGGGTCCCTTCCCCTGTGAGTACTTCCGCGAACGGGGGAAGGTCAGGATGGAGGCGATTGTCTTAGCAGTCTCTGGTCGACGGGGAGAGCGCATGACAAATCAAGCACCGACTCGCATCCGCATCGACGATTTTGCCGCCCCGCAGTTTTCTCCGCAGGCTGCAGCGCTGCGTGCTGCTGTCGCCGCGCACGCGGCGCACGTGCGCCTGGAGAGCGATGCGTTGCTGGCCGACGCGGCCACGCAGACGGGCCTCGATGACTTCGGGGACGCGAGTGTCACCGAGCGGCTCGGGGTGATCCTGCGGGCGCTCCGCGACGAAGGCGGGCTGTCGCCGTACGGGGTCGTGCACAGCTACAACGCGCTGCTGCAGCAGCTCAAGAACCGGTTGCTGATCCAGGACCTGCTCCGCCGCCATCCCGAGATCCACGACGTGCGCATCGAGCGCCCGATCTTCATCGTGGGCCTACCGCGCACCGGCACCACGCATCTACACGAGGTGCTGTCCGCCGACCCGCGGCTGCGCTCCGTGCCCTTCTGGGAAGGCCTGGAACCGGTGTTGCGGGAATCGGAGCGGCCCGCGCCGGGCGCTCCAGACCCACGCGTCGCCCGCGCCGCAGGCGCCATCGACATGATGGACGTCCTGATGCCGTACTTCCGGCGCATGCACGCGATGACCCCGGAGCACCCGGAAGAGGACGTCGTCCTCCTCACCATCGACTTCACCACCTTGCAGTTCGAATGGGGGCTCATCCTGCCGAGCTGGCGCGCCTACTACCGCACCCACGACCAGACGCCGCACTACGAATACATGAAGACCCTCCTGAAGGTGCTGCAGTGGCTGCGCGGTGGCACGCGCTGGGTGTTGAAGGCGCCGCAGCATCTCGAGCAGTTCGGTCCGCTGTCACGGGTTTTTCCCGACGCGACCTTCCTCGTGACCCACCGTGATCCGGTCCCCGTAACCGCGTCGTTGGTGACGCTGGTGACCTACTACGCCCGCCTCTACGTGGACAGGCCCGATCCGGTCGTCTACGGCGGGTACTGGTCCGCTTTTGTCGCGGATTTGTTGTTCGCTTGCGTGCGCGACCGCCACCTGCTGCCGGCCGAACGCTCGCTCGATGTCCGCTTCCACGAGTTCATGGCCGATCAGTTCGGCATGCTGGAGCGCATCTACCAAGTCGCCGACCAGCCGCTGACCGCGGATTCCCGCACCGCGCTGCAGGCCTTTCTCGCCGCGCACCCTCGCGGCCGGCACGGCACCGTCGAATACGATCTCACCGCCTTCGGCCTGGAGCCCGCTGAACGCCGCACGGCACTGCGGTTTTACACCGAGCGCTTCGGCCTGACGGAGGAGTCATAGCGCCCCCTCGGAGGATACCATGAAGCCAACGCACGCTCTCGCTCCAGCAGGGCTGGCGCGCATGTCACACGTGTCGATTTCGGTTGCCGATCTCGATCGCACGCGCCGGTTCTACGAAGACGTTTTCGGCTTTCAAACCGTGATCGATCGCACGCTCGAAGGACCCGAGTTTGAAAAGATCACCGGCGTGTCCGGGGCCCGCTCCCGCATGATTCGTGGGTTGGTGGCCGGGAACTCGGTCATCCAGTTGTTCTGGAATAGCTGGCGGGATCCTGGGGTGTTCGGCGGCCTCATCTCCTTCGAGGTGCGCGACATTCAGGCGGCATACGCTGCGCTGCAAAAAGCGGGAATCGCGTGCGTCAGTGCGCCAGTCGAGTTCGACAACAGCTGGGCGTTCGTGACACGCGATCCCGCAGGGACCTCCATCGAAATCATTCAGTGGAAGGCCGAGGCGGATCCGTACCGCAGCACGCAGATGGAGTAGTGCCAAGCCTGCGGTCCGTCACGGGCAACGGGATACATCCAGTTACCAAATCCGAATGGACTTATCCCCTTTTTCCCGGTGCCGTACCTACCTAGCGCTCGTGGCGCTGATTCTGGCCGTCGGCGTGGTCTGCGCCGGCACGCTTTCTAACGGGTTCGTCTGGGACGACTTCGACATCATCGTCGACAACCGCGAGACGCACGATATCCGGAACCTTGGCCGGGTGCTGCTGTCGCCCGATCTCCGCGCGCCCTACTATCGGCCGCTGCCCCGGGCGATGCTCGTGATCGAGTACGCACTGTGGGGCCCGACTCCGTGGGCCTTCCACCTCGTCAGCGTATTGGCGCACCTGGCCGCCACCGGCCTCCTCTTCTTCTGGGCGCGCCGGTTGTTCCGGCGCGATCTGCCGGCCTTTGCGGTCGCGCTCCTCTGGGGCGTGCACCCCGTCGGCGCCGAGGCCGTGGGATTCGTGTCGGTGCGCACGGGCACGTTGGCCGTCGTGTTCGGGCTCGCATCGCTCCTGACCCTGGAACGGGCCGCCGATCACCCCGATCGTCGACAGGCCTGGGCCTCGGGGCTGCTCTTTTTCCTGGCGCTCGCGAGCAAGGAGCAGGCGCTGATGTTGCTGCCGCTCGCCGCGTGGGCCCTGCGTGCGCGTCGCGGCGGTCAAGCCGGCGCTCATCGCTTCGGCTTGCTGCTGCCGCACGTCGCGGCGCTCGGCGCGTATGGCGCCTTGCGCGTGATCGCCCTCGGCGGTTTGTTGGGCAACGCCCCGCGCGTGGTGGGCCGCTCCGTCGCGATGGGGCCCATCGCGGCGGCGCTGGCCGTCGGGCGCTACGTTGCTCTGGCCTTCTGGCCGGCACCGCTGACGGTGACACATGACCTCACTCAGGCCGCGCGATGGCCCATGTTGGCGGGATTAGCGACCGCCCTGGCGTGCTCGGCGTGGGCCGCGAAGCGGCGCACGCCAGCGGCAACCTGCGGCGTCTTGTGGTTCTGGCTCGCCGTCCTGCCGACCCTCCAGGTGGTGGCCATTCCCAGTGCCGTATTCGCCGAGCGCCACGCCTATGTAGCCTATCCAGGGCTCGCACTGGTGGTCGTCGATCTGCTGGTCGCCGTCCGAGAGCGTTGGGCGGTGCCGGCGATTGGTTGGGTCGCCGTGCTCGCCCTGGTGGTGACGGCAGGTGCGCTCGCGGTGCGCACCGCACTACGTATTCCCGATTGGCGTGACAACCGCGCGCTGTTCGAGAGCGCATTGGCCGTCCGACCTTCCGCGCTCGCGCACCTGAACCTCGGCAACCTGGCGTTGGCCGAGCGCGACAAGACCCGCGCCGAGAGGCACTGGCGTGCCGCGGTAGAGATCGATCCGTTCGACGCCGACGCGCTGAACCAGCTGGGCGTGCTGGCGGCACAGGCCCAGAAATTCCACGAGGCGCGCGACCTGTTCCGGCGCGCCCTCGACGCCTTTCCCGAGCACCCGGCCGCGCGCGCGAACCTGGACCGCGTCGAACAGCGCCTGCGCGCCGCGAAAGACGCATCGGGGGAGGCGGTCGAATAGCATGGGCTTGAGGGAGCCGTCTGGGGCGACCGGGTCCAGGTGCTCCAGGCGCAGGGAGAAAACACCAAGATCAGGGCGCACGCGCTCACCGGGTGGGTGCCACGCGACGCCATCGGCAACGACGGGTTGCTCGAACTTTACGTCATCGATGTCGGCCAGGGCGACGGCGTGCTGATGCGGACACCCGACGACAAGTGGCACTTGATCGAGACGGGAATCGAGAATGAGCAGCAAATGAGGAAGACCGCGGGGCCGTCAGGGTGTCGCCGCCCCCTCGTCGGGCTTCAGTCGCATGGTGAGGGGGTGGGACACGAGACGCACCAAGAAGTCGGTCCAGTATTTGTCCGCCATTGCGGCGTTCACGCGCTCGACGGATTCGGGCGCTTCAATCGCCCGCACCCGCTCGAAGCGGGTGCCGCTGATCTCGACAGCCACAAACGGGGCCGTCGCGTTGTTGCGCATACGATGCGTGGCGCGCGTGCCGAGCCGAACGTACACGTCGCCGTCCAGGACAACGAGCCACACCGGGAAGCAGTGTGGGGCCTCTCCGGGAGCCGTCGTGCACAGCTTGAGGGTATCAACCGCTTCCCACTGCTCCGGCGTCCACGTCACGCTCCCGGCGCGGGCGTGACCCGCGGTCGCCAGGGCCATGGCTGCAACACCAACCACCACCCACGAACGAGTCGACATCGTCTCCTCCTTGTTCAGGAAGCTGGAAGCGTTTCTTTAACAGTGAAAAACCCCACCCCATGCTTCGACAGGCTCAGCATGAGCGGATCCCCTCCGCGATTTCATTATCCTTTTCCGCTCACCCTGAGCTTGTCGAAGGGTGCTCAGACCCTTTTTCAGCATCCTGTTAAACCACGCCTGCCGCGCTGGTCAACTCGGGACAAACTCGAGGGACGAATTCGAGGGATGCAGCAAACGAGGTTCCTGACTCCGCAGCATGGACGGGACAGGGGGCGGCGGCAGCGAACCGCTGTTTGGCCCCGCACGCATGGCGCCGCGCGTTCGGGTGCCCGCTGTTAGGCGGCTGTTGGGCTCGGTACTCGCCAAGGACGATCGTGACCTCCCTCCAACCGCGTTCGCTACGCACATCAAAGAGTGAGTGGTGAGCCGAATGTCCTGCGCAATCCCCATATCCCGCACAGGGTCACAACAACAACCATGGCTATCCACCCCAACGGAGTCACGAGCGGCACGGGGGCCGGACAAGCAGAGTGGCCCCAGCACTCACGGTCTTCACAGTCCACCTGTCCATCCAGATCGTCGTCCGTGCCGTTCCTGCAGTCCTCAGGTGTCCGGCACACGAAATTCGCCGACATAGTCGTATCCTGAGGCTCCGCAGTCGACGTTTGTGGGATAACGCCGGTTTCGCTCCCGTCAATCGCAGTCGCTTGAATCGTTACCTCACTGTCGACCACCGAAGCCTCGGTACCCCTTGCGAGATTGCACGACGGGCCTATTGATCCGTCTTGCCGGAGCTTGATCACCAAGACGTCGTTCCCGGTGCCGAAAGACTGACTCGAACCGGCGGTGATGAACCCCCCGTCCATCGTCATTTCGATGGACTCTGCCCTTCTCTCTGACAGGGGGCCTCCGTAGGCCTTCTGCCAATCGACATTTCCATCGGGGAATAACTTCAATACCCAGAAGTCCGGCGGAATCCCGGTTGCACCCGCCACGATGTAGCCATGATCATTGGTCTGCTGGATGGAGGTGGCAAAATCACGTGGACCTGCCCCATAGATCTTTGACCAGGCTATGGTTGTTCCATCGGCGTTGATCTTGAACACCCAGAATCTGATTCCTCCAGCGCCGGCGTCTATGAGGCCGGCCACGACGTACCCGTCATCGGCCACACCACCGCCATCGTCGTCGGTCTGCTGGATGGCGCTGGGAGACTCGTTCCCACCCGTGTCATAGATCTTCTGCCAATCAATCTGCCCCGGGCCGCCAACTGCGTTATCGGGTTTCAGCTTCAGTATCCAGACGTCTTGATCTCCGGCACCGAAGGAATCCGTTACCCCCGCCACGATGTAGCCGTGGTCAGAGGTCTGCCGGATGGAAAAGACATCTTCCCTTCCGCCTCCCCCGTACGTCTTCTGCCATTGAACGTTGCCCGCGGCGCCGAGCTTCAACAACCAGATGTCCCCTCCAGCACCAAAGGAGTCGGTGAAGTTCGCCACGATGTACCCGTCATCGGCAACGCCGTCACCATCGTCGTCCGTTTGTTGAATCGCCATGGCTTCGTCCTCTCCACCTCCCCCATAGGTCTTCTGCCAATCCACATTCCCATCGGGGAACAACTTGATCACCCATACGTCTCCGTTTGCAGCATCACCGAAGGAATGGGTCTGACCTGCCACGATGTAGCCCCCATCGCTGGTTTGCTGGATGGGTTGGGCGTCTTCCAGCGCGGCGCCCCCATAGAGTTTCTGCCACTGAACGGTGCCGTCCCCAGCGAGCTTGAATACCCAAAAGTCCTGCCCGCCAGCGATGAGATTCGATTCGGCAACGACGATGTAGCCGCCATCCCTGGTCTGCTGGATGTACTCGGCATCGGCCGCCCCAACCCCCGCATAGGTGGCTGCCCACTGTGCGGCACAAGGACGGGCGGCGGAACAGAGCAGCAAAATGGTGAGTAGAATTAGGATTGCAGGGAATAACGCGGATGCCTCATTCGTTGCACTGGACTTCATGGCGCCCCCCTCCGTGCATTATACGAGAACACACGCCCTTCCGAAGGGGAGGACCTCCCACTCGAACGGGCTCTGCAACGGGCCCGGTTGATCTATCTGGCCTAGGCGGCCGTGGTCTCCCCTTTGGGCGAGTGCCCAGCGTGAACCCAATGAACCTATACTGCGCGGACAATCACCCCGTCAAGCATCGGCGCGGGCGCCTTGGCGCGGGCGCCGTGTTAGAGCACGTAAACGGTCCGCGCCCCTCGCCCGCAACAGCCGCGAGCCGAGGATGGGCGGAGACGTCCAATTGCCAGACCCAATTGGACGTCTCCCCTTTTTTCGCTGGCTCCATTGGGGATTGGGCCTGAGTTGACCGACATTCAACGCCATGCGATAGGCGGGGCCAGGTCCGATGGAACATCCCGTTGCGTTCGTCACCGGCGCCAGCCGGGGCATTGGCAAGGCCGCGTCGATCGCGCTCGCCGACGCCGGCTTCGATGTCGTGGTGACGGCGCGCACGGTCACCGAAGGCGAGCAACACGATTACAGCACTACCCGGGCCGGATCGCGCCAGCAGGCAATGCCCGGCAGCATCGAGATTACCGCGGCGGAGATCCGCAAACGCGGCCGCAGAGCGCTGCCGATCCGCCTGGACCTGCTGGATCCCATTTCCATCGCCGCCGCCGTCGAGCGGGCGCTGCGCGAATGGGGCCACATCGACCTGCTCCTGAACAACGGCATCTACCAGGGCCCAGGGGTGGCCGACCGCTTTCTCGACCTGACCGACGAACTCGTCAGAAGGGTCTTCGAGGGCAACGTCTTCGCCCAGATCCACGTGACGCAGAAGGTGCTCCCCGGCATGCTCGAACGCGGGCAGGGGATCATCCTCAACGTCACGTCCGCCGCGGGCATGACGGACCCACCAGCCCCGACCGGCGAGGGGGGCTGGGGATTCGACTACGGAGCCTCCAAGGGGGCTCTGCAACGGATGGCGGGCATCCTGCACGTCGAGCTGCATGATCGAGGCATCCGCGCCTACAATCTGCAGCCCGGCCTGATCATCACCGAGTCGCAGGAAGTCCGCTTCGGGAGAGACAACCCGTTTGCGCGTCACACGCACAGTGCGCCGTTGGCCGTCCCGGCCGCGGTGATCGTGTGGCTCGCCACCAATCCGGAAGCGGAGGCAATGAGCGGACAGACCATCCACGCGCAGCCGTTCTGCAAAGAACGCGGGCTGGTTCCCGGGTGGCCGGGTGTTCGCGGATAGGAGACTGTGAAACATGAGCAAAGCATCCTCGTTCAAGCACCTACTCTCACCCGGCCGCATCGGACCCATGGAGTTGCGCAACCGCATCGTGCTGGCGCCGATGGGAACCGGCCTGGGCGGGCACGACGGCCACATCACCGAGCGGCACAAGCGCTTTTACGAGGAGCGCGCCCGCGGCGGCGCCGGGCTCATCCTGACCGAGGTGACGGCGGTCGACTGGCCCCGGGGCGGTTCCGAGGTGCATCAGCTCGGCCTCTCCGACGATGCGTTCATTCCGGATCTGCGCGACCTCACGCAGCGCGTTCACGCGCACGGCGCCAAGATCGCGGTCCAGCTCCAGCACGCCGGCAAGGTCGGCACCATGGATCTCGCCGCGGGGCGGCCGCTCCTGGTGCCGTCGATGATCACCGAGCGCGGGTCGTTCGGCGAGCTCACGGCGGAGGAGTTCGGCGCCATCCTCAAGAACTACAAGACCGATCCGAGCAACATGTACACGGTCATCGACGAGACGGAGATTCTGCGCCTGGTCGATTGCTTTGCGGCTGCCGCGGAGCGGGCCAAGCGCGCCGGCTTCGATGGCATCGAGGTCCATGCCGCCCACGGCTACCTCATCGACGAATTCCTCTCGCGCCACGTCAATCGCCGCACCGACCGTTGGGGCGGGCCACTGGAAAACCGGGCACGCTTTCTGTGCGAGATCCTCCGCGAAACCCGCCGCCGCGTCGGCCCCGACATGGCCCTGTGGTGCCGTTTGAACGGCGAGGAGATGAACACCGAGAACGGCATCACCCGCGAGGATGCCATCGAGACCGCGCGCATGGCGGTGGCGGCGGGGGCAGATGCCATTCACATCACCCGCTACGGGCCGCCGGTCGAGATCGTCTCGGCGATGATCGTGCCGGAACCGGGCGAGTTACTGCCCTACGCCGAAGCCATCAGGAAGGCGACGAAGGCACCGGTTATCGCGGTGGGGCGGATTCTGCCGGAATTGGGGGAGCAGGCCATCGCCGACGGGCGCACCGACTTCGTCGCCATGGGGCGGCAGCTGCTCGCCGATCCGGAGCTCCCCAACAAGCTGGAACGGGGCGAGCGGGAGGACGTGTGCCCCTGCATTACCTGCTACGTCTGCGTCGGACAGGCGTTCGTGCAAGAACCGTTCAAGTGTGCCGTCAATGCCGCATGCGGCCGCGAGGATGAGTTTCCGATCGTGCCCGCACTGACGCCACGCCGCGTGTTGATTGTCGGCAGTGGTCCCGCCGGCATGGAGGCGGCCCGGGTTGCCGCGCTACGCGGCCACAAGGTGACCTTGTGTGAGAAGAGCGACCGCTTGGGCGGCACACTCTGGTTCGCATCGCTGGTGCACGATGCCAACGGCGATCTGCTTGAGTACCTCGGCAACCAGGTGCGCAAATTGCCCATCGATCTGCGGCTCGGCCAGGAAGTCACCCCCGAGTTCGTGCGGCAACTGCAGCCGGACGTGATCCTGGTGGCGGTCGGCGCGCGCCGGGAACGGCTGCCGATTCCGGGTGCCGACCGGTCCAACGTGTTGAGCGGCGACGATCTGCGCAACTTGATGACCGGCGCCGACAAGAAAACCGCAGTGGAAAAGCTGACCCTGGCGCAGCGCGCCATGCTGAAGATGGGTAGCTTGCTGGGCGTCTCGGATCGCGTAAACCTGACGCGCGAACTCTCCAAACACTGGATGCCGCTCGGCACACGCGTGGTGGTCATCGGCGGTGGCCTGGTTGGCGTCGAACTGGGCGAGTTCCTCGTCGAACGCGGACGACAGGTGAGCATCATTCACGACGAGCCGGTGATGGGCGCGGAGATGGCGATCCCGCGGCGCTGGCAGGCGCTCGCGACGCTGCGGCAGCACGGCGTCACGCTGGTCACCGGAGCCACGGTCGATGCGATCACGGACGCCGGTGTCGTGTACACCAAGGACGGGCAGCAGCAGACGGCACCAGCGGATTCGGTCATCCTGGCGGCGGGCGCACAGGAGAATCGCGGTCTCGCCGACTCCTTGGCCGGCCTCGGCATCGAGCTGCACCTCCTCGGCGACTGCAAAGGCGTGGGCTACATCGAAGGTGCGATAATGGACGGCGCCCGCATCGCACGCTCGATCTGAACCGACCTTTCAAGGCGGGCGTTGCACCGCCGCGACCCGCCCCCTGTTGCCTGTCGGCCCGCGCCTGGAGTAATTAGCAATTGTTCTATCTTTTATAACCGAACACGGGTCCTTCCGCGCGCAACCGTGGCGGGGAGAATGCGAGGAGTGCCGATGATCGAAACGAAGAAGTCCTTCTGCCGATTCTGCCATGTGTTCTGTGGCATCGAAGTCGATGTCGATACCGAGCGGCAACAGGTGTTGGAGGTCCGCGGTGATCCGGACAATCCCTACTCCCGCGGCTACACCTGCATCAAAGGCCGTGCCGTGCCGGAGGAGATCAATCACCCGGATCGGCTGCGGTCGTGTAAGAAGCGGATCGGTGACGGCTGGACGGACATCAGCACCGACCAGGCCTTGAGCGAAATCGCCGAGAAACTCCTGGCCATCCGGGAGCGGCATGGCGCCCGCTCGATCGCGGTGTACGCCGCCGGCGGGGCCGGGTTTTCCGCTGGCGGGATGCCGCTGACGAAGACCTGGCTCAACGCGGTCGGGTCGCCGAGCTTTTACACCGCGTTCACCATCGATTGCCCGAGCTACGTCGTCGCGGCCAACTGGCTCTTCGGCACCGTCTGCACACCCTTGGGAATGTACGCCGGCGTGTTCGACGTCGACAATGCCGAGGTCGGCATGTTCATCGGCACCAATCCGATTACCTCCCACGGGCTCGGACTGGGCGGTCCCTTTCCGGGCAAGCGGCTGCGCGATGCTCGGTCCCACGGCATGAAGCTCATTGTCGTCGACCCGCGCCGCACGGAAATGGCCCGATCGGCCGATCTGCATCTGCAGGTCAAGCCGGGCGAGGACGCGACGCTGCTGGCTGGCCTCGTCAACGTGATCATCGAGCGGAAGCTCTATGATCGGGAATATGTCGAACAATATGTCAGCGGTCTGGAGGCACTGGCCGCCGCCGTGAAGGACTTCGATCTCGATTACGTGGCGCGGCGCACGCGCGTACCCGCGGACCAAGTGGCCCAGGCCGCGGTGATGTTCGCTACCGCCAAGACCGGTGCCGCCCGACAGGGGTCCGGCCTCACCATGAGCCGCCACCAGAACCTGAACACGTACCTGGTATACGTCTTGAACGCGCTGTGCGGCCGGATCGATCGCAAGGGCGGCGCGGTGACCAACCCCGGCGTGTTCAGCCGTCCCCGGCCGGCGGATGCACCACCGGTGCAGGTACCATTGTTCGCGGAGGGCGGCGCCCGCATGCGCGGACTGCACGGGTTATTCACCGGCCCGGGCTATGTGGAAATGCCCACAGCGACGCTGTCGGATGAGATCCTCGAACCCGGCGACGGGCAGATTCGGGCGCTGGTCGTCCACGGGGGGAATCCGGTGGCGGCCTTCCCCGACCAAGAGAAAACCGTGCGCGCGTTGAAGGCTCTGGACCTCCTCGTCGTGGTCGATCCCTTCATGAGCACGACCGCGCAGTTTGCCCACTACGTGATCGCGCCCAAGCATTTTCTCGAACGACCGGATGCCACCACGCTGCTCGACGCCTCCTTGCCTATCCCCTTCGGTCAGTACACCCCCGCAGTGGTACGGGGGCCCGAAGGCCTGCTGGAGGAGTGGGAACTCGGCTGGGAACTGGCCAAACGTATGGGGCTGCCGCTGAACTTCCCCGGCATCAGCATGGAACGCAAGCCCAGCTCGGATGATGTCATCAAGGCGTTGTCCGGACGCGGACGCGTCTCGCTCGAAGAAGTCCGCCAATATCCGAGCGGCCACATCTTCGGCGAACTCGTCGTCGGCGCGGTGTTGCCGCACGCGATTGCGCACCCGGACAAGAAAATGGCGGCCGGCCACCCGGACGCGCTGGCGGAACTCCGCGAGGTGCGGGCCGAGCCCGTCGCCGAGGCCGGCGGCTACGAAGCGCACGAAACGTTCAGCCACCGTCTCATCGCGATGCGCATGCCGGAGTTCTACAACTCGAAAGGGCAGAGTCTCGCCACCTTGCACGCGAAGCACGCCTACAACCCGGCCTACATGAACCCCGGGGATATCGAGAGACTCGGCGTCCACGACGGCCAATTGGTGGTCATCGACAGCGGGCGCGGCCGGATCAAGGCACCGGTCAAGGCGTCGTCCGACGTCATGTCGGGGGTGGTGGCCATCGCCCACGCCTGGGGGACGGCGCCGGAGCACGAAGGGGATGTCCGCCAGACGGGATCGCCCACCGGCCGGCTCATCCCGGATGATCTGCTGTACGATCAGCTCACCGGCATGCCGCTGATGAGCGCCTTGCCTGTGAACGTACGCGCGGCGTGATGCAATCCCCACACACGGCGGCCGTGGCCGAGCGGGGCGCGGTCCCAAAGGTCGGAATCAGCCTGCGCGTGAACGACACCGAGCGGGCCGCGGATGTAGAGCCACGGCTGCTGTTGGTGCATTTTCTGCGCGACCATCTGGGCCTCACCGGGACGCACGTCGGGTGCGACACCAGCCAGTGCGGTGCCTGTACGGTGCTGCTCGACGGCAAGGCGGTGAAGTCGTGTACCGTCCTCGCCGTGCAGGCGGACGGATGTGAGGTCCTCACCATCGAAGGCCTGGCGCAGGGCAGCCGCTTGCACCCGTTGCAGGAAGGGTTTCAGGCCGAGCACGGCCTGCAGTGTGGGTACTGTACGCCCGGTATGATCATGGCCGCCCATCAGCTCCTCCAGCGCAATCCACACCCCGGCGAACAGGCAATCCGTGAGGCGATTCGTGGCAATCTGTGCCGCTGCACCGGGTACCAGCGGATCATCAAAGCCATTCAACACGCGGCCCGGCTAAGGCTCGACTGATCGAGATGGCGCAGGGGACGCAGACCGAGACGGGCATCGGCGCGCAGGTCCCGCGCCGTGAGGATCGCCGCCTGGTGACCGGACACGGCAACTACGTCGACGACATCCGGCTGCCGGACATGCTGCATCTGAAGATCCTGCGCAGCCCTTGCGCGCACGCGCGGATCACGCGCATCGACGTGACCAAAGCGCGGAGCCTACCGGGCGTGGTCGCGGTGTTCACCGGGAGAGAGCTGCATCCGATCACGCCCCCCTTGCCGGTGCCACCGGCGACGCTGCCGGAGATGAAGGTCCCCGAACACCATGCGTTGGCAATCGACAAGGTCTGCGCCGTCGGCGAAGGGGTCGCGGCGGTCGTGGCGACCGAAGCGGCGCTGGCGGCGGATGCCCTTGCCCTCATTGACGTCGAGTACGAAACGCTCCCTGCTGTGGTCGATCCGGAAGCGGCGGTAGCTCCCAACGCACCGATCATCCACGAGCAAATCGGCACCAACATCGCCTACCGTTTTCAGTTCGGTGACGTGAGTGAGAGCCTGGCCGAGGCTGACGTCGTGGTCCGCCAGCGCATGGAGAACCAGCGACTGATTCCGAACTTTTTGGAGCCCAGGGGCATCGTGGCGCAGTACGACGTTGGCGACGAGCAGCTCTCCGTGTGGGTGTCTACCCAGGGGCCGCACCTGGTCCGCACGCAGCTGGCCTTGATGCTCAACATGCCGGAGCACCGGATTCGTGTGGTGGCGCCCGATGTCGGCGGGGGGTTTGGCGGTAAGCTCAACGTGTACGCGGAGGAGTTGCTCGCCGTCGTCCTCGCCAAGCAGCTCGGGCGGCCGGTGAAGTGGATCGAAGAGCGCAGCGAGCACATGGTGGCCACGAGTCACGGACGCGGCCAGGTGGCTTACGTGCAGGCCGCGGCCAGACGCGACGGCACCCTGACGGCGCTGCACCTCCGCATCATCGCGGACCTGGGAGCCTACCAGCATGTACTGACGCCCATGGCCGCGTTGCAGACGGCCACCCTCATCACCGGCTGTTATTTGGTCCGGAAGTTGGCCGTGGACATCACCGGCGCCTTCACCAACAAGACGCCAACCGATCCGTACCGCGGTTTCGGACGTGCGGAGGGCGCCTACTACATCGAGCGGGTGATGGACCTGATTGCGCGCGAGCTGCACATGGATCCGGTCGAGGTGCGGCGGCGCAACTTCATCCCGGCCGACCGATTCCCCCACACCAACCCGTTCGGACATACCTTCGACAGCGGACAGTACGACCGCGCCCTCACCCGCGCCCTCGACATGCTCGGCTACGAACAGTTCCGCCGGGAGCAGGCCCGCTTGCGGCAGGAAGGCCGTTACCTCGGCCTTGGGTTGGCGACGTATGTCTGGCGTGCCGGATTTCCGTCGGTCCCACCGGGGATGCCGTTCCTGATCGCCGGCTGGGAGAGTGCGTCGATCCAGCTCGCGCCCACCGGCGTTGCGACCGTCCGCACTGGCACCTCCCCGCACGGCCAGGGCCTGGAGACCATCTTCGCACAAGTGGTGTCGGACAACCTTGGCCTGCCGCTCGACGATATCCGCGTCGTGCACGGCGATACGGATGCCGTGCAGTACGGCATCGGCACGATGGGCAGCCGCTCCGTGTGTAATGGCGGCAGCGCCGTGCTGCTCGCCGCGCAGGAAGTGAGGCAGAAGGCCATGCGCATCGCCGCCCACGCACTGCAGGTACCACCCGAACGGATCGTGTTCGAGCGCGGGCGGATGTTTCCCAAAGGCGCTCCGGAGCGCGCCCTCACGCTTCAGGAGGTGACGCGGATCGCCTACCACGGCGTCGATCTCCCGGACGGGATGTCGCCGGGGATGGAGGTCACCAGCTATTTCTCCGCGCCGAACTTCACCTCACCGTTCGGCACGCATGCGTGCGTGGTCGAGGTCGACGTCGAGACCGGCGAGGTGAAAATCGTGCGCTACATCACCGTCGATGATTGCGGCCGGGCCATCAATCCGCTGCTGGTGGAAGGCCAGGTCCAAGGGGGCGTGGCGCAGGGGGTGGGCCAGGCCCTGCTGGAGGGTGCGTTATATAGCGAGGACGGGCAGCCTCTCCACGGATCCTTTCTCACCTACGCCATGCCCACCGCGACCGAACTTCCCATGCTGGAAATGGATCGGACCGAGACCCCGACGCCGGTCAATCCGTTGGGCGCCAAAGGGGTGGGCGAGGCTGGCACCGTCGGCGCGCCGCCGGCGGTGGTCAACGCGGTCGTGGACGCTCTCTCCCCGCTCGGCGTGACGCACATCGATATGCCGCTGTGGCCGGAGAAGGTGTGGCGGGCCATCGAAGCGGCCAAACGGCGGACGCCATGATTCCGCCTCGGTTTGAATACCTGCGGCCCACCTCGGTGGAGGACGCGCTCAGCCTGCTGCGCACGCATGGTGACGACGCCCGCTTGCTCGCGGGCGGACACAGCCTGGTGCCGTTGCTGAAGCTGCGCCTTGCGGCACCGCGCTATCTCATCGACATCGGACGTCTGCCGGCGCTCTCGTATATCCGCGAGGAGGCGGGAACCATCCGCCTCGGTGCGCTGACCACCCATGCGGAGATCGAGTACTCCGAGTTGCTCCGCGTCCGCCTGCCACTGCTGCCCGAGGTGGCCTCCCGCATCGGTGATGTTCAGGTCCGCAACCGCGGCACCATCGGTGGCAGTCTCGTTCACGCACATCCGGCGGCCGATCTGCCGGCAGCCCTGCTGGCGCTAGCGGCCGAAATGGTGGTTCAAGGTCCCGGCGGCTGTCGCAGCGTGCCGGCGGCCGACTTCTGTGTGGGCATGTTCACCACCGTGCTGCGGCCTGACGAGATGCTGGTCGAGATCCGCATCCCGCCGCTGCCGCACGGGATCGGTGGCGCCTACCTGAAGGCGGAGGACAAGGCTTCGCACTTTGCCGTGGTCGGGGTTGCGGCGCTGGTCGGCGCGGAACCGACCGGCACGTGCCAGTTCGCCCGTGTCGGTGTCACGGGCTTTGCCGGCGTTCCGTTCCGCGCCACGACGGTCGAGGCCGCGATCCTGCGCAAGCCGCTCACCGAGGAGAGCGTGCGTGTGGCGGCGCAGGGCATTGCCGACGCGGGGGAACCGCTGTCCGACCTTTTCGCTTCCGCCGCGTACCGGCGCCACCTGACGCAGGTCTACGTGGCCCGGG
This sequence comes from Deltaproteobacteria bacterium, assembly GCA_017860575.1. Taxonomy (GTDB): domain Bacteria; phylum Desulfobacterota; class Binatia; order HRBIN30; family HRBIN30; genus JAGDMS01. Next base: position 5,993 of record JAGDMS010000075.1, on the reverse strand, counting down.
CTCTGATGCAGGCTGCGAGTCGCGCCTTGCAGTAGGGGCGCCTTTGGCGGATAGGTGCTCGCGCTAAGAGGAGGCGCACGTGGCACTCGCACTGGAAGGGATCAAGATCATCGAATTGGCACAGTTGGCGGCGGTACCCATGGCAGGGCGGTTGCTCGGCGACCTGGGGGCCGATGTCATTCATATCGAGCACCCGGCCATGGGCGATGTGCTGCGAGTTGTTTTGGCAGGTCACGGCGTCGACATCGCCGGCCCAAATTACATCTGGGAGAATTACAGCCGCAACAAGCGCAGCATGACGCTCGACGTGTCCACGCCGGCGGGCCAGGACATTCTTTACAAGTTGGTGGCGACAGCAGACGTGTTTCTCACCAACATGCGGCCATTCGAGATGGAGAAGTATGCGCTGGGGTACGCCGACCTGAGCCAGCGCAATCCCAACATCATCTACGGCTCGGTGACCGGTGTGGGCAAGCGGGGCCCAGAGAGGAACGAGCCCGGCTACGACGCCACCGGCTACTGGGCACGCTCCGGTGTGGCACATTCGGTCACGCCACTCGATATCCCCCCCGACTTTCGCGTCGGCGCCTTTGGCGACAACTTGGCCGGATTGTCTCTCGCGTTTGCCATCATGACCGCGTTGTTCGTACGCGAGCGCACCGGCCACGGCCAGGAAGTCGATCTCTCCCTCCTGCAGACGGGCGTGTACCAGCTGTCGTGGTTCATGGGGGAAACGCTGGTCACGCACCAGGATCGCCCGCACGTCGACCGGCGAGACATCCCCAACGTCCTCATGAATGCGTACCGCACGAGAGATCAGCGCTGGCTGCTGCTGTGTCTCTTGCAGCCGGATCGCTACTGGTCGGCGCTGTGTCGGGCGATCGGCAGGCAGGACCTGGAGCACGATCCCCGCTTTGCCTCGCACTTCCCTCGCCTCCAAAACCACGTGGCCTTGATTGAGATCCTGGACGCCGTCTTCGCCACCAAGACGTTGGACGAATGGAAAGAATGCCTGACGGGCATCCCGTGCGCGCCGATCCAGAAGCTGACGGAAGTGATCACCGACCCGCAGGCGCATGCGAACGACATGTTCGTGTCATTGGACCATCCGCAACACGGACGCCTGGAGGTGGTCGGTCCCCCGTTCCACCTCAGTCGGACACCGGCAACCGTGCGCACGCCGGGTCCCGAGTTCGGCCAGCACACGGAGGAAGTGCTTCTGGAGTGTGGTTACACCTGGGACGACCTCGAGCAATTCAAGCGCGACCGCGTCATCGCGTAGCAGTCCTGCCCGATCGACCACTCTCGCGAGCGCTGGAAGCACGCGCGGCATTGACTAATCGATCAGTTAGTATAATTCTGCGCCAGCGCATGTTGCGTCCAGGTGCTCGAAAAGGTTCGTCAATAGCAATCGAGGCCGCAGAAGCTGCGGCCTCGGGAGGGGAGAGACGATGAGAGGCATCGGGAAGTATGTCGTGTTGGCGGTGGCCGGGGGACTATTGATCGCCTCCGCCAGCTGGGGCCAGGCCGCGAAAGCGAAGAAGGCCGCGGCGGGTCCCAAGATCGAGACGGAGATTGAGGAGATCACCGTCACCGCGCAAAAGCGCGAGGAGAACATCCAAGAGATTCCCATCTCCGTCACCGCGTTCAGCGGCGCCGTGCTGGAGCAAAAAGGCATCAGCGACGTCGTGAGTCTCGGTGAGGCCGTGCCCAACCTGACGCTGCACGCGGGCACGGGCACGACCTCGAGCATCACCGTCAGCATGCGCGGAATGGGCGTCGGCGACCCGAACCCCGCGCTGTCATCAACGGTGGGCCTGTATATCGACGGCGTGTACATCGCCAAGCTCTACGGGTCCAACTTCGACCTGGAAGACCTCGATCGCGTCGAGGTGCTCCGCGGGCCGCAAGGCACCTTGTACGGCCGCAACACGATTGGTGGTGCGGTCAATTTCATTACCAAGAAGCCGACGGAAGACCGCTCGATCACCCTCAAGACCGAGGTCGGCAACTACGATACGTTCGCGGCCCGGGTGACGGCCAACGTGCCGCTGATCGGCAAGAACGGCTTCTACCAGTCAGATGCCATCGGCACATTGAGTCTGCGCGAGACGGCGGGCTACAAGGCGCACGACGGGTACACGAAGAACTCGGGGACGGGCAGTTCCGCCTTCGACAACCTCAGCCGGGTGTACACGACGACCGCGCTGCGCTGGCAGCCGAACAAAGACATCACCGTGGACTTCTCTTACGAGTATCATCGCTGGCAGAGTGTGGGAAAGGCGGTCCAGCTCACCTACCTCTACCCGGGATCACCCGCCGAGCAGATGGGCGCCACTTCCTACATCCACAAGAACCGTGTCGATTCGGTTGCGCTGAATTCCCTGTACATGAACGATGCGCCGAACTCACTGCATGACATCCTCGATGATGGCAATCATCACATGGAAATCCTCACCGGCGCCTGGGATATCGGCGAGGTGGGGCCGCTCGGCGATGTGACGCTAAAATCCATTTCGGCCTACCGCTCCTTCACCAGCAACATGGGCGAGGACCTCGACGGTACCCCCATGCACATCGCCGACATCGGCAACCGCTTCGACATCCAGACGTGGAGTCAGGAGCTGCAATGGGTGGGGTCGGCGCCGCGTATCCACTATGTGCTGGGCGGGTACTATTACGGCGAGTACAATTCCTACAGCGGCTTCACCGTTCTCTTTGACGCATCGACCAACCTGCCGGACAAGAACTTCATCAAGGTCAAGTCGTACGCGCCGTTCGGCCAGGCCACCTATACCCCGCCGATCCTCAACGACAAGCTGAGCATTACCGGCGGCATTCGCTACACCCAGGACCAGTACCACATTGACCGGCACCACACCTGTGCTGCAATCTATGATCCGCGCGCGCCGGGGATTAATCTGTGCAATCTCGGGATCCCCGGCCTCGGGATCCCGTACAGCTTCGACTCGTCACGCGGCAAAGCCTTCGGTGGCACCGACGCAATCTCGCCGATGGGCGATGTGTCGTATCAGGTAACCGATGAGGCGATGGTCTATTTTCGGGTCAGCCGCGGGTTCAAGGGCGGCGGATTCAACGGCTACGCCAACACCCCCGAAACGTTCAAGGAGCCATTCACCCCGGAAAAGCTGCTGATGTACGAAGCCGGGTTCAAGACGCAGTGGTGGGACAACCGGCTGCGTCTCAACGCCGATGGTTTCTACGGGGAGTGGGACGACCAGCAGATCAGCGTCTTTCGGGCGAGCCCGACCGGCGGCGTGTTGACCTTGGAAGAGAATGCCGCCTCGTCGGAACTGTGGGGCATGGAGTTTGAAGGGGCGGTGCTGCCTTTGCCAGGGCTCGAGATCACGGCGACCTACGCCTTCATCGCACCGAAGTTCAAAGAATGGCTCGACCAGGAATTCGATTTGGCCAACAACCCGGTGTACGAGGATCCGTGCGGCACCGTTCCGCCACCGTGCAACACGAAACCGAAGCTGGTCAACGTAGGGGACCAGCGTGATTTCGGCATTACGCCCAAGAACCAGTTTTCGGCGGGTGTTAGCTACACGGCCCCCCCGACCGAGAGCGGGGTGTTTTCGGCCCACGTCGATGTCTACTGGCAGGACTGGGAGGTATTCGCGCCAACCCAGAGCACCGGCCAGCGGGCCGTGGGCCAGCCCGCCTACGCCCTGGTCAACGGGCGGCTGATTTTTGCCGGCATTCCGCTGCAGAAGGGCAGCCTCGATCTATCAGTATTCGGCCGCAACCTCTTCGATCGCAAGTATCGATCGTTCGGCATCGACTTCGGCTCCGGGGTGGGCGTGGGGATCAACACCTACGGCGAGCCACGCACCTTCGGGCTCGGCCTGACGTACAACTTCACGGCGGAAGAAGCGGCACCGCCCCCCCCGGCTCCGGTGGCTCAGGCCGCACCGCCACCACCGCCGCCTGCGAAGAAAAAGATCGTCCTGCGCAGCGTCCACTTTGACTTCGACAAGGCGACGCTGAAGGCCGATGCCAAGCCGATCCTCGACGAGGCGATCCAGGTGCTGAAGCAAGAAGGCAGCGTCGACATCGTGGTCGAAGGCCACACGGATAGCGTGGGTACCGACCAGTACAACCTGGCACTGTCCCGCCGGCGCGCGGAAACCGTGCGGAGCTACCTGGTCGACCACGGCATCGCGCGGTCGCGGATCACGGCGGACGGCATGGGCGAGTCGAAGCCGGTGGCATCCAACGACACCGCCGACGGCCGCGCGCAGAACCGCCGTGTGGAGTTGCACGTCAAGTAACGCCTCTCGGTCCTTGTCATCTGCTGGGGCGCAGCGTCGCTGCGCCCCAGCAGCGCCTGCCTCTCGAACGCAACGCGCCGTATCACCGAGCCAGCCCCCCCCAATGCAAGCGCCGGGCGCTTAGCCTGGCCGCTCCAGTTTGGCAGCCCCACACTGGGCCTTGCAGCGGGCGTTGGAGATGCTCTTTGCGGCCCTGCAAAATGCGGCCTTGCCGGCCACAAGAATCCAGCCGCTAAAACCCCAGACCAGCTGACGCCTGCTGGTAACCGCTCACTGTTCCCGGCCGCACAGAATCCAGGCGGCGCTAATTATATCAATTGATATTTTACCGCTTTCGTGATAGACGGCACGCCATCGTATCGATAGCGAAGGGCATCGCGCGAGGCAGTTGACGTGCCAAGCGGCCGGTCGTTCTGATCTGCGTCACCTGCGGTCGGGCTGTGGTGCGAAAGGAGGGGGGCTTTGGCAACGATCAAGAAATCCATCGGGTTTGTGGTCGGAGTACTGGCGACAGGTGGCTTGCTCATGCCGTCTACGGGTTGGGGGCAGGCGGGCAAACCTGCGGCCAAGAAGGCCGCGGCACCGGTCGAGATCGAAGAGATCACCGTGACCGCGCAGAAGCGCGAGGAGAACATCCAGGAGACACCCATTTCGGTGACGGCGCTCACCGGTGAAACCCTGCAGGCGAAAGGGATCACCAACGTCGTTGATCTCGGGACCACGGTGCCAAATCTGCGGATCACTGACAATCCCGGCACCAGCAGCACCACGACCATCTCGATCCGCGGGCTGGTCCAGGCCAATCCTGATATCGCGTTCTCGCCGAAAGTCGGCCTCTATATGGATGGCGCGTACATTGCGCAGCAAAAGGGTTCCAATTTCGACCTGGAGGATATCGAGCGGGTCGAGGTGCTGCGGGGACCGCAAGGGACCTTGTACGGTCGCAACACCATCGGCGGCGCGGTGAATTTCATCACCAAGAAGCCGACAGAGGAACGCTCGATCTCCCTCAAGACCGAGGTCGGCAACTATGACACGTTCAACAGCCGCCTGACCGTCAACGTGCCGCTGGTCGGCAAGAACGGGTTCTATCAGTCGGATGCGCTGGGGACTTTAAGCCTGCGCGAGACCGCCGGTTACAAGAGCCACGACGGCTACCAGCGCAACGCGCTCCTCAACGGGATGCCGGCCCAACCCGCACCGGGTGGTGGGTCGGATTACAGCAATATGAACCGCGTGTACACGTTCACCGGACTGCGCTGGCAACCCCGCAAAGACCTCACGGTGGACTACGGCTTCGAATACCATCGCTACCACAATCGGCAGGCAGCGTATTGGCTGACCTACGTGTATCCCGGGTCGGTCGCGGCTACTCCCAACTTTGGAACCTTTCCGAACCCCTTCTACATGACGCCGTATATCCAGAAGAACCGCGCCGACGCCGCGCCCAGCAACGCGCTGTTGATGACCGACCTGCAGACCCTGCACCAGAACCGCGACGACGGCAATCACCGCATGCATACCCTGACCGCAGCCTGGGATCTCGGCCAGGTCGGTCCCCTGGGCAACGTGACGTTGAAGTCGATCTCGTTCTATCGAAGCTTTGTGGCCCAGACCGACATGGACTTGGACGCGACCCCGATACGCATGTTCGACATTGCCTGGTCGCAGGACATCCAAACGTGGAGTCAGGAGTTG
>JAGDMS010000254.1 GCA_017860575.1 Deltaproteobacteria bacterium | reverse complement strand
GGCAACCGAAGGGGGACGTTGCGCCAATCTGGCCAATTGCGTCACTATCAAGCAGTGTCGTCAATGATTGACATACAATCATATTCATTGCATATAGTCGAGCCATGCCGCGCGCGCCGCGCTTGGACGCTCCTGGCGCCATGCACCACGTGATGATCCGTGGACTGGAGCGGCGCGTCATCTTTCGCGATGCGCCTGACCGACGCGACTTCCTCAACCGGCTCGGCACGGCTTGCGAGCGCACGGGTGCTCGGGTGCTGGCGTGGGCGCTGCTGCCCAACCACGCGCACCTGCTTCTGCGCTCCGGCGCGCACGGGCTTTCCGCCCTCATGCGGCAGGTGCTGACCGGATACGCGGGGACGTTCAATCGGCGTCACCACCGCCACGGGCATCTCTTCCAGAACCGGTTCAAATCGATCCTGGTCGAACGGGGCCCGTACTTGCTCCAGTTGGTCCGCTACCTGCACCTGAACCCGGTGCGGGCTGGCCTGGTGCGCACGCTGGCGGAATTGGACCGCTATCCCTGGACGGGCCATGCGCACCTGATGGGCCGCAGACGTGCGGCGTGGCAGGATGTGGATACGGTGCTGGCGCACTTCGGTCAATCCCTGGGGGCCGCCCGGCATGGCTACCGGGAGTTCGTCGCCACGGGGTGGAAGCAGGGTCGGCGACCAGAGCTCGCGGGTGGTGGCTTGCGCCGCAGCCGCGCCGGCTGGGAGGCCCTGGCAGGCATCCGGCGCGGTCGGGAACAGTGGGCGTTTGATGAGCGCGTGTTGGGCAGCAGTGACTTCGTCACGCAGGTTATCGAGGAATGTGCCGGCCACAGTGCTCAGAGCGGGCCCTCCTGCCGGGAGGCGGAAGAGCAGATGGAGCAACTCGTTCGGCGCATGGCGGCGGCAGCCCACCTTTCCGTGGCGGAATTGACCGGCGGCGGCAAGCAGCGGCACATTGTGCCGGTGCGCCTGCGAATTGCGGCAGCGGCACGGCACGACCACGGGTTGCCAGTGGCGATTGTCGCACACGCACTGGGAATCTCGCGGCGCACCGTGGTGCGGGCTTCACAGGCGTCGGAACGCGCGCCGGCCACCTCGATGGCCCGGGTCCCCAAGCGCACGGTATACGCCCTAGGTACGACGCTGCCTGAATCGTAATGGCCGAATTGGCGCCACGTCCCTTGCTGGGTCCACACCGATCGCCTCCGGGACGCCGCCGGCCCAACGGCACTTTCGGAAACAACGTCCCGCGAACGCCATAGTTGACGACCAGATCAACTTCAGGGCATTGCTCTGAGAGTGGGTTGGAAGCGCCGGCCCTGGGCGCGGAATTGGCGCACGCCTGCAGTGCCGCGGGAGGTAAACAATGACTGCACTCAAAGAAGCGTATCCGTTTTATGTCGCCAACAAACCCCGTTCGCCGAACGCGGATCTTGTGGTGCTGGACAAGTATACGGGCGAGGTCGCTGCACGTGTGGCTCGGGCGGACGAGCGGACCATTGACGAAGCGATTGGCGCCGCGGTCACGGCGGCGGAACCGATGCGCAAGGTGCCGCCCTATGCCCGGCAGGCGGTACTGTACCATTGCGTTCGACGCTTCGAGGAGCGGGCCGAGGAGTTGGCGTTTACGCTCTGCATCGAGGCGGGCAAACCCATCAAGGACGCCCGCGGCGAAGTGGCGCGGCTCATCGACACCTTCCGCATCGCCGCCGAAGAAGCGGTGCGCATCCACGGCGAGGTCATGAACCTGGAGATCTCTCCGCGAGCCAAGGGATACACGGGCATGTGGAAGCGGGTGCCCATCGGACCGTGCTCGCTCATCTCTCCGTTCAACTTTCCGCTGAACCTCGTGGCGCACAAGATTGCGCCGGCATTGGCGGTGGGGTGTCCGTTCGTGCTCAAACCGGCCAGCTACACCCCGATCGGCGCGGTCGTCATCGGAGAGATTCTCGCCGAGACGGACCTGCCGCTGGGGGCGTTCTCCATTCTGCCGTGCAGTCGCGACGGCGCCCGCCTGTTTTCCGAGGATGACCGGCTCAAGCTGCTCACGTTCACGGGTTCTCCGGAAGCGGGGTGGGGGCTCAAGGCACGCGCCGGGAAGAAGAAGATTGCGCTCGAACTGGGTGGAAATGCAGCGTGCGTGGTGGATGAAGGTGCCGATCTGACCGACGTGGTCGAGCGCCTGGTCGTCGGCGCCTTCTACCAATCGGGTCAGAGCTGCATCAGCGTGCAACGCATTCTTGCCCACGAAAGTCTCTACGCGGAGCTGAAGCAGCGTCTCGTGCAACGCACGCGTCAACTCAAGATGGGCGATCCAAAAGACCCGGAGACGTTTATCGGGCCGCTCATTTCCGAGGGTGATGCGGTGCGCCTGGAGAAATGGATCGACGAAGCCCGGGCCGCGGGCGGCACCGTTTTGTGCGGCGGCAAGCGCACCGGTGTCATGCTCGAAGCCACCCTGCTGGAGAATGTACCCAAGCGCGCCTCGATCTGTGCGCGCGAAGCGTTTGGACCGGTCGCCGTGCTCAGCTCGTTCGCTCGATTCGACGACGCATTAGCTCAGGTGAACGATAGCGTGTACGGGTTGCAGGCCGGGATCTTCACGCGGGACATCTTCAAGATCCAACGCGCCTGGGACACGCTCGACGTCGGCGGCGTCGTGATCAATGACGTCCCGTCATGGCGCGTGGACAACATGCCGTACGGCGGCGTCAAGGAAAGCGGCCTCGGCCGGGAGGGTGTCCGCTTCGCGATGGAGGAAATGACCGAGCTGCGTTTGCTGGTGCTCCGCACCCCTCCAGGAATGGAGTGAGCTCGACGCGACAGCCGCGTTAGCTCTTGGCCACCGCACCGGCCTTGGACGGCGCTGCGCCTTTGGCTTCCAGCGCGGCCCGCAACCCGCGCATCTCCTCGCGGCGCTCGATCTTCCTGCGGCGTTGTCGGTTGTAGCGTGCCTTGTCTCCCGAGATCTTACCCATCGTGCGCCTCTCTTTCTCGTTGCTCTGCTGGGCCGTGCATGCGCAGGCATAGCGTGATGGGTCCGCTGACACCAGGGCTCGCGCCCGATTCGCACGTCGGGCAGCGGCGCCGAGATCGCTTGGAGGCGGAGACGCGACTGTGGCATAGTCCCGCCAGCCGTTCCCGCGCGGAGCCCTAAGGTCTGCGGCAGCGCAGCGGCGGGGCCACAGCGCGGTGCGGATTAAGTGCATTCGGCAGCACAACACGACGGAGGGTGTCATGCGTGCGTTACGGTGCGTCTTGGTTCTCGCGGTTGCGGTAGGATGCTGCACGACGGCGTGGTCAGCGACGCTCGAACAAACGTCCTTCCTGGAACGGCTGAAACAGAAAGTGGGCAAGACCGCAATGGGGGCCAAGCCCTTCCTGGTACCGGGCGCCTATAGCCAGTTTCATCCGCTGCTGAAGGAGACGCGGACCGCCCAGCATCTGGAACCCGCCATCCCACGGCCGGAACAGGAGGCCGAAGCACGTGATAAGCTGACGAAACTTGCTGCACAAGCCAAACGACCACCCAATATTCTGATTCTGCTGGTGGACGACCTGGGCTGGGGTGACGTCGGCGCATATGGTGGCGGCGAGACAGTGGGGTCGCCGACACCGAACATCGACAGCCTGGCCCACGCGGGCCTGCTCTTGACCTCGACGTATGCGCAGCCGAGTTGCACGCCGACGCGCGCGGCCATCTACACGGGTCGCCTGCCGGTGCGCAGCGGCCTGGTGCGCCCGGCGCAGATCGGCGAGGCCGTGGAAAATGCGAGCAAGGAAATCCTGGCCGCCCGCTTGCTCGGTGACGCCGGGTATCGGACGGCACTGAGTGGGAAATGGCACCTCGGTGAGCAGGCGGGTTCGTTCCCCACCGAACTGGGTTTTGGCGAGTTCTTCGGGATGCTCGGCGTGGTCGACATGTACCAGGATTGGCAGATGCTCGAGCACAATCCGGAGATTGTCACCAAACCCGAGCGCTTCGATGCGGTCAAGAAGTTCCACGAATCGCACAATTGGCTGGTCAAAGGCGTGGCCGGCCAGCCGCTGGAGAAGGTCAAACCCATGACTTTGGACACCACTGCCAACATGGATCAGGATTTCGCCGCATGGTCGGAGGACGTCATCCGCCGTTCAGCCAGGGAACAGAAGCCCTTCTATCTGGTCCATGCGTTCAGCAAGGTGCATTTCTACAACATTCCTGCCAAGGGGTACGCCGGTCGATCCCCGGCCGGGACCCCGTATCGGGATGCCGTGGTCGAAGTGGACGACATCGTCGGCCGCCTGATCAAAACGTTGCAAGACACCGGGCAACTGGAAAACACCCTCGTCTTCTTCACGTCCGACAACGGCCCCGAAGAAGACAGTTGGCCGGACACGGGTCACACCCCCTTTCGCGGCGCCAAGGGCACCACCTGGGAGGGCGGCGTACGGGTCCCTGGAATCGCTTACTGGAAGGGCATGATTGTCCCCGGTCGGCGATCCGACGGTCTGTTCGACCTGCTGGATTTGTTCAACACCTCGCTGGCCGTAGCGGGAATCGACAACAAGATTCCCAGCGACCGCTACATCGACGGTATCGACCAGTCCTCCTTCCTCCTGGCAGACCGTGGCCAGTCGCGACGTGAGTTCGTCTGGATGTGGAACCAGTACGACTTTGCCGCCGTCCGTTTCAACGAGTTCAAGGCGCATTTCAAACTGTACGAGATCGACAACAACAACCCGGACGCGCTGGGCGGACTGGACAACTCTCGAGTGCAGGAAGCGATGAATCCCTGGTTCTACAACCTCTACAATGACCCGAAAGAGCGGCGGCCGCAGATCGTCGAGAAGCAGTGGGCGGCAACGATGATGAACTTCCCGATGTACCAGCACATGATGTCCTTCAAGATCTACCCGAACCAACCGGGACTAGCCACCACGAGCACGATGCTGGAGTCCTTCCGGAAGAACGATTGACTGACGTCTGGGGCGGCGCCCCTTGGGGCCGTGCCCCTCGGATTGACGGCCCATTAGCCCTGTGCTAGCCAGTACCCCTTTGTAGCGAGGAGGAAGCCCTTTGGCCCAACGTCATCAGTCCGCCATCAAGCGTCATCGTCAGAGCGTCAAGCGACATGCCCGCAATCAGATGATTCGCACGCGCGTGCGTCACACAATCCGCGACCTGCGTGAAATCATTGAAAATCAGGACCTTGCAGCGGCCGAAACCAAGCTGCGCTCGGTCATGACCACGGTCGAAAAGGCGGTCACCAAGGGCGTGCTTCAGCGCAACACGGCATCGCGGTACATTTCCCGGCTCAGCCATCAGGTTGCCGCGTTGCGCGCATCGTAGTCGCGTCGGGAACCGACAGCACCTCCAAGGACGAATCATGGCACGAGAATGCGATATCTGCGGTAAGAGCCGTTCGGTCGGCAACCGCGTAAGTCACGCCAACAATCGCAGCAAGCGGACCTGGCGTCCGAACCTGCAGCGCGTGCACGCCAACCTCAATGGCACCGTGCGCTTTATCCTGGCCTGCACCCGGTGCATCCGCTCGGGCAAGGTGATCAAAGCAGCCCAGCGCACCAAAGCCGCGTAGTGCACTTGCAGGCTTGGGGGCCTGAAGGGCGTGGGCCTTGTCCCCAAGCCCCCAGGCTTTCAAGCCCCCAAGCCCTCATCGGGGCCTTCCGCGATCATCGCGATCGCGTCGATCTCGACGCGCGCGCCGCGCGGAAGCGCCGCAACGCCGACGGTCGCCCGCGCCGGGAATGGCGCCTGGAAGCACTTCGCGTAGACCTCGTTCACCCGACTGAAATCCGCAAGGTCGATGAGGTAAATCGTCGTCCGCACGACGTCATCCAGCGACGCCCCCGCCGCCGCCAGCACGCCACGGAGATTTTCGAGCACACGCGCCGCTTCGGCCACCACTCCGCCCGGGACAAGCTCGCCGGTCGACGGGTCGAGGCCGATCTGGCCCGAAAGGAACAACCACTCGCTACGCCGAACCGCTTGGGAGTAGGGACCAATCGCCGCGGGCGCCTTGTCTGTTTCAATCACCCTCTTCATCGTCGGTTCTCAGATTTCCGCAGTCGGTGGTCAGGCCGAGAGCCATTCCTTCAATCTCGTGAGTCCGCCGCCCTGAAACCTCGCGACCTCGGTGGTCTCCGGCCACTGATCACTGAACTCCCGATCACTGATCCCAGTTCTCTAGCCCCTGGCCCGCCCCACTTTCATCACCCCGCGCACCTTACCGATCGAGCGGATGACGCGGTTGAGTTGGTCGGCGCTGCTCACAAGCACCTCAAACGTATTCACTGCCTTCTTGTCGGGTACGCTGCGGACATGGGCACGGCTGATGTTGACCCCGGCGGCGCTGATCGCCTTGCTCATGGCGGCAAGCAGGCCGGGTTCGTCGATACACATGACCTCCACGGTCACCGGCCGCGGCCCCGAGGCGCCGTCCTCCCAGACGACCTCGACACGGCGCTGTGGATCGCTTTCCAGCACCCGGGGGCAGTCGACGGCGTGCACGGTCACCCCGCGCCCGCGGGTGATGAAGCCCAGAATACGCTCCCCGGGCAGAGGATCGCAGCACTTGCCGAACCGCACGAGCATATCTTCGACGCCGCTCACCCGCACACCGGCCTTGCTTTGTCCGGCCATCTTGCGGAAGAGGCGTTTGAGCGTGCTCTCCTCCTGCGGCTTCTGCTGCAGGGTCTCGGGCGGCAGCAGCCGGGCCAGTACTTGGTGCGAGGTGATCTTGCCGTAGCCGATGGAGGCCAACAGGGTTTCTTCGTCGCGCTGCGACATGTCGCTGATGAGCCGCGCCAACCGTCCCTCTTTGCGCAGCTTCCCAAGGTCGAGACGGTAGCGGCTCAGGTCACGCTCCAGAATCTCACGGCCGACCGCGACGCTGCGGGTCCGCTGCTGCTGCTTGATCCAGTTCCGAATCTTCGCCTTGGCGCGGCTGGTCTTGACGAAGTTGAGCCAGTCCTTGCTCGGGGTCTGGCTCGCCGTGGTGATGATCTCGACCGTATCGCCGCTCCGCAAGACATAGCGGAACGGCACCAGCCGGCCATTGACGCGCGCCCCGGCGCAGTGCTGCCCAACCTCCGAGTGGATGCGGTAGGCGAAGTCGATGACGGTCGCGCCCTCGGGGAAGCTCAGCACGTCACCCTTGGGCGTGAAGACGAAGACCTCGTCGCTGAACAGGTCTTCCTTCACCGAACGCATGAACTCCTGCGGATCCTGGACGTTCTGCTGCCACTCGAGCAGCTCCCGCAACCAGGTGAACCGCTGGGCATCCTCCGCGGCGACGTGTCTGCCACCCTTGTACTTCCAGTGGGCGGCGAT
>JAGDMS010000074.1 GCA_017860575.1 Deltaproteobacteria bacterium | reverse complement strand
CTTGCGCGTACGGTTCACACGCGGTGAGTCGCGGATGCTGACTGCGGGTTCGAGGCCCGCCGTGAGTCAGAGCCTGGTCCAATCGGCCGCCTGCTCGAAGGCGTATCGAAGGCGTGCGGGTTGCCGCCGGTCTCGAATGCACACTGCACGATCTCCTGGCGCGTGGCCTGGGCGCTGGGCAGCGGCCTGGCGGTGGTGGTGACGGTCGGCATCAGGAGCAGGTCGGCCCGTGCCAGCACCTGGTCGTACGCGGCCCTCAGCGTGCGGCCCAGCAGCTGTGCCTTGGCGTAATAGCGATTGCCGTACTGCTGCTTCACGTACATGCCGAGCAGGGCGACCAGCTTCACCGGCTCCGCCAATTCCTGCCGTCGCTGCCGCGCCGCGCGCAGGAAGTCCATCGCGCTGAGGACGTAGAGATCCGTCCGCCCGCTGCCGAAGCCGTTGCCCTCGATCATCGTGTTGGTCGTACCGTCCACAACGATCGGGCCGCACACCGCGCCGGCAAGCGGATGTAACGGGATGGACACCTCCGCCACCCGCGCCCCGAGTCTCTCGAAGAGCCGTGCGGCCGCCCGCACCTGGGCGATGACATGTGGGTCCCCCTTTGGATCCTCAAAACCTTCACGGACGACCGCGATCCTGAGGTTGGACACGTCGGTTGTCAGCATCTCCGAGTAGGGGTGTACGACTGGCGCGTACTGGCGCGGGTCGCAGCCATCCGCGCCGGCGATCACTTCGAGCAGCAAGGCGTTGTCGCGCACCGTGCGCGTGATCGGACCGGCGTGGTCGACGGTGACCTCGATGGGCAGGATGCCGGTGTAGGGGACCAAGCCGTAGGTTGGTTTCATCCCGTAGGTGCCGCAGAGTGCGGACGGGATGCGAATCGATCCGCCCTGGTCTCCGCCGATGGCCATGTCGACGTCGCCGGCAGCCACCAGCACCGCACAGCCCGACGACGAGCCGCCGGCGGAGAATCCGGGCTTGCGCGGATTGTGCACCGGGCCGGTGGCGTTGGTGTGGCTGCCCGCGGAGAGGCAGAGGCACTCGCAGTGGGCCTTGCCGGCGATCTCGCCGCCCGCGTCGAGGACGCGCGTGACCACCGTGGCGTCGATCTCCGGCACATACCCCTCGAGTAGTGTCGCACCGTTCATCATCGGCACGCCGGCGAGCATGATGTTGTCTTTCAACACCACCGTCTTGCCCGCGAGCTTGCCGTTGGGTGCGCCCTTGATCGACGTTCGGTAATACCAGGCGTTATAGGGGTTCTCTTCGCCGAGCGGACGGCTCCCGGGCGTGCGCGGATACTTGGGCTTCGGCATCTCGACCAGGGTGGCATCGAGTGCCTGGTACCCGGCGAGCAGCGGACCCATCAGTTCCCGGTACGATGCCGCGTCGTCCTCACTGAGCTCCAAACCGAGCGCAGTTGCCGCCTGGCGGACCTGATCTGTTGTGGGCAGAACGATCCCCATGGGTTCCTCCCTCGTGCGCAACCGCTGGCGCACATCCGGGTGCGATCATAGTGCCGGCCGGGGAGAGAATCCATCCCCGCGGGCGACGAGAGGGGCGGCCCAGGGAGTGGTTCCCCTCCTTAGCAAGGAGGGGCCAGGGAGGTTGGGAACGTCGCGGCGAGTGACCTCCCCCATCCCCCTCCTTGGAAAGGAGGGGGGCACTACTCCGCGATTCCGCTTACCAGCCTGCCAGATCCGCTGCGCGGGCGCGGTGGAAGTTGGCGTCGCCGAGAAAGCTGCGGTCGAAGATGGCGCGACGGAACCAGAGATGCAGATCGAATTCCCACGTGAAGCCGATGCCACCGTGCAACTCGATGGCATCGCGTGTCACCCGGTCGTAGACATCCGTGAGGTGCGATTTTGCCAGCGCGGCGTGCCGCTCGGCTTGCTCCGGGATCCGGTCGAACGCGTGGGCGGCATACCAGTACAACGACAGCGACGGTTCCAACTCGGCGGCGAGATTCGCCAGCTGATGTTTTACTGCCTGGAACGCGCCGATCACTTGTCCAAATTGCTCGCGCTGCAGGGCGTACTGCACGGTCATCTCGAGACAGCGCCGGGCGCCGCCAAACGCATCGGCGGCGAGTAGCACACAACCGGCGTCGAGCGTGCGTTGGATTGCCGCCACTCCGCCACCCAACTTGGTGGCGGGCGTGTCGGTGAAGGTCACGCCTTCCACGTGCCGTGTCATGTCCACGGCCTTGAGCGGAGTGATGTTCATGCCGGGAGCATCCCGCTCGACCAGGAAAAGGTCGGGACCGGCATCCCCGACGGCGGCGACGATCAGCGCGTCGGCCACGCGGGCGTTGGGCACCAGCGGCTTGGTGCCGCTGAGGCGGCCATTGACGACCCGGGCCGCAGAGCGCGCCGGGTTCCATTCGCTGTCCGCCTCGCCGAAAGCGATCGTGGCGATTGCCTCGCCCGCGGCGATGCGGGGCAGCCATGTGCCCTGTTGCGCCGCGTCCGTGGCGGTGAGCAACGCCAGGCTGGCCATGCTCGAGCCGAGGAAAGGGCCCGGTGTTGCAGCGTATCCCAGTTCTTCCGCCACCAGTGCGAGATCGAGCAAATCGAGTGCGGAGCCGCCGTGATCGGCTGGCACGATCAAACCGGTGATGCCGAGATCCACGAGCCCTTGCCACAAGGCGGGGTCGTGACCGCTGTCGCTTTCCATGATCGCCCGCACCCGCGTCGGTGGGCACTGTTCCTCCAAGAACCGCTTGACGGTGGACTTCAGCAACTCTTGCTCTTCCGACAGACCGAAATTCATTGGCGCACTCCTTAGGGCGGTCGATAGTCGATAGTTGATAGTCAATAGGTGGCGATTCTTCGATTACCCAGATAATCTTCTGTAAGGTACCCTCTGCAGACCGTCCCCTATAGACTTTCGACTATTGACTCGTGACTGCTTCTTCATCCCCGCGGCAGACCCAGTCCACGTTCCGCGATGGTGTTGCGTTGAATGTTGGCTGTGCCGCCACCGATCAGCAGGGCGAACGCGGCCATGTACGCATAGGGCGCGATGCCATTGGCTGGTCCGCTTTCCTGCCAGAGGACGCCCCGGTCAGACACAATGTCCATGGCCAGCCGGGCGACGTCATAGGCAAGCGTCGATCCGTACAGTTTGCCGACCATGCCGGTGACGCCGGGATCCTGCCGGCGCATCCCCATGGTCAGGAGCCGGTAGACGTTGTAGACGTGTGCACGCAGGCGGGCCTCCAACTCCGCGAGGCGATTGCGGATGACAGGATCCTTGCTGGCTGGCCGGCCCCGCAGGTTGACGCTTTTCGCCAGCGAGATCACGCCCTCCAGCATACGGTGGCCTACCAGGGTCCCCCCCATGAACGCGCGCTCGTGTTTTAGCGTGGCCATGCTGACGGCCCACCCCTCGCCGCGTTTGCCGACGATATTGGTTGCCGGCACGCGCACGTCCTCGAGGAAGACCTCGCTGAATTCGGATTCGCCGTTGATCTGGACGAGGGGCCGTACGGTAATCCCCGGCGTCTTCATGTCGATGAGCAGGTAACTGATGCCCTTGTGCTTCGGGGCATCGGGTTCGGTGCGCGCCAGGCAAAACATCCAGTGGGAGAGGTGGGCCAGCGTGGTCCAGATCTTCTGGCCGTTGACCACCCAGTGATCGCCGTCGAGAACGCCGCGGGTCCGCAGCGACGCCAGGTCGCTGCCGGCCCCCGGTTCGCTGTACCCCTGGCACCAGTACTCCGTGCCCAGCAGCGCGTTGCGGATGAAGCGCTGTTTCTGCTCTTCGCTGCCACGCTCCAGCAAGGTCGGCACCAGCAAATTGGGGCCGTTCCCCAGCACTTCGGTGGGCGCCTGTGCCTTCTGGAACTCCTCGGCGATGATGATCTCTTTCAGCGGATCCCAGGGTTGTTCGCCGCCCCCGTAGCGTTTGGGCACGTTGCGATACAGGTAGCCCCGTTCGATGGCTTTGAGGCGAAATCGGGTGGCGTCGTCGTCCATCCGCGCCACCGAGCTGACCAGCCAGGTGTGTCCTTTGAATGGCGGGTTTTGCCTGCGATCCTCGTCGGTCCAGTGCTCCCGTAAGAACTGCTGCACTTCGGCGCGAAAGGCGTCGTATTCCTCGCCGTAGCTTACGTCCATGTGATCTTCTTGCCCCCTCTGAAGCGCGGTCGACTGTGACCCGCGATTGCGGCGCGATACTAGGACACACGGGCGGAGGGGGCAAGCCGCAATTGCCTGTTACTGATGAGGCTCAAGGTGCGCCCTTTCCGCGTCGATACCACCGTCAGCCGAGGATGCAGCGCTCGACGATGCGGCGCACCGCGGCCTGGCCGGGCGCGCCGGCGGGCAGCTCGGTGATCGGCCGGCCCACCAGGTCGAAAGCCGCGATTTCCTGATCGTGGGGGATGAGTCCGAAGAGCTGCAGGCCGAGCGTTGCCGCCGCGGCTTCCAGCAACGCCTCGTTGCCGATGACACGGTTGAAGACGAGGCCGAGTTGCCGGCACTCGATAATCTTCTCCCGCTCGACCATGTCCTTGATCGCCGCCGCGGTTTCCATGCCGCGCGAAGTCGGGTCGCTGACGATGATCAGGGTGTCCAGCCGCCGCACAACCTGACGATTGATCTGTTCCAGCCCGGCTTCACCATCGACCAGAATTGTGTCGAAACTCTCGGAGAGCTTTTCGATGGCGCCGCGCAAGAGGCTGTTCACGGGGCAGTAGCAGCCCAGGGTTTCGGTACGCCCCATGGCGAGCAGGGTGAAGTGCTCGAGTTCGTTCAGCGCCTCGAACACCATGTAATCGAGCTTGTGCACCAGCTCCGTCTTGGCGTCCTTGTTCCCGGCCTGGGCGGTGCGGATGATGTCCTCGCGGATCTGCCCCATGGTGCGAGTCGGCTTGACGCCGAGCGCGCACAACTGGCCCAGGGCCGGGTCGGCATCGATGACCAGGAGCTTGCCGGCGCGGCCGCTGTCCACGAGTGCGCGGGCCATCATCGCGGTGATCGCGGTCTTCCCGGTCCCCCCTTTACCGCAGACGCTGACCAGACGCGTGCCGTTGGCGTGCGCGTCAGGCATCGGTGCCTCCGATGGGTGCCGGGCCGTCGGCCTCCCGGCTCTCGCGCGCGGGGGGCGCGGCGGTCGCGCTGCCGCCTTTTTCCTTCCGCAATCGCGCGGCGGCCACTTTCCGGATGTCGTCGCACACCTCCTTGTCGTGGCAGGAGCGACAGTCCAGGTCGCAGTCGAGATCGTAGCCTTTCGCCTTCCAGTGCTCCTTGACGATCTCCGCCCCGATCTCGCGGACTTCCTGGGCCATCCCGGCGAGGCCGAGTACGTCCTCCCGACTCGAGGTTACGAAGACGACCTCCATCGCCTGCACCTTGGGGAGGCTGGATTTGTAGATGGCCATCAACGACCGGCCCAGCGTCTCGAAGCAAAAACCCTTGGCCGCGGCGCCATGGCTCACCCGGCTCCAGATGTTGCGGGACGAACTCTTGACCATGTAGCCTTCGATCTGATCGGCCACGTATTGGGTCTGCGCCACCGTCTGGTGCTCCGCATCGGTCAGCTCCTGGCCGCCGACCAGCAGAATCTGGCCGAACGGCAGGCTGGCCCCGGCTGCCTCTGGGATGTCGGGGCCGACCACGGTCAGCCTGCCGTCGGCGATCAGCGCCGGATTTCCGGTCCACAGCACCAGGGCGCACGATCCCGCCGCCGGGCTGCCGAGTTCGATGAAGGTTTCGCTGCGGAGGATGATGCGGGGGTTCGCCCCTGGACCGAGCCGCACCGGCACGCCCTGTCGGAGTGCGTCCGCCGACGCAGGCAAGCGGAACTCCCGCACCGCTCGCCCGTTGGCGCGCAGTTCTGTCAGGTGCGTGGCGACTCTGCTGATCTGATCGTCGAACGACATAACAACCTAACAAACTGTTTCATCCCAATCCCATGCCGGAGAAGAATTCCGAGACCTTGGCTTTCACTTCGTCGACGGACGTGTAGCGCTTGTCGAACAGGTCGACCCCGATATGGAGAAACGGAACACCGAGATCCCGGCACGTCTCGCGCATGATGCCGGCAGTGGCGGCGCCGTCCTTGTGGCCCATGTGCCCCGGCCAGATCACCGCGTCGATCTTGTAGTCCTTGACCATGCGGATGATGTCGCCCGAAAAGTTCTCGGCCGTCCCACGCGCCTGGCGGATCATCGGCACATCGATCAGATTGCGCTTGGCCAGGTCGTGGAACATGGTTTCTTCACTCGTGGTGTCAATCATCGTGTAGGGAAAGTTGCTGAACATATCCATCACGAGGACGGCTCCCCACTCCTGTTCCAGCCACGGCATGAATTCCTGGATCCAGCCGTGGGGCATGATGTCGAACCAGAGCAGGCGGATCTTCTCCGGCGCATAGTCGTTGGCACCCCGTCCTGCCTTCACCCGTTCCTCGCCGCATTCAAGGAGTTGCCTGAACCAATCGGTGCAGCGCGGGTCTCCGGCGCGGAAACACTGACTCACCCCAAAGGCTTGCGGTCCGCCGATCTCCCAGCCGTGTGGACTGGGCACGGCGCGTCTGAGTTCGTTGTACTCCTGCCACAAGGCATAGGTGCGGTTCGACTCCTCACACACCGCACGGAGACGATCAATCTCGAGTCTGTGTCCGGTGTGTTTCTCAACAAAGCGGACCATTTGGCGTAGCTCATTGGCAAAGTAGTTGATGGCTCTCTCATCGGATTTGTACGGCGGGTCGGGGCAGAAAATGGGCACGTCGTGCCAGGCCTTATTATGTTGCAGGACCTGCTGCAGCATCGTGGTCCCATCGCAGGGGGACAGCAGGCCGATCACCGCGCTGGGAACCGGCATCTGCCCCGTCTCAATGTAGTAAATTGGGAGCCGAATGGCGGTGCAGAGATCGGTGCCGAGCCCCAGTTCCTCGGTCCCCTGAAGATCCTCGAGGATGTAGGGTGCGGAAGCGGCCAGGAATGGGGTTTCCATGATCATAAACCACGGGAGATCCATGGCGGTAAAGAGCTCCGGCGCGGTGCAGAAGTACGCCGCGACGAATGGCTTGTCCTGCTCGACGCAGTCGATGACGTTCTGCTTGGATTCGAGCAGGATGCGGAGCATTTTGACCTGCAGCTTGCCCTCCGGGGTGTCCATGTACTCGGCGGCCTGCAGGAGGAATGCGAACCAGTCGCGTTCTTGTTTGTAGCGCGCCAAGGCGCGTTGTTTGACTTCGTGCTTTTCCATCCGTCACTTCCCCATGGTTTCCAGGAACGCTTGCACCCTGGTCATCAACTGCCCCTTGCCGCTGGTGATGTATTCGCGGTCGAGTTGGAGAAACGGGATGCCGGCTTCTTTGAAGTCCTGCTTGTTCATGTAGTGCTCGGCGCACCAGAAATCGCAAAACAACATGCGTTCGCCAATGACCCCGTCCACCGCGAATTCCTGGATCAGGTCCTGCACGAATTTCTCCCGGCGCGGCTGGTCGCCGTTCATGCGCGGGCACGACGGACGCTCCTGGATGTAGTAGCGGGCAAGCGCCTCGACGGGGTCCGCCGCCTGTTCATCGACGTCCACCCACATGGTGCGCGTGCCGTAGCAAATCGAGTCGGTGACCACGAGGCCGCCTTGGTTTTCGATGATGTCGACGTATTCTGGGTCGTCCAGTTCGCTGCCGACGATCATCAAGCGGGCGCGGTAGTCGGTTTTCCCGCGCTCCCCGTTGGCTTGACTCAGGTCTTCCAGGAGGCGCTGCAGCAGTGGGTTGTACTGCTCAGCCGGCATGGCGGAGCCGGCAACCATCACGGCCAGCGTTTCCGCGCCGGTGATGCGTGGGTGCTTCTCCTTGCGCAAGAAATAAAGTTGCCGTTGCAAGCGCCGTGTCTCGTTGCGCAGCCGGATCGCTTCCCGCAGACGCTCGTCCGAAATGACGACGTTGAAATGCTGTTCGAGGTCGTCTTTCAGGAGATTGATTTCGTCGCGATACCACTCCACCTGGGGATCGTCCACTTTTTTGGGCAGACTCATGATGCGCAAGAAGGGCGTCGGCAGGGCCTGCTTCCAGTTGTCGTAGACCCGCCGGACGTGGTCGCAGCTGCTCACGCAGACCAGGCCGTCGAGGAAGTCGTAGTCGCCCTTGAGCGCAAGATTGAAGGTGTGGCGCGGGAAACTGCAGTTGATGCTGGTGAAATAGGCATCGGACAGTTCGGTGCCTTCACTGCCCGTCCCGCGCATGCGGAACGGCAACAGTCCCGCCGCCATCAGCAGCTCGGTCGGCATGTGGGAACAGAAGTAGCCGACGACTTTCCCGCCTTGCGCCCGCCATTCCCGAACCGCCGGATTCATGATGCTGCCGGCGGCGTCGGCGAACGTTTGAAAGGCCTCTGACCTGATCGTGGTGTCCATTGGTCTGCCCTCGCTTTCGGGCGCGGCGTGCGCCCCTCTCAGCGGCCGTCGCCTTCAGTCGAACGTCGAAAGTCCGTACTCCGGGATGCTATCCAAAATCTGTCCGCAGGACGGCAATTTTCAAATCCAGTCGTTGGAAAAGTTGCCGAAAATGGTCCACGCAACCGCGGTGGTCAGTTCTTCTCGGCTCTCTCGCAGGCGATCAGCGCGGCACCGACCGCGCCCGCAATCTGCGGGTCCTGGGGGAGTAGCGTCACCGTTACCCCAAGCTTCTTTTCCAGCGCCTTAGCCAGCCCTTCGTTCTTCGAACAGCCACCGGTCAATGCCAGCTCCTTGGTGAGGCCGATGCGGCGCACCATGGAAAACAATCGGTTGGCCACCGAGTTGTTGATGCCGGCGACGATGTCGGGCAAGGGAATGCCCTCGCTGATCAGCGTGATGACCTCGGATTCGGCGAAGACGCTGCACTGGCTGGTGATGCTGGCCGGGTTGGAACCCTGCTGATCCAGCGCGGAGATACCCTCGAGACCGCAGTTGAGCACGCGGGCCATCGCCTCGAAAAACCGCCCGGTCCCCGCAGCGCACCGGTCGTTCATGGCAAATTCGATGACCTTGCCGTTCTTGTCGACCGACATGACCTTGCAGTCCTGCCCGCCAATGTCGACCACGGTCCTTACTGCCGGGTTCAGCCAATGCGCGCCGCGCGCATGACAGGTGATTTCGGAGACGTTTTCGTTGGCGAACGGGACCTTGAGGCGGCCGTAGCCGGTGCCGACGATGTACCGTAGGTCATCGTACGCAGTCAGGCCGGCCATCTTCACGGCCTCATCCATTGCCGTTCGGGCCGTCTTCTCCGGACTGGTTGTCGATGGTGTAATGAAGTGAGAGACGACCGAGGTTCCATCCAGGATGACCGCCTTCCCGGTGGTCGACCCGACGTCACAACCCCCAACAAGCATGCAGTGACCTCCCTGTCCTTGAAGTGCTGCTCCCCTGGGTGGACTCGCTGCGGCTGTAAGGCGTGTCGTTCACCGCCCGTGCGCTCCGGACTCGCTCACCCACGCTGCGCATACGCTAGCGTCACCAGAGGTTCAATGGAAACTTACCTTACCAAACGTTTGTTTGTCAAATAGCGCGGTTCCGAACCATGGCATTCCGCACCATTCTACATGCTCTTTGTCAGATGCTGGCGGTGGCGGCGCGCTGACCGGCCTGCCGCCCGAAAAAGGTGCCGTCTCCAAGGGAGATCCCGGTACAGTACCCTCCGCCGGCGATGCCGCTAGTCGTGCGGCCGGCGGCGTACAACCCGGGAATGATGTTGGCGTCCGGATCGAGGACTTCGCCGGTCGGCAGCGTATGCAATCCGCCGAGGGTGAGTCCGCTGAACACCGCGCTGACGTTGACGTCCTGGCTGCCAACACGGCAGTCCAATGCGGCGTAGGGTGGTTCGGATAGGGGCCGAAGGAACGACGGCCGCTTGTGAAACAGCGGGTCTTCCCCCCGTGCCGCGAAGCGGTTGTAGTAGGCGACGGTGTCCTGCAGGGACTCTGTCGGCAAGCCGATCGCGCGCTCGAGATCGGCCACGGTCTCCTCGACGAACGCCGCCTGCATCCCGAAAATCGTCGGCTCGTAAATGGCATTGTCGACGATGAGCAGCATCTCGCCATCCTGTCGCAGCAGCCCTTCTTGCGCCAGGCGGCCGAAGTAGGTGTCCTCGTTGATGAAGCGCTGACCGTAGCGATTCACCAGGATGCCGCGGAGAAGGCGATGGGGGACCAGCGGATAGGCCACCTCGACCGCGTGCATGCGGATGATGTCGGCGCCTGCGCCCATCGCCATCCGAATGCCGCTACCGTCGTCACCCTCGGTGGCGTTGAAAGCTGCGCACCGCGCCAGCAGGGGCGTGTGGCGCAAGACCATCTCGTGGTTGCTGGCGAAGCCGCCGGCGGTGAGTACGACGCCGCGGCGGGCGCGGACGAGGCGCTCGGTGCGATTCTGCCGGATGACCGCACCAACGACGCGGTTGTGGTCCCGGTCGTCGACGACCAGGTGCTCGCAGCGGGTGTCAAACTCGAAACGAGTCCCACTGCGCTCCGTGGCCGCAACCAGCCTCTGCATCAGAAATCCGCCGCCCGCGCCGGGATGCTGCGGCTTGTGCGCGCGCGGCGCGGGTTTGGCGATGAGGTTGAAAGGATGGCCGTCCTCGCCACCGGAGAAGACGAGGCAGTCGTCGGTCGGCGCCTCCATTCCGGGTTCGTCGTAGAAGGTGCGTTTGAACGGCACACCGTGCGCTTCGAGCCAGTGGAAGTGCGCGACGCTCTCGTCGCAAAAGATGCGGATCTTGGCCTCGTCCGGATCGGGGCCGAGCGCGGCCATCAGGAACTTGTACATCTCCTCCGGCGTGTCTTCGAACCCGGCGGCCTGCTGCACCGGGGTGCCGCCGCCCATGTAGATCAGCCCGCCTGAGTTGGCCGAGGTGCCGCCGCCGCCACTGGCGCGTTCGATCAGCAGGACATCCGCGCCCGCTTCGCGGGCCGCGATGGCGGCGCAGGCGCCCGCGCAGCCGTACCCGACGACGACCACGTCGGCTTCCAAGTCCCAGCTGCCGACTGTGCCCACCTTTCGAACCGCCGCCGGGCCGACCCGATCGCTACCTGCCATATAGCCTCCTCTGTATGAGGGGTACTCCATAAAACAAAATCCGCGGAAGGGCGAGAGTTGATTGAGCGGCAACGCCTCAGGTAAGAGGAGGCATTCGCATTTCCCGGCTCGCGACCTTGCCGAAGACGACGGAGGAGACATGGAAAAGCTGCTCTACGTGTTGTGGAAGAAGCCCGAGGTGGCCATCGAGAATTTCCGCGAGGAACTCCTCCACCGAACCGCACCGCTCCTGATCGCGCGCGGCGGCCGTAGCCTGAGCATCAACCTCGCTGACGAGCAGGCGCAGCAGGGGCTGCGCATGGTGCAGTCGAATTTGACCGCCATGGTGTGCGTGTGGATGGACACGCACCTCGATCGCGGCCCCATCGAAGAGGCGCTCCAGGCGGTGACGGCGCGGTTGGCCGGCTACCTCGTCCTGGAATCCATGCCGATCGTCAACACGGCCCATGTGCCGGCGCTGGGCGAACGGCTGCGCGCCCACTACACCGTCGGCTTTATCGAGAAGCCGGAGGCGCTGCCGTATGCGGACTTTCTCCGTATCTGGCAGGGATCCCACACGCAGGTGGCCATCGAGACGCAAAGCACGTTTCTCTACATCCAGAACGTCGTCGTGCGGGCGCTGACGGACGATGCGCTGCCGTGGGTCTGCATCGTCGAGGAGGCCTTCCCGCCGGAAGCGGCGACCGATCAGATGGTGTTCTATGATGCGGAAACGCCGGAAAAGCTGGAGGCGAATCTGAAACGGATGATGGACAGTTGCCACCGCTTCATCGACTACAACCACTTCGAGACGTACCCGATGAGCGCGTACGTCCTCAAGCGCTGAACCGATACGAGGAGAATATGCCGATGGGTCGACTGCAGGATCGAGTGGCTATCATCACCGGGGCCGGTGACGGCATCGGACGTGGTATGGCGCGGCGCTTTGCGGCCGAGGGCGCCAAGGTGCTGATTGCCGAGATCAACGAGGCGGCGGGGCGCGCCGTGGCCGCGGATCTCGTCCGTGAGTTCGGCGTGGACGCACGCAGCCAGCGGACCGATGTGGGCGACAAGGCGTCGGTGCTCGCCATGGTCGACGCCGCCAGAAATGCCTGGGGCACCGTGGATATTCTGGTCAACAACGCCTGGGGTGGCGGTGGGCTCGGTCGGGTCGAGAAAAAGACAGACGCTGACATGGCGCACGGCATGGACATTGGTTTCTACGGTCCGTTCTGGGCCATGCAGGCCGTCTTCCCGATCATGAAAGCGCAACGCCGCGGCAATATCATCAACATCTGCTCGCTCAACGGGGTCAACGCCCACATGGGCACCGTCGACTACAACTCCGCCAAGGAGGCGTTGCGGGCGCTGACGCGGACAGCCGCTCGCGAATGGGCGCCTCACGGAATCGTCTGTAACGTCATCTGCCCCGCGGCGAAGTCGGCGGCGTTCCGTTCGGTGATGCAGGCGCATCCGGAATTGGAGGCGGCCGCCGATGCGGCGAACCCGATGGGGCGCATCGGCGATCCCGAGGCTGACATCGCCCCGGTGGCGGCGTTCCTCGCCAGTGACGATGCCCGTTACCTGACCGGGAACACCCTGTTCGTCGACGGCGGCGGCCACATCAACGGCGTCGTGTGGATTCCGCAACTGGACTGAGTGGCGCAGGATTTCAAAGGTGGTCTCAAGAGTCACGGACAACGGACTCTGAGACGACAGACAACAGACGTAAGCCTTTGTTAATATTGAAGTAGGATCTGTTGTCTGTCGTCTGCCGTCCCGCAGGTTCTGAGACAGCCTCCTTGCCCCTACACCTTGCTGATTACGTCGTCGGCGTAGGCGCGCAGCAGGTCGATCTTTTCGGACAACGGCATGCTGTCCGTGCTGCGGTCGTAGACGTAGCGTAGGCCGATGATGACGTCGGTGACGCCGAGGTCTTCGAGCCGGCGCACCTCGTCGACGGAGTAGCCTTCAAACGAAATTACGTGGATCTCGAACGGGTCGCGCTCGCGCCCGTACTCTTTGCGGAGTTCCTTGAGGCGGGCAATCATCGGCTCGAAGGGGTCGCGGCCGGCTTGCACCCAGCCGTCGCCGAGCCGCGCGGCGCGCCGCAAGGCCGGTTCCGTGTGCCCGCCAATGAGGATCGGAACCGGCTGCGTCGGTGCCGGGCACATCTTGATGCTGGGGATGTCGTAATGCTTTCCGTGGTACTCGAAGAAGTCGCCCTGGCTCAGCCCACGGATGATCTCGATCATCTCATCCATGCGCTTGCCGCGTGACTTCCACTCCTGCCCGCACACCTGAAAGTCCTCGGGCCACGGGCTGAGCCCGACCCCGAAGCCGAGCCGGTTATTGGTGAGCACCGCAACGGAGGTGACGGATTTTGCCACCAGGACCGGTTGCCGGATCGGCAGCTTGACGACGAAGGTGACGAAGCGCAGGCGCTTGGTCACTGCGCCCATCGCCGGAATCAGCGAGAACGGCTCGATGAACGGCCGATCCTCGAGGAAATCCCGTTCCCCGTCGATGGTGTAGGGATACTTGGTGGCGGAGGCCTTGGGATAGCAGATGCTATCGGGGATGACGTACGAGGTGAACCCCGCCTCCTCCGCGGCTATCGCCAGGGGCAGGTAGTGACTGGGGTCGCACATCGCTTCGGCGAGTGAAAAACGCATAGGTCCTTCTTTCCTTTTGATTGGCGTTACAGGCCGAGTTCGCCTTTTTCCGCGATCCGGTGCAGGCGTGTCGAGTACGAGGTTTCTTCGATGCGCTCCGCAATGCGCCAGCCATCGGGCGTGCGCACCAATTTGTCGTTGTAGTACCCCCCGTCGAAAAAGAGCACGCGCCCGCCGTCCTCATCAGGTAGTCCCATGGGATTGAAAAAACAGGAGCGTGCGGTGGCCGTGTCGCCGTTCAGCGTCACCGCGCGGTTGCACACGACGTGCTGGGTCATCGGGAACACCGGAATGACGTGGGCGATCCAGGCTTTGACTTCCGGAAGGTGTCCTTTGATTCCACCGGCGGCGGAGTAATCGATGAACGCATCGGGGGTAAAGCAGCTGGCGTAGAGCGCCCAATCCTGGCTGTCGACGGCGGTGGCGTACCGGGTGAGCAGGTCATCGATCTCAATGCGATCGACCACCTGCTGCAGGGTCATCGACTTCATGCGGCTCTCCTCCGACGATTGCGTGCTCTACAGACATACCCGTAGGCGAGTTGATGAGCAAATGTGCCCACGGGCTTTGACCGTGCGACGCGAGCGGGTCCCCGCCGGTGTTCCGCGGCCTCGGCTCTTCACGCAAGGCCGGGCGGCACCAGCCGTTCTTCCGGTCGTGGGAACATGGTAGTCGTCGGGCCGATACCGGGGTGACCCGCAACGCGCGGGCGTGGGCTGCGGGCCACCCCGCAGTTGGATTCAAACCGGGAACGGCCAGTTCATACCTTCGGTGCCGCCGTCGATTTCGATCACCTTGCCGGTGATCCAGCTCGAGGCGGGTGAGGCCAGGTACAGCACGGCCAGGGCAATGTCTTCGACCTCACCGAGCCGCCCCATGGGGGTTACGGCTTCCAGCTTCGCGCGCGCTTCGGCGTTCAGGAACGGCGCCAGCGCGTCGGTGAGCGTCGCACCCACGGCGAGTGCATTGACGCGCACTTTCGGCGCGAACTCACAGCCGAGCAACTTCGTCAAGAACGACAGCGCGCACTTTGCCGTGCCGTAGGCCGCAAATCCCGGCTGGATCAGACGCCCCGCCGCCGAGGAGATGTTCACGACGGACCCGCCATCTCCCGCCATCATGTGCGGCACCACCAAACGCGTCATCGCAAATGCGGTGGTCACGTTGAACTTGAAGGCGTTGTTGAACATCGCTTCGCTGGTCTTCAGGGCTCCCAGCGGTGGTGTGCCGCCGGCGTTGTTCACCAGGATGTCGATGCGGCCGAACTGCTGCATCGTCTCCGCCACCACCTGCTCGAGCTGGGCATGATCGTTCACATCGCAAGTCACCGGCAGCGCCTTGACGCCGAATTCCCGTGCTTGCTCCGCGGTCTTTTCGATCTGCTCGCGCGTCCGCGCGGCGCACACGACGTGAGCGCCCATTTCCGCAAACGCGAGTGCCGAGCCCTTGCCGATGCCGCGCCCGGCACCGGTGACGATGGCCACCTTGTCCGTCAGTTTGAAACGATCCAGAAGCATGCGCTTTCTCCCTTCTTTGCGCCGGGACGGAACCCCCTCTGCGGCCGGTTGTGTCACCGCGTTGGCACGCCAGTACCAGCGCACATCCGTCCACGCAAGCGGTGCGCCGCACGGTCCAGGGGTCGCAGGGCGACCCTCTTGAATCTACGGACAGCTTTATGATCTGTACCTCTTGCCTTGCGCTGCCGGCCGAGAGCGTGGGGGATCGCAAGGGCGCCCCAAGGGTAAAGCATCGCTAATTTGACCAGGATCATCTTTTTCGAGTAAGTTCTCGCATTCCGCCCGGCGGGCGGGCATTCTCCGTCAGCGACGGCGCATCTCGCCGAAGGATGCCAAGCTGGGACATTAGATTCAGGGAAGGTGGACGACATCCGTGAACAAACGTATGACGCCGGCGCAGGTGATCGGCGAACTTCGGGATGGGATGACCATCGGCATCGGTGGCTGGGGATCGCGACGCAAGCCGATGGCGCTGGTGCGCGAGATCCTGCGCGCACCATTGAAGGACCTCACCGTCGTGTCCTACGGCGGGCCCGACGTGGGCCTGCTGTGCGCCGCCGGCAAGGTCAAGAAAGTCGTGTACGGCTTCGTGTCGCTGGACTCCATCCCGCTCGAGCCGCACTTCCGTGCGGCGCGGCAGGCGGGTGCCGTCGAGGCGGTTGAACTGGACGAAGGGATGTTCCAGTGGGGCCTGTATGCCGCCAGCCTCCGTCTGCCTTTCTTGCCGACGCGGGCCGGCCTCGGCTCCGATGTCCTGAAGATCAACCCGCACCTCAAACTGGTGAAATCGCCGTACGACGACGGCGAGGAACTGCTGGCCATGCCCGCGCTCACGCTTGATGTGGCGCTGATTCACATGAACCGTGCGGATGAAGCCGGCAACGGCCAATTCCTCGGCCCCGACCCGTATTTCGACGATCTCTTTTGTATGGCGGCGACGCGACGTTTCATGTCATGCGAGAAGATCATTCCCACTGCCGATCTGCTGCGGGAGGGCTGCATCCACTCGCTGAAAATTAATCGCATGATGGTCGACGGCGTCGTCGAGACGCCGGGCGGTGCCCACTTCACCGAATGCCCGCCCGACTACGGGCGGGACGAAGCGTTCCAGAAGGAGTATGCGGCCAGCGCCGCCGATCCGGAGCAGTGGCGACTGTTCAAAGCCAAATACCTCGATCTGGCAAGCGAGGACGAATACCAGAAGGCGGTCAAAGCGCGATGAGCGACTATACCCGAGCGGAAGTGTGTGCCGTGGCCATCGCCGAGGCCTTTCGCGGCGACGGCGAAATCCTGGTCAGCCCGATGGGCACCTTGCCCTTGATCGGCGCGCGATTGGCGAAGCTGACGTTCTCTCCCGATATCTTGCTGAGCGACGGTGTCGCCGCGTTGCTCGCAACCG
Organism: Deltaproteobacteria bacterium; assembly: GCA_017860575.1. Lineage (GTDB taxonomy): Bacteria > Desulfobacterota > Binatia > HRBIN30 > HRBIN30 > JAGDMS01. The sequence goes on along the minus strand of JAGDMS010000074.1, from coordinate 877 downwards.
TTCCCCCGGTGGGCGCCAAGGGGCCGCCGCCGGTTGTCGAGGGTTGGATCCCGTACCGGACGGTGTTCGACGTCGTGTGGTCGGGCCGCCGCCACGTCATGATGGGCGCCACGCAAATCGACCGGTTCGGTAACCAGAATATTGCCTGTATCGGTCCGTTCCAGAAGCCGAAGGCCCAGTTGCTGGGCGTGCGCGGCGCCCCGGGCAACACGATCAACCATGCGACGAGCTACTGGATTCCCAATCACAGCACCAAGTCGTTCGTTGCGCAGGTCGATGTGGTGTCGGGTGTCGGCTACGACCGTGCACGCGCACTGGGTCCGGTCGCCTCCCGTTTTCATGGCATCCGGCGCGTCGTTTCGAACCTGGGCGTCTTCGACTTTGCCACACCCGAGCACGCCATGCGGCTGGCGTCGGTGCATCCCGGCGTCAGCGTCGACGAGGTGGTGCAGAACACCGGCTTCGCGTTGATGATCCCCGACCCGGTGCCGCAAACGTGCGTGCCCAGCCGGGAGGAGTTGCGGCTACTGCGCGAAGTGATTGACCCCTCCGGGCTCGGCAACAAAGAAGTCAAAGCGTGAGAGGTACCCTCGTGTCCAACGTCCTGCACACACGGCTCTGCGAGATCCTCGGTTGCCAGTACCCGATCATTCAAACCGGCATGGGCTGGGTTGCCACGCCGCAGCTGACCGGGGCGGCCTGTAACGCCGGCGCCTTCGGCATTCTCGGCTTGGCTACGGTTCGTCCGGAAGCCTACGAGTCCACCATTCTGGAAGTGAAGCGGCGGACCGACCGGCCGTTCGGGGTCAACTTTCTGATGGAGCAGCCGGGGGCCACCGACATCGTCGACTTGATCATCCGCCACGGTGCCAAGGTG